>JBDTLA010000120.1:0-23585 GCA_039935035.1 Rudaea sp. | reverse complement strand
GGTTGGACCGGCACGATATAGGTTTGCGGGCCGCACACGTCGGTGGCGCATTCGGCGTAGCGGGCGAGTTGGCCGCGGCTGTCGAATGCGTTTTTCAGATACGCATCGTACGACCACAAGCCTTTCTTGAAGCCGGCCGATAGATCCACGGTGGCGTAGCCGGGCATGTCGCCGATGATCGCATTTTCCTTCAGGCGCAAATCGGTGCCGCGGCGGCCTTCGAAGAACGTCGCGATCTGCCAGTAACTGTCGAAGCCGCGCACGTCGAAGCTGTAGCGCGCAGTGATATTGCCTTTCTCGCGCGCCGTCAATGGCAGGCGCGTGCCGCTGGGTGCCTGCGGATCGGTGCAGTCGGTGACTGGATTGCCATCGGCATCGGTGGTGCCGCAGTAATTTTGAGTCAGCACCGCATCGTACAGCGCCAAACCCGCCGACAAGGTGAGGTTGTAGGTCGCGGCCCAACCCAGGCTCATTTCCATTCCGCGAATGCGTGCCTGGTTGGCGTTCTTGATTTCAGTCAGGCCATTTTGACCGAGCAGCGAGAACTGGAAATCCTTCCAGTTTTCCTGAAATACCGCGCCGTTCCACAGCAGGTGATGATCCAGCCATTCGGTTTTCCAGCCGAATTCGTAGTTGTCCAGCGAGTCGGACTTGTACGGCGGCAAAGAACCGCGTCGATTGACGCCGCCCGGCCGGAAGCCCTGCGACCAGGTAGCGTAGATCATCTTGTCCGCATCCAGCTTGTAGGTGAGGTTGGCCTTGCCCAGCGAACCGTTTTCCTTGGTGTCCTTGTCCAGGTCCGAACACGGCGCGCCGTGAAACGGGACCAAGGGCGTAAAGCACGTCGCTTCGCCTTGCGAACTGCTATAGCCCGGTGCGAATCCATAGAAGCCTTTCAGTCCGTTGTCGGTGCGGTAGTAGCGCCCGCCGAGTGTGGCCGTGAGCCGGTCGGTGATGTCGAAGTCCATTTCGCCGAAAGCGGCCGAATCGTTGTCCGTACGAAGTTGCTGGGTCAGCCACAAGGTGTTGGGCCAGCCGGTGACGGACAGGTCCGAGCCCAGCCCATCGATGATGTATTGCTGGTTGATGTCGTGTGACTGGCGCTCGTCGAACACACCGGCGATGAAGCGGAAGCGCTCCTCGCGCGGCGAGGAGATGCGCAGTTCATTGCTGGTCTTGCGGTATTTGTCGATGCCGGTGATGTGCTGGGCCGGGTTGATCAGGTTGCCATTGTTGTCGTGGATGTAGCTGCCGTAGCCGTACAGGGTGTCGTACCAGAATGCGTAATCGCTGTAATCCTGCTGGTAGTGATCGTCGCGGTTCAGGTGCGCGTACGCGTAGGTCACGTCGAAATTGCCGATCTTGCCCTTGACTGTCAGCGCCGCCTGTACCCAGCGGTCATCAAGGTTTTCCGGATAAAAGTGCGTGAGTTTAAGATCGCCCACTTGCGGGTCGAATGCGTTGATGCCGTTGGCGTGCTGGGTCTGGCCGACCAAGGTGGGGGTGATCGACCAGTTGTCGTTGAGGTCGATCTTCAGCGCTGCGCGCGCGCCGCGAGTGTCAGCATCGTTGTAATTTTTCTTTGCGCGATCGGCGTTGTTGGCGACGATACCCGAGGTCGGATAGGTGCGCGTGCCGTAGACATTGTCGATGTAGCCGGCATCAGTCTTGCTCCAACCGACCAGACGCAGCGCCGCGTTCGAGGAGATCGGCAGGTTCACGTAGCCCTGGGTGACGTAGCCGACGCCGCCGTTGTCGATGGCATTGACTTCGGTGCTGACACTGGCGGAAAACGCCGTCGGGTCAGGCTTGTTGGTAATGATGCGAATCGTGCCGGATTCGGAACTGGCACCGTACAAGGTGCCTTGCGGGCCGGACAGTGCCTCGACGCGTTCGACGTCGTAGATGTTCATGTCCAGCGCGCCCTGGACTGTCGTGATTGGTTCTTCGTCCAGATAGATGCCGACGCTCGGCAGCGGGCCGGAGTGATTGCCGTTGCTGCCGCTGGCCACGCCGCGCATGTAGACCTGGGAAAAACCCAGGAACAGCGTCTGGATCGCCACGCTCGGCAGCAGCTTGACGTAATCGTGCATGTCGGCAACATTCATCTGCTGCAGCGTGTCGGTGCTGAGCACGTTCATGCTGATCGGCACATCCTGCACGTTCTCGGTACGCTTTTGCGCGGTCACTGTGATGGTCTGCAGCTGGTTGGATTTTTCCTTGGTCTGGGCGCCCGTATCCGCCGGCTGCGTGGTGCTCTGGTTCTGATCGGCGTCCGCGGCGAACACCGGTGCGAGGCAGGCCAGATGGATTGCCGCGGCCAGTGGCAGACGCGCCATGATGGCGCGCCGACGGCAGTGAAGGCGGGTTTTGGTTTTCATGACATTGAATCCTCGGTATCGGTTGTTGTTTTTTGTATGCCTGTCCGTTGGCGATAGGATCACGTGCTGAAATTTTCCGTAGCCGGATAGGCCGCGAGCGAGGGGCCGAGCGCCGCCGTAAGCGGCGCCAGCCACGGTTCAAATTGGCGCCACTGGTCCAGCCCGGCGCGGTAGATCGGCTGGCGCACCTGTTCGGAACTGGCGGTACGCACCGGCCGATCATTCTCGAAAAAACGCAGACAGGCCGAAGCGAACGGCAGTCCGCAATAATCGAGCAAGCGGCGCACTTCGCGTTCGGTGTGCGCGACCATGTCCTCGTAATGCACACGCAGCACGCGACCGGGAAGCACGTCGTCGAAATGCGCCATCAGCTCGGCGTAATCACGCCAGTAGCGACCCAGATCCTCGAGGCTGTAGGCGAAATTCTGACCACGCGCGAAATGCTGCTTGAAACCCGACAGGCAGCAGGCGAGTGGATGCCGGCGTGCGTCGATGATTTTCGCGTTCGGAAGGATCAGGTGGATCAGGCCGATGTGGGCGAAATTGTTCGGCATCTTGTCGATGAAAAACGTGCGTCCGAGCTTGCGGTGGATGCGTGTGCCCGCGAGATACTGGGCACCAAGTTCGCGCAGCTGCGCCGTATCCAGTTGTGCCAGCGCCTGATGATAGGCGCCGGGTGCGCGGCTGCCGGCGCGTTCGCGCAGGGTGCGAGTGAGCGAGACGATTTCCGGTAGTTCCATCGTGCCTTCCACGTCAGGGTGGCTGGCCAGGATCTGTTCGATGAGGGTGGAACCTGCACGCGGCAGGCCGACGATGAAGATCGGGTCCGGCGCAGCGTGTCCTGCGCCGGCGCGGGCGCGGAAGAAATCGGCGGTATAGGTTTCACGCACGTAGCGCATGCGCTCGCTCGTGTCGTCCGCGCTGTAGGCAATCTGCTGCCGGCGCAGGGCGTTCGCGCCTGCGTAGTGGGCGAAGGCATCGGCGTATTCGGCGCGGTCCTCCAGCGCCTTGGCTACGGCGAACTCGAAATGCAGACGGTGCTCATCGGCCAGGTCGGTGCGGGCGATCGCGGTGCGCATCGCGGCCAGATCGGCCGCTTCGAAGCGAAAAGTCTTGAGGTTGGCCAGGCTCCAGTACGCCTCGCCGAAATCCGGCTCGAGTTCGATGCAGCGCCGGTACGCGGAGATTGCGCGTTCGCCGTGGCCGGCAGTTTTCAGCGCGTGGCCACAGCTCAGCCACACCTGCGCGTGCTGCGGATGTGCACCCAGCAGGTCCTCGTAGATGGCGATGGCCGGTTCGTAGTCGCCGGTGCGGCACAGCACCGCGGCTTGCAGATTGCGCAGCGCCGGGTCGGCGGGCGCCACGCGCAGCAACCGCTCGAGCTGGGCAAGCGCTGAGGCCGGCTGGTTAAGACGATGCAGCACGATCGCGTAGTTGTGGCGAGCTTCGAAAAACTGCGGCGCCAAATCGAGGCAACGCTCGAGCAGGTGCTGCGCGTCCTCGCAGCGATCCAGGCGCACCGCGAGTTCCGCCAGCATACGGATCGCAGCGACATCGGTCGGGGCCTGCTTCAGATGCGCCTTCAGCAGGCGTTCGGCGGTGGGAATCTCGTTGCTATGCAGCGCGGCAGCGGCACGCATCAGTGCAGGATCGCGCACCGCGTGGCGGACATGTTCCAGATACGCGCAAGCCGCGCCTTCGCGATCGCCGGTTGCATCCAGACGGTCGCCCAGTTGTCGCCAGACTTGCGGCTGGCCCGGGTCGGTCACCGCGGCGCGATGCAGGTGTTGCACGGCCGGATCCGGCGAACCGATTTCGCGCATCGCAACGCTCATGCCCCGCCCCATATTTTCCCGCAGCCAAGCATAGGCGCTCGCTACATGTGCTGCAACCACGTCGCGGGTTTGAATGTTTGGCGCGCAAACGCCAGGTTTTTTGCATCGGCAGACGGCTAAATCGACGTGCGTCGAAGGCCGTACCCCGGGGCTGGAATCGCGCTGGCATCTGGGCGCATCAAGGTGGTGCCGGCATATTTGCCGTGGATCGGCACTGGCGTTAGCCGACGGTGCTCGCCGCCGTCTGCGCGGCAGCGTCAAAAAACGCCCGCCCTTTGGCGGTCGTTTGTTCCCAGCGCAGCAAAATCCCTCGTCGTGATCGAACCGATAACGCCAGCTCGCGTTGCGCTTGTCGGACAAAGCGATGGACCTGCTCGGCAGCATCGGCTTCGATCCGGTCTACGACACGCGACCGCACAAGCGCGAAATCCAGCAGCAGCTGGAAAACCCACTGGTGAAGGAAATCCTTGCCGGAAAGTTTGCGTCTGGCGATATCATCGACGTCGACGCGCGCGAGGGCCGCCTGGTTTTCGCGCAGCATGCTGCGAAAGCATAAAAGTATCAGCTCATAGCGCACGCTACCTTCCGGCCTTCACGCATCACGCCGCGGCAGCGTAAGCTTCAACCCTCAACCCTCAACCCTCAACCCTCAACAAATAACCATGCCCATCTACGAATTCCAATGCATCACCTGCGGCAATCACTTCGATCGCCTGCAAAAGCTGTCTGATCCCGACCCCGATGCCTGTCCGGAGTGCGGCAAACACACGATCAAGCGTTGTCTGACGGCACCGTCGTTTCGCCTTGCTGGCAGCGGCTGGTACGAAACCGACTTCAAGAAAGATGGCGAAAAAAAGCACAATCTGGCCGGTTCGCAGGAAGCGCCGAAAGTCGCAGCTGAAACAGCGAAAACTGATGCCGCAGATGCCAAACCGGCGCCAAAGTCGGTGGAAAAGCCTGCTGCGGAAACCAAAGCAAAATCGACCAGTTCGAGTCAAAATCCGACCTAAGCGGCGGTTTTTTCTCCGGAATGTGCTCTCGACGAATACGCCGATTCGGGTCTGCGAAAGCCGTTAAGGTTTCTTGCGATACACTCCGGGTGCAGTTCCACAACAGGAGAAAGACATGATGTCGATTCGAATTTTTGCTGGGGTCTCATTGTTGGTAGCATTGTGCAGCCTGCCTGCACAAACGGTGCACGCGCAGCGTCACGGTTACGGTTACGATCAGGATCGCGGGCAGGTGGTTGATTGTAAAAGCGAGAGTTATCGTCGCGCATATTGCCGCGTGCAATGGCGCGATGCGCGGTTGGTCGGACAGATCTCATCGACGCCGTGTCGGCGTGGGCAGAATTGGGGCTTTTCACGCGGTACCATCTGGGTTGATGGCGGTTGTGCCGGACGCTTCGCGGAAGTCGGTGGCGGTTACCAGGGACAGAGCGGCTGGAATCCGCCTTCCGGCTGGAATCACCGCTTCGAGATCAGTTGTTCCAGCCACAATTACGAATACAACTTCTGTGCTGCGGATCTGGGTCGTGGCGGCCACGCCCGTTTGCGCCGCCAGACTTCTGGTTCGCCGTGTGTCGAAGGCCGTACGTTTGGCTCGAACCGCGCAGGCGTCTGGGTAGTCCAGGGTTGCGCCGGCATCTTCACGATCGATCGTCGCTGGCGTTAGGCGCTGTCGCGTTTTTCAGGAAATGCCCGTCAACGACGGGCATTTTTTTTGCCGCTTTTCAGTTGCTATTGCCGTTCGCGTGGATTTTCGGCAAACGCGTGGGTCGGGCTGACGAAAGATTGCCAATCGACCGGCACGCGGCGACCGCCGCATCCATGCTAGGATTCGGCCCCTTTTCCACAGTCAAACAGGCGGCCGGTTGCCGGGTGCCACGGAGTTTCATGCATGCGTACCCACCACTGCGGCCTCGTTGATGAGGCGCTGATCGATCACGATGTCGTTTTATGCGGTTGGGTTGATACCCGCCGCGATCACGGCGGTGTGATTTTCGTCGACATGCGCGACCACGAAGGCGTGGTCCAGGTGGTGATCGAACCGGATAATGCCGCGGCGTTCAAAGCGGCCGAACACGTGCGTTACGAGTATTGCCTGCGCATTCGCGGAAAGGTGCGCGCGCGCCCAATCAATCAGATCAACGAGCGCCTGCGCAGCGGCAAGATCGAAGTGTTGGCCGAAAGCGTCGAAGTGCTCAATGCCGCCGCGCCATTGCCGTTCATGCTTGACGACTCAGTGGGTGAGGAAGTGCGCATGCGTTGGCGCTACCTGGATTTGCGCCGTCCGGAAATGCAGCAGCGCATGCGTTTACGCACGCGGCTGGTCTCGGCAATACGCGCATATCTGGATGCGCGCGATTTCCAGGACATCGAAACCCCGATCCTGACCCGCGCCACGCCAGAAGGCGCGCGCGACTTCCTGGTGCCGGCACGCACACAGCCCGGCGAGTTCTATGCCTTGCCGCAATCGCCGCAGTTGTTCAAGCAGATCCTGATGGTGGCCGGCTTCGATCGCTACTACCAGATCGCACGTTGCTTCCGCGACGAAGCACTGCGCGCGGATCGCCAACTCGAATTCACCCAGCTCGACATGGAGTTTGCGTTCGTCGAAGAACGCGACGTACAGGATTGCGTCGAGGGCTTGATCCGTCACATCTTCAAGCAGGTCATCAACGTTGATCTGGACGACCCATTCCCGCGCATGGAATATGCCGAGGCAATGCGCCGCTTCGGTTCGGACAAACCCGACCTGCGTGTAAAACTCGAACTGGTTGATATTGCCGAACACGTCAAGCATGTCGAATTCAAGGTGTTCAGCGGTCCGGCCAACGATGCGGGTGGTCGTGTCGCGGCATTGCGCCTGCCCAACGGTGCATCGCAAACGCGCAAATACCTGGATGATCTGGGCGTGTACGTGGCGCGCTATGGCGCCAGGGGCCTGGCCTGGATTCGCATCGACGATATCGCCAAGGGTCGTGAGGGCATGACCTCGCCGATCATCAAGTTTCTCGACGATACAGCGCTCAACGGCGTGCTCAAGGCAGTCGGCGCACAAAGTGGCGATGTCATCTTCTTCGGTGCGGGTCCGTACAAAACCGTCAGCGATTTCATGGGCGCGCTGCGCTTGAAGGTCGCGCAAGACAACGGACTCGTCGAGAACTCTTGGAAGCCACTATGGGTCACGGACTTCCCGATGTTTGAGTACGATCACGCGGACAAACGCTTCGTCGCCTTGCATCATCCATTCACCGCGCCCAAGATCGACGATGTCGCCGATCTCAACGCGAATGCGGCGACCGCAGTGTCGCGCGGTTACGACATGGTGCTTAACGGCAATGAGATCGGTGGTGGCTCGATCCGTATCCATCATCCGGAAATGCAAAGTGCCGTGTTTGAACTGCTTGGCATCGGTGCCGAAGAAGCGCAAGCCAAGTTCGGCTTTCTGCTCGATGCGCTCAAATTCGGCGCGCCGCCGCATGGTGGCATCGCCTTCGGCATCGACCGTATCGCCGCACTCATGGCCGGTACCGATTCCATTCGCGAGGTGATCGCGTTCCCGAAAACCACGTCGGCCCAGTGCCTGATGACTGGCGCACCCTCGACGGTTCCTGAGGCTCAATTGCAGGAGCTGCATGTGCGCGTGGTGAAGAAGCCGGCGGCGGGTAATCGGGAAGCGGGAACTGAATAGAACGATTGCGTATCAAACATTTCGACTATGCAAGAACATGTCATTCTGCTGCACGGGTTGTGGATGCGTGCGTTCACCCTGATTGCATTGCGCAACCGGTTGGAGCGTGCAGGGTTCAGCGTCGAGTTGTTTGACTACGCCAGCGTGACGCATGGCGTGGATATGGAGGTCGATCGGTTGGCGCAGCGCGCCAGCGGTGCCGGCAACGGCAATGTCCATTTCGTCGGTCACAGTCTGGGAGGGCTGGTTGCGTTGCAGGCATTGCAGCGTGCGCCGAAACTCACCCGTGGACGTGTGGTTTGTCTGGGCTCACCATTGCGCGGCAGCGCGGTCGCGCGTGGTGTGGCGCGGTTGCCTGGTGGTGGCTATTTGATTGGCAAGAATCTGGGCATCCTGCGCGACGGTCTGGAACGCTGGGACGGCAAGCAGGCCGTGGGCGTGATTGCCGGGCGCTTGCCAATCGGCTTCGGTTTCGCAGTGGGTGCGCTGACATCCCCGCACGACGGCACGGTAAGCGTCGCGGAGACGCAACTGCCGGGCCTGACCGATCATTGCATCGTACCGGCCACTCACACCGGATTGTTGTTCTCCGCACAGGCCGCCGAACAGACGATTGCCTTTCTGCGTGAAGCGCGGTTTGCGCAGGGAGATTGAGGGTAGGCGTGCCGGGTGACCGTGGTAGAATTTGGGGCTTGAAAAGCCGGGAATCGGGATTCGGAAATCGTAAGGTCAAAAGCTCGTCATTGCCGCCTTCGCGGGAATGACGAGCCGTTTAGGCCTTTCACCGCTCACGCCCCCTTCTTTCCGTCTCCCCGTACTCCTGTCGTCCACTCCCCTCAGTTCTCGCGCCTCCCCCATGACCCGCATTCTCGGTATCGACCCCGGTTCGCAGCGCACCGGCATCGGCATGATCGACGCCGATTCCGACGGGAGTCTGCGCCATGTGTTTCATTGCGCGCTGAACGTGCTCGACAATGAGACGTTTGCACTGCGGCTGAAACAAATTTTCGAGGAAATCTGCAGTTTGATCGATCAGCATCACCCCGATGAAGTGGCGATCGAGCGTGTGTTCATGGCGCGCAATCCGGATTCGGCGTTGAAGCTTGGCCAGGCACGCGGCGCGGCGATTTGCGCAGCGGTTCACAAGGGCCTGGAAGTGTCCGAATATGCGGCCAAGGAAATCAAGCAGGCGGTGGTTGGCGGCGGTGCTGCGGACAAGGTACAGATTCAGCACATGATCGGTATACTTTTGAACATTCCGAGAAAAATACAACCAGATGCCGCCGATGCGCTGGCCGTTGCGCTGACTCACGCGCACACACGCGCCAGCGTGCTACGCATTGGCATTCCGCGCAGTGCATGGAGACGGCGGCGATGATCGGACGCCTCAGGGGAACGCTGGCATCAAAGCAGCCGCCATGGCTGGTGATCGATGTCGGTGGCGTCGGCTACGAACTCGAAGCGCCGTTGTCAACGATTTTCGAACTGCCGGAAGTCGGCGGCAGCGTCGCCGTGTTCACGCATTACGCCGTCAAGGAAGATACCGTCGCCCTGTACGGGTTCTTGCGCGAAAGCGAACGCAGCTTGTTTCGCAACTTGTTGCGCGTCAGTGGCATCGGCGCGAAGATCGCGCTGGCCGTGTTGTCCGGTGCATCGGTCGATGAATTTGCGCAACAAGTTCATACCGCCGATATTGCCGCGCTATCGCGCATTCCGGGCATTGGCAAGAAAACCGCAGAACGCATCATTATTGAACTGCGCGATCGCGTCGACGGCATCGCTTTTGCACGCATCGATGCCCAAGGCGGTACGCGCCCACGCGATGCGCAATCCGAAGCGACCGTGGCGCTGCAACAACTGGGCTATAAACCTGCCGAAGTTGCGCGTATGGTGGCTGCCGCTGCGGAGTCCGGCGATAGCGCCGAAACCATTATTCGCAAAGCGCTCAAGGCAGCGTTGAAGTAGAAGGCTGAGCGATGACCGAATCCATCCATGCGACCAATACGCCAACACGCAAGGCCTTGACCGGTCTTGCGCTGGGCGCGCTCGGCGTCGTTTACGGCGATATCGGTACAAGTCCGCTGTATACGATGAAGGAGACTTTCGGCGAGCAGGGCGTGACGCCGACGGCGGCCAACGTTTTGGGCATCCTGTCGCTGGTGTTCTGGTCGATGATGCTGGTGGTTTCGATCAAGTACGCCAGCTTCATCATGCGCGCGGACAACAAGGGCGAAGGCGGCATCATGGCACTGACCGCGCTGGCGCAACGCAGCGTCAAAGGCAGCGTGCGCGCGCGTTGGCTGATCGCCATGCTGGGCCTGTTTGGCGCATCGTTGTTTTTTGGCGATGGCGTAATCACGCCGGCGATGACCGTGCTGTCGGCGGTGGAAGGCCTGCAGGTTGCTGCCCCGGCACTGAGCCATTGGATTGTGCCGCTGGCTGCGCTGATCATTATCTTGCTGTTCGTATTCCAGAATCACGGCACCGGAAAAGTAGGCGCCGTATTCGCGCCGATCATGTTGCTATGGTTTGCGACATTGGCTGTGTTGGGAGGAATTCAGATCGCGCAGCACCCGCTGGTATTGCGTGCCTTGTCGCCGTATTACGCGATCGAGTTTTTCATGAATAACGGGTTGTCGGCATTTTTTGCCCTGGGCTCGGTCGTCTTGTGCATCACCGGTGCCGAGGCGCTGTACGCGGACATGGGCCATTTCGGCAAAAAACCGATTCGCCTGTCCTGGTTCGGATATGTTCTGCCGGGTCTGGTAATCAATTATTTCGGGCAGGGCGCGTTGCTTTTGCACGACCCACATGCGGCAGTCAATCCGTTCTACAAGCTGGTGCCGGAACCATTGCTTTACCCGATGATTGCCCTGTCGACGATGGCCGCGGTGATCGCGTCGCAGGCGGTCATTTCCGGTGCATTTTCGGTTTCGCGCGAAGCCATCCAGCTGGGTTTCCTGCCGCGCATGGAAGTGCGCCACACCTCGGATCGAACCATGGGCCAAATTTATCTGCCCTGGATCAATCGCATGTTGTTGGTGTTGACGATCGCAGTCGTGGTTGGTTTTCGATCTTCGGCGAACCTGGCCGCAGCCTATGGAATCGCCGTGGTCGGCACGATGACGATCGATTCCGTCCTGATGATTTTCATCTTCCGCAAACTCTGGCATTGGTCGTGGCCGCGCACGATCGCGTTGAGCGGCTTGTTCCTCGTGGTCGATCTTTCGTTCCTGAGCGGCAATGCGGACAAGGTCGTGCACGGCGGCTGGTTGCCACTGGTGCTTGGCGTCATCGTGTTCACCATCATGAGTACGTGGCGACGCGGGCGCGACCTGGTATTGCGCGAAATTCGACAAGGCGGCCTGGCGTTGGATCCATTCATCGCAAGTCTGGCCGAGCATCCGCCGCTGCGCGTTCCGGGCACGGCGATTTTCTTGACCGCCAACGCCGAAGCGGTACCGAACGCGTTGTTGCACAACCTCAAGCACAACAAAGTGCTGCACGAGCGCAATATCCTGATGACGGTGGAAACGCTTGACCAGCCGGTTGCCGAGTACAGCGAACGTACCGAGATCACGGCACTCGGCAATGATTTTTTCCGCCTGACATTGCGATTCGGATTTGCCGAAGACCCCGACGTGCCTGCAGCATTGTCCAGCTGCTCGGCCAAGGGCTTGGGCTTCGACATGATGGATACAACCTTCTTCATCAGTCGCGAAAGCATCGTCGCCACCGATCGCCGCCATGGCATGCCCCTATGGCGTGACAAACTGTTCGCCTTCCTTGCACGCAATGCCACTCCGGCCACGGCATTTTTCCACATCCCGGGCAATCGTTTGATCGAGTTGGGAACGCAGGTTGAGATCTGATTGGTTGGAGCTCGGATTCGAGATTCGGGATTCGGGATTGAGGCTTCGTAGAGCGGGGATAAGGAAGCGTGACTCGGGATTCGTAAAATCAGAAGCTCGTCCTTCCCACGCAGACGGGAATGACGAGCTTTTTCAACCGCTCCCGTTCACCGCTCACCGCGCCCGCCTGTCATAATCCCCGCATGAGCGTTGATCGCGTTATCACCCCAGCCAACAGCGGCGATGACGAGACGCTGGAAACCAGCATTCGTCCGTCGCGATTGGCCGAATATCTCGGCCAGCAGGCGGTCAAGGAGCAGTTGGCCATCTACATCGAGGCGGCGCGCCGGCGCGGTGAAGCGCTCGATCATGTATTGATCTTCGGGCCGCCCGGTTTGGGCAAGACCACGCTTGCGCATGTCATTGCAAACGAGCTCGGCGTGAACCTGCGTGGCACGTCAGGCCCCGTCATCGAACGCGCCGGTGATCTTGCGGCATTGCTGACCAACCTGCAGCCGCGCGACGTGTTGTTCGTTGATGAAATCCACCGCTTGTCGCCAGTAGTCGAGGAAATCCTCTATCCGGCCATGGAAGATTGCCAGATCGATATCATGATCGGCGAGGGCCCGGCCGCGCGTTCGATCAAACTCGATCTGCCGCCTTTCACCCTGATCGGCGCGACCACGCGTGCCGGGTTGTTGACAAGCCCGTTGCGCGACCGTTTCGGTATCGTGCAACGGCTGGAATTTTATACACCTGCGGAATTGACCGCGATCGTGCGGCGTTCGGCGCAAATCCTGAACATCCCGTGTGACGGCGAAGGTGCCACCCAAATCGCCCAGCGCGCACGCGGAACGCCGCGCATCGCCAATCGCTTGTTGCGTCGCGTACGCGACTTCGCCCAGATCAAGGCCGATGGCACGATCACGTCCGCCGTCGCTATCGCCGCGATGGAAATGTTGAAAGTCGACGCCGAAGGATTCGATTCGCTCGACCGACGACTGTTGAACACGATCATCGAACACTTCGATGGCGGCCCGGTTGGCGTGGAATCGCTGGCTGCCGCACTCTCGGAAGAACGCGGCACCATTGAAGATGTCCTGGAGCCCTACCTGATCCAGCAGGGCTTCCTGATGCGCACCGCGCGCGGCCGCATGGCCACGAGCAAGGCGTATCGGCATCTCGGCCTGAAGCCGCCACGGCGGCCGCTAACTGAGGGTTTGTTTGAGGAGCAGGGACTCGGGACGCAAGAACCGGGAATGGGGAATGGGGATTCGGGAATCGGAAAGCCACAAGCCAAAGAACCAAGCTGATGGGCGAGCATGCTTCTCCGCCTCACGCCTCACGTCTCACGGCTCCGATCTTTTCATGGCCCGTCCGTGTCTATTGGGAAGACACCGACGCGGGCGGCGTGGTCTATCACGCTGCCTATTTGCGCTTTCTGGAACGCGCGCGCACGGAATGGCTGCGCGAGCGAGGTATCAGCCAGAGCCAGTTGCGCGAAGACGAAGGCGTGTTGTTCGTGGTGTCAGAATTGAATGTGCGTTACCTGGCTTCCGCTCGACTCGACGATGAACTGGACGTGCGCATCGATGCATTCATCCGGCGTTCGGCCTCGATGGTGTTCAGCCAATGTATACTCCGCCGCGGTGATGGCGCGCATTTGATTCAAGCCCGTGTGCGCGCCGCTTGCATCGACGCAAACAGTTCCCGGCCTCGCCGGATTCCTGATGAATTGCTACAGGAGCAAATCAACGCATGAGCGGCGGTATCAATGTTTTGGAACTCACGTTGAACGCGAGTTTGTTCGTCAAGATCGTGATGGTCATCCTGTTGGCGTTTTCGTTCCTTTCCTGGGTCATCATCTTCCGCAAGATGACGGTGTTGAGACGGGCGATGAATGGCGCGGACGATTTCGAGGAACGATTCTGGTCCGGTGCCGACTTGGCCGGGTTGTTCCGCGACGTCACGGCCAGTGGCGATCGGGTCACCGGTATCGAGAGCATTTTCGAGGCGGGTTTTCGTGAATTCGCGCGCTTGCGTCAGCGTCGGCAGATGGACCCTCGCACGATACTCGAAGGCGCGCAGCGTGGCATGCGTGTGGCGATGACGCGCGAGATCGACCGACTTGAGCAAAACCTTGAATTTCTCGCCAACGTCGGCTCGATCAGTCCATATGTTGGCCTGCTCGGAACGGTCGCCGGCATCATGGTCGCGTTTGTCGGGCTGGCCAACGTCAAGGAGGCCACGATCGCGATGGTCGCGCCGGGTATTTCCGAAGCACTGATCGCCACGGCAATGGGTTTGATCGCAGCGATTCCGGCGGTATGGGCGTACAACCGTTACCAGAACAAGGTTGAGCGCGTGGTCACGCGCTACGATACGTTTGTCGAGGAATTTTCCTCGATCTTGCAGCGTCAAACCCATCTGGACGAAGGCTGATCGCGCTCAAGCGCAATTCAGACCAATCCCATGCAAACCAACGGACGCGTCCGCAAACGCCGCAAACTCAAATCCGAAATCAACGTCGTGCCGTATATCGACGTGATGCTGGTACTGCTGATTATCTTCATGGTCACCGCGCCCTTGTTGAATCTTGGCGTGGATATCCACTTGCCGCAATCTGCGGCCAAGGCGGTGCAGGCCGATCAAAAACCCATCGTGATCAGTGTGGATGAGGATGGCAATTACTTCCTCACCTTGGGAACCGCGCAACGCGAGCCCATCGATTCCGATGCGCTGGTTACCAAGGTTTCCGCGTTCGTGCGCCAGAATCCGCAAGTGTCGGTGCTTATCGGTGGCGATGAACGTGTCGACTACGGCAAGGTCTATCAAGCCATGGTGTTGTTGCAACAATCCGGGGTTGCCAAGGTCGGTTTGATGAGTCAACCGCCGCCGAGCAAAAAACGTTAGCCGGAACATGGAAAACTGGAGCGACAAACTTCGCGCATACGTTCTTGCGTTGTTCGTACACGTATTTTGCGTGGCGGTGTTTTTTGCCGGTTTGTTGTGGACCACGAAGACACGCCCGATCGAGTTGCCCGGCCCGGTGATCGAGGCCGAGCTGGTCGGTTTGAGCGCTGCGCCAAAACCGCAGGCCCCGCGCCATGCACAAGCGGTAAAGCCCAAGACCGCGCCGCCGAAACAGCCCGAGCCGGTCAAGCAACCCGAGCCCAAACCCGAGCCACCCAGCCAGCCGCAACAAAACGACCGCGTAGAGCGCGAAAAAGTCGCTGAAGTTGCCGCCCAGGCCGAACAGGCCAAGAAAGTGCAGGAAGAACGCCATCGCCAGGAACAGGTATTGCTGCAAGAACAGCAGCGCCAAGAACGTGAACGCATGCAGCAACTGCAAGACGTCAAACGCCAGCGCGAGGCCGCGGATCGGCGCCTGAAGCTCGAAAAGCAAAAACTCGCGCAACTGAAGGATCTGGAAAAACAGCATAAAACCGTGCCGGCCCCGTCGCAGCAGGTGCCGGAAGCCGAGCAGGCGAAAAGTGGATCCAACGGCGCCGACAACAGTCTGCAGGCGCAATATTTTGCCGCGATTCAGAATGCGGTGACGGATAATTGGCTACGCCCGGACAGCGCCGTTCAGGGTTTGCATTGTATGCTGCGCATCGTGCAAATTCCGGGTGGTGATGTCATCGGCGTGCAGATGCTCAATCCATGCAATGCCGATCCATTAACCCGGAGTTCCATCGAGCAGGCGGTCAAGCGCGCCGCACCGTTGCCCTACAAGGGTTACGAGGCCGAGTTTCGGCGCGAAATCGATTTCAATTTCACTTACGACGGATGAACACAGGAATTGCCATGCCAAGAAAGATCATCGTGAAGAGCGTTGTTGCATTGCTGCTGCTGTTCGCCACGGTTGCCGTGTTCGCCCAGGGATTGAGCGGCGGCGTGCCGACGATCGACATCAAGAACGGCACTGCCAGCGCCACGCCGATCGCCGTGATTCCGTTCTCCTTCGAAGGTGCCGGACTGCCGCCGGATACCGACGTTGCCAGCGTTATCCACGACGATTTGAATCGTTGCGGTCAATTCCGCGCCATGGACAAAGCCGACATTATCGAGTTCCCAACGCGCGGCAACCAGATCAAGTTCGCAACCTGGAACATGCTCAAGCAGGCATACGTCGTGGTTGGGCGCCAGATCGAGGGCACGAACGGCGATATACGCGTCGAATTTGAACTCTACGATGTCGCCAAGCAGCAACAATTGCTGGCGTTGGCCATTACCGGTCAACGCACCGGCCTGCGTGATGTAGCGCACCAGATCGCCGATCTGGTCTACGAGAAGATCACCGGCGTGCGTGGCGCGTTCTGGACGCGAATTGCCTACGTCACCTCTGTAGGTACCGGGAAAAACATCCAGTACGCACTCATGGTCGCCGATTCGGATGGGCATAATCCACAAACCGTGGTGCGTTCGCGTGAGCCGCTGTTGTCGCCAGCGTGGGCGCCGGATGGCAACAAGCTGGCTTATGTGTCGTTTGAACGCGGCAACTCGGCCATCTACGTGCAACAAATTTCCAGCGGCGCGCGCGAAGTGGTTTCGGCCAAGAAAGGCATCAATGGTGCCCCGGCGTTCTCGCCCGACGGCAGCAAGCTGGCGTTGACGCTTTCCTATGCCGGCAATCCCGATATTTATGTCATGCAGCTGGCCAACGGCCAGTTGACCCAGCTGACCCATCATTTCGCCATCGATACCGAGGCGGCTTGGATGCCGGATGGCCGGAATATTGTGTTTACCTCGGATCGATCCGGCAAACCGCAGTTATATGAAGTTCCGGCAACCGGTGGCGATCAGACCCGGGTCACCTTCCAGGGCGACTACAACGCGCGTGCCTCAATCAGTTACGACGGCAAGCATATCGCTATGGCGCGCGGTGACGGAAATGTGTATCGTATTGCTGTTTTGGACAAGACAACGGGCGAAAGCAAGGCGATTTCTCCTGGGAATCTCGATGAATCGCCCAGCTATGCCCCGAATGGAAGCATGATCCTCTATGCCGCAACCGAAGGCCCCCGCGGCGTGCTTTACGCGGTATCGGCCGATGGAAGAGTACGCCAACGTCTGGTGCTCGCTGATGGCGATGTACGTGAACCGGCTTGGTCGCCCTACCGTCAGCGCGGACAGTAATATCCAATTCAAAAGAATGCCGTAATCAAACGGTTTTAATACCCCCCGAACATAACATGAGGCCTACAATCATGAAATTACCGATACGCGTTTTGTTGACTGCTGTGGTTGCCAGCACCTTGCTGGCTGCTTGTGCCGGCAAGAACACCAAGCCGACTCAGGAACAGACACCAGTGGCCGAAAATACAACCCCGGCTGCGACCAACACCGGCAAATACACGGTGGACAGCCTGGATACGGATTCCTGCCTGCGCCAGCGTGTGGTTTACTTCGATTTCAATCGCAGTGAAATCCGCCCCGAATTCCAGGCGGCAGTTGCCTGCCATGCAGCCTACCTGCAGCAGTTTCCGGGTGCCCGTGTAACGCTTGAAGGCAATGCCGACGAGCGCGGCACGCGTGAGTACAACCTGGGTTTGGGCGAGCGTCGCGGCAATGCCCTTTCCAGTGCGCTGTCTGCGGCTGGCGCGTCTTCCAGTCAGCTCAATGTCGTCAGCTATGGCGAAGAGCGCCCGGTGTGCAAAGAGCACAACGAGTCGTGCTGGCAGAAGAACCGCCGCGTGGAAATCGTCTACACGGCCAAGCAATAAGCACCGATGCGTCGTTTCAAAACCATTGTGTGTTGTGTTTCGGTGGCGGCCTGCGTGGTCGCCACCACCTTCGCGTCTCCAGTTTCCGCACAACGCCTGAGTCTGGCCGAGCGCGTGACCCATCTTGAGCAGCAAGCTCAGGGCGGTGATGCGCGGGGCAACATCGGGCTGGTCAATCAGATCAATGCATTGCAGTCGCAAGTTCAAACGCTGCAAGGTCAGATCGAAGAATTGCGCCATCAACTCGATGGCATGAAACAACGCGGCAAGGATCAATACATCGATCTGGATTCGCGAATTGGTCGTCTGGAAGGGCGTAATCCAGCCGCTCCAGCCGCTGCCCCGGCAGCAGACAACGCGAATCCTCCTGTGAGCGATATCCAGTTGGGTTCACCCGGATCGGCTACGCCTTCGCAGGCAACGTCGACACCAACGGACTCGACCGCTGTGCAATCGCCTCCAGGCGACATGGGCACTGCCAACGCCACGCCAGCGGTTCCGGCAGACAATACGGGTGCGCCAGTGACACCGGCCAATCCACAAGATGCGCAGACCGCCTATTCCCAGGCGTTCGATGCACTCAAGGATGGGCGTTATGCCGAGTCTTCGCGCCTGTTTCAGGCGTTTCTCGCCCAATATCCAACCGATGCACTCGCGCCAAACGCTTACTACTGGCTGGGTGAGTCGTATTACGTCACCGAAAACTATGGCGTATCCCTGGATACATTCCACAAGCTGCTCGCGCAATATCCCGACAGCCAGAAAGCGCCGGATGCCTTGCTGAAAATCGGCTATTGCCAGTATGAAATGAAGCAGTGGGATCAATCCGAAGCCACGTTGAACCAGGTCGTGCAAAAGTATCCCGGCACCACCGTTGCCAACCTTGCCCAGGGCCGCTTGCGCGCGCTCAAGCTGGAAGGCCATCGCTAGCTGATTTCGGTTGCGCGTGTTCCATCACGCGTCCTCACATCATGATCGAAACCTCCCAGCCCGAAGCGCAGCGCCTGCGCATCAGCGAGATTTTCCATTCCCTGCAGGGCGAAGCGCGCGATGCCGGGCGACGATGCGTATTCGTGCGCCTGACCGGGTGCCCGTTGCGGTGCGTGTGGTGCGATACCGAATACGCCTTCCACGGCGGCGAGTGGCATGATATCGATGCCATCGTCAATCAAGTCGCCAAATATGAAACGCCGCATGTTTGCGTGACCGGTGGCGAACCGCTCGCGCAAAAGCGCTGCCATGCGTTACTCACTGGCTTGTGCGATGCGGGATTTTCGGTATCACTGGAGACTTCCGGGGCACTGGATATTTCCGCGGTGGATGCGCGCGTGACCACGGTGATGGATATCAAGGCGCCCGGTTCCGGCGAAGCCGAACGCAACCTGTGGAGCAATCTTGCTGCTCTGCGGTCGCACGATCAGGTGAAGTTCGTTTTGGCAGATCGCGCCGACTACGATTGGGCCTGCGCAATCCTGCGCGAGCACACCATCGCGAAACGCTGCGATGTCCTGTTTTCCCCGGTCTACAAGTCGTTGCCCCCGACCGATCTAGCCGAATGGATTCTGGCCGATCGCCTGCCCGTGCGAATGCAGATGCAGTTGCACAAGTTGTTGTGGGGCGAGCAGCCAGGGAAGTGAGGCTTGTAAAATCGGGAATCGGGAATCGGGAATCGGGAATCGGGAATCGGGAATCGGGAATCGGGAATCGGGAATCAACATTTCACTTTCCTTTCCCTGCTTGCGAGGCCCACTCTTGGTTCCCTTCCTCCGCAAGCGGGGTCAATACTTGCTTCCCTTCCCCCGCAAGCGGGGTCAATACTTGCTTCCCTTCCCCCGCAAGCGGGGGAAGCAACTGTGTTTGAAGTCAAGCCATCTGGGCGTTTGGCTCCCGCCAATGCGCGTTGTCGCGCACCATGGCGTTGAGAATGGTCAGTAGTTTGCGCATGCATGCGACCTGAGCGACTTTCTTGAGTTTGCCTGCGGCGAGTAGACGCGTGTAGAACGTGCGCAACGTCGGGTTATAGCGAACCGCTGACAGCGTGGCCATGTACAGAATGCAGCGCACATTCGCGCGACCACCCCAGATGCGGCGCTTGCCGCGCTGCGTGCCGCTGTCGTGATTGAGGGGTGCGACACCGACGAGGGTAGCGATCTTTTTGCGATCCAGACGGCCCAACTCGGGCAGGTCGCTAATCAGGGTCAAGACCGTAACGTCGCCGAGGCCTTTGACTTCGCTCAACAGATCCCACTGCGCCTGCCATTGTTCGCAGGCTTTCACTGCACGACGCAAACCAGCCTCAGTCGAATCCAATCTGGCTTGCAGCCACTGGATATGGGTGTTGATATCTTCGCGAATGGTTGGGCTCGGTGCCTGCTGCACGCGATTCTTCTCCATCGTAAGCATATCCACCAATTGCCGACGCCGCGCCAGTTGATCGGCAATGTCCTGCGCTGCCTTGTCTGGCAGGACCCGCGGTGTTGGTCGGATTGCCTGCGCAAACCGTGCCAGCACTCGCGCATCCAGCGTATCGGTTTTGGCCAGTTGGCCACTGGCCTTGGCGAAATCCCGGACTTGGCGTGGATTGGCTACCGCGGTTGGCAACGTGGTTGCGATTAACTGCTCGACCAGGCTGCGCTCCAAGCCACCCGTGGCTTCCAGTACGACCAACGTCGGCTTTGCTGTTACCAATTGCTTCACCAATTGACCTATGCCTTCGTCGTCGTTGGTAAACGTACTGTCCTGATCGGTGGCCGACACGTACACATCCAACTGCGCCTTGCTTACATCGATTCCCACCCAGCATTCGTTCATAATCATCGCTCCTGTTACCCGGCCTTGCGGAAGCGGGCTTTAAGCCCTGGCAACTGTTCGGGTTGTAAGGAAGAAAACCCGCACCGACCCAAGCTTCCCCACGATCTCGTGATCAAAGGTGTGACGGTCTGGTGCGGGGTGAAACACCGTAAAGACAACATACAAGAAAAGTGAAAAGAGAACTTACAAGAGAACTTACAAGGTGCCGAAGGCGGATGGGGGCGAGCGCCGCAGGCGCTCGTGTGAACGAGGGAGCCATATCCGGTACCGAGCGCATGCCTGATCGCCAACTTTGAAAATATTCAACGCCATGTCAAAACAAAATTCATCAACTCGTAATGCCGTCGTGCTCGTCTCCGGTGGCATGGATTCAGCCGTCGTCGTCGCGCTCGCACAGGAAGAGGGATTCGCCGTCCACGCACTCAGCGTCGCCTACGGCCAGCGCCATAGCTCCGAATTGCAGGCGTCGGATCGTGTGTGCGCCATGCTTGGTGTAGCCGCGCACAAAACCGTCAATGTCGATCTGCGCAGCATCGGTGGATCGGCATTGACCGCCGACATCGACGTGCCAGATGCGGGCGGCGAGGGCATTCCCGTAACCTATGTGCCAGCGCGCAACACAATTATGCTTTCCGTCGCGCTGGGCTGGGCCGAAACGCTCGATGCAACCGACATTTTCTGCGGCGTGAATGCGGTGGACTATTCCGGCTACCCGGACTGCCGGCCGGTATTCATCGACGCATTCGAGCGTCTGGCCAATGTGGCGACCAAAGCCGGCGTAGAAGGCAATGTCATGCGCATCCGTGCGCCGCTAATGCACATGAGCAAGGCCGACATCGTTCGCGAAGGCATTCGCTTGGGAGTCGATTTTTCCGCCACCGTGTCCTGCTACCGAGCCGACGCGCAGGGCAACGCCTGCGGCCATTGCGACGCCTGCCGACTACGCACGCAGGGCTTCATCGAGGCGGGTATCGGCGATCCCACTCGCTATGCCCGGCAATGATGTGGGTTGCCGATTTCGACGCGTGCGAATAAACTGCGCGTCCTCTCGGGGACTTCGCAAATGCGCCAATGCGCCGCAAGCTCCAATGTGGCCGGTTCCCCAGCCGGCAATCGCTGCGCGATGCATAACGTCGCAAACTGATTCAAGCAGGGTCGTTAGCTCAGTTGGTAGAGCACCGGACTTTTAATCCGATGGTCATTGGTTCGAATCCAATACGACCCACCATTGAATCAATAACTTACGTGTTGCCTTGCACATCCATTTCGGCCTCGGGTACAGTATGGGTACAGTGACGAGCGCCCGGCGGTGGAAAAATGGCAACAATCGTTAGAAATCCCTCCGGTAAATGGAAGGCCGTAATTCGCAAACAAGGTTGGCCTTCGGCGACCAAAAGTTTTCGCACGAAACGCGATGCGGAAGACTGGTCCCGCCACGTCGAAGATGAAATGGTTCGGGGCGTACACATCGAGCGCACATCTACGGAACGCATGTCTCTCAGTTCAGCGTTCAATCGTTACCTGCACGAAATCTCCCCGCAGAAAAAGCCATCTACCCGGCTTCGCGATGCAAGTCGAGTAGCTGTCATCGCAAAGTCTCTAGGAAAATATTCCCTCGCCGCTATTACGCCAGCGGTGGTAGCAGGCTATCGCGACGAACGCCTTGCCTTGGGCAAGAGCACTACTACGGTTCGACTCGAGCTGGCCTTACTGAGTCACACGTTTACGATCGCTATCAAGGAATGGCGACTTGGGTTGGTGCAGAACCCAGTCTCCAATACGCGCAAACCAACACCCGCACCAGGACGCGAGCGTCGTTTGTCCGCAAATGAGGAAGAACGCTTGCTCGCAGCGTGTGACGCGTACAGCAATCCGATGCTTGGCTGGCTGGTGAGGCTGGCCATCGAAACGACCATGCGCATGGGAGAGATGCTTGGCTTAACCCTTGCGGACGTCGACCTTCCACGCCGAATCGCGCACGTCAGAGACTCGAAAAATGGTGAGTCCCGAACAATTCCACTAAGCATGCTCGCAACGCAAGTTTTGCGCGAGGCAATCGATAATCCAACACGGCCCGACGACACGAACCTCATCTTTTTCGGAAACCCCGGCCGAGATGGAAAGCGCAAACCGTATCAGTTCAGCAAAATCTGGAAGAACATCATTAATTCGCTGGGATTGAAGGACCTCCACTTCCATGATCTACGTCATGAAGGAACCAGCCGTCTGGTCGAATCAGGCTTCAGCGATCTGGAAGCCATGGCGATTACGGGCCACAAGTCGACGCAGATGCTAAAGCGCTACACTCACTTGCGAACCGTAAACATGCTGGCCAAGCTCGACGCGATTCACGCACGCGCGATCAAGGCCTGACGCAATGGGAAATTACCAGGCGCTGATCGCGAATCTGTTTCGTACTTCCAGCGCATGGGGATGCCGCGAAGCGCTGGTCGCTTGCGCACCTTCGTACAGCAACATTGCACGGCTCAGCCTCTGATTGCGTCTGACCACCTTTGCGTCAACGGGGTTGTTGCTCTTACTCGAATTGCACACCAGTCTCGCTCGACTGGCCGTTGTCTGCCAACTCCAGACGCTCGTCCGTTTAACTGGATCGCCGCAAAGCGGTCGGTCAAGAACGATGACAATGGATCGCAGTTTACCGCTGTAGATGTTAACCATGGTTGACAGTTGTCACGCCTGTGGACTACAGTTCACATATGGTGATCGTCAAGACAACCGAGGCCTTTGTGCACTGGTTCGAACATCTGGCGGATCGCCAAGCGCGGCTGCGCATCCAAGCGCGCATTGACCGACTCGAATCTGGGAATCCGGGCCAGCACCGTGTCCTCAAAGTCGGTGTCAGCGAGATGAAGATCGATTACGGTCCCGGTTATCGGGTTTATTACACCCAGCGCGGCGCGCTGCTGGTGATTCTGCTATGCGGCGGTGACAAACGCAGCCAGCAACAGGACATCAAGGCAGCGACCAAGTTGGCCGAACAGCTTCAGGAGTGACCATGCCTATCAAGACAACGCGGTGGGATTCAGCCGCATACCTGAAAACAGAAAAGGATGTTGCAGGTTACCTCAAGGCCGCCATGGCGGAAGGTGGCGACGACCCGGCATTCATTGCCCATGCCCTCGGCGTCGTCGCCCGCGCCCGCAACATGAGTCAGCTTGCCCGCGATGCCGGCATGACCCGCGAGGGGCTGTATAAGGCGCTATCGGGCGAGGGCAACCCCAGTTTCGCGACAGTCATGAAAGTTGCGCGGGCGATGGGGCT
>JBDTLA010000119.1:0-11233 GCA_039935035.1 Rudaea sp. | reverse complement strand
CATCAGTCCTTTGGACAGCTTCCCCCGCTACGCAGGGGAAGCAAAAGCATACGTCTTTCGGCCTCTGTTACAATTAGCCGTTCTACACGCCGCGTTCGCGGCCATTTTTCAAGTATTTTCGGAGTTCCCATGTCTGCTGCAATCCTCAAATCGCTCGGCTTGGCCGGGATCGAGTCCGGCACCTATCTGGGCAATGGCGAATGGTCAAAGACCACCGACGCCGGCACCATCGAAGTGATCAACCCGAGCACGCACGAGGTGATCGGTCGCGTGCATGCTTCGTCGGACGCCGACTACGAGAAGATCGTCGCCCGCGCCCAGCAAGCGTTCCAGGTGTGGCGCGCCACGCCGGCACCGCAGCGCGGCGCTGCGATTCGGCTTTGCGCCGATGCACTGCGCAAGCACAAGGATTCGCTGGGTTCGCTGGTCGCGCTGGAAATGGGCAAGATCAAACCTGAGGGCGATGGTGAAGTGCAGGAGATGATCGATATCGCCGACTTCGCACTCGGCCAAAGCCGCATGCTCTACGGCAACACCATGCACTCCGAGCGTCCGGGTCACCGCATGTACGAGCAATGGCATCCACTCGGCGTGATCGGCATTATTTCCGCGTTCAACTTCCCGGTTGCGGTGTGGGCGTGGAATGCATTCATCGCCGCGGTGTGCGGCGATATTTCCATCTGGAAGCCTTCGCCGAAGACGCCGCTTTCGGCGATTGCGTCGATGAAGGTCTGCAACGAAGCGCTCAAGGATGGTGGTTTTCCGAACCTGTTCTTCCTGATAAACGACGCCGGCGTAGAAATCGCCAAGAAGTTTGTCGACGATCGGCGCATCGCGCTGATCAGCTTCACCGGTTCGACCGCAGTGGGCCGCCACGTCGGTGAACGCGTTGCCAAGCGCATGGGACGTAGTCTGCTCGAACTCGGCGGCAACAATGCGATCATCGTCGACCAGACGGCCGATCTGAAAATCGCCATTCCGGCAATCGTGTTCGGTGCGGTCGGTACTTGCGGTCAGCGCTGTACCTCGACACGCCGACTGTTCGTGCATGAATCGATCTACGCCAACGTCGTCGACACGCTGGTGGCTGCATACAAGCAGGTCGAAAAGAAAATCGGCGACCCGACTCAGGCAACGACACTGATGGGGCCGCTCAACAGCCCGGAAGCGGTGAACCATTATTCCGCCGCGATTGCCAAAGCCAAGTCGGCCGGCGGCAAGGTGCTCACTGGCGGTGAGCCGATGGCAGACCGACCCGGCAACTTCGTATTGCCGACGATCATTGCGGGTCTCAAGAATTCCGATGACGTCGTGCAGACAGAAACCTTCGCGCCGATTCTTTACGTGATGCCGTTCAAGTCCATCGACGAAGCGATCGGCTCGCACAACGGCGTGCCGCAGGGTTTGTCGTCCGCCATCTTCACGCAAAACGTGAAGGCGGCCGAAGCGTTCCTGTCCAGCGCCGGATCCGACTGCGGTATCGCCAACGTCAATATCGGCACCAGCGGCGCGGAAATCGGCGGTGCATTCGGTGGCGAAAAGGAAACCGGCGGCGGCCGCGAGTCGGGTTCGGATGCATGGAAGGCGTACATGCGCCGGCAGACGAATACGATCAATTATTCCGACGAATTGCCGTTGGCGCAGGGAATCAAGTTCGAGTTTTAAAAAGCTGGGATTGGGGATTCAGGATTGGGGATTGGTAAAGCGAAGAACCCAATCGGATGCTCGAACCCTGGCCGCTCGTTGGACGCGACGTGATTTGATGCGCGTGCGTCCATGCAATCCGGATCCCGACAATCCCTGCCGGGATGACGCTGTTTTGAATTGCGCGGCAATTTTCCACCAACATGTGCATGCTATGATCATGTGCATGTTTTGGAGGTGCCGATGAAAACGCAACGCGTGACGTTACTTGTGTCCACCGAAGACAAGCGTCGTTTCAAGAAGCTCGCCGAAAACCATGGCGTGAGCACCAGCGAATTGGTGCGCCAGGCGGTGCGGGCCTACGACGTCAGCTCGATCGGCGAAACGCGCGAACTCGCGGCGCTGACCAAGGAACTGCGCGAGGCGATTCCGTCCATGCGCAAGGCAGTGCGCAGCGCCACTGCAGCTGCCGAGCGCGCAGTGGCCAATATCGAACAACGCCGCGCTGCACGCTGATGGGTGCACTCGCCGACGCAATTGCGGTACTCAAGGACGTGCTGCGAATGCGTGATGACCTTGATCGCCTTTCGAAAAGCGTCGACAAGCTCGCGAACAGCGCCGACGATATAGATCGCCGCCTGATTCGCATCGAAACGATGGTCGAAATTGCCGGCAAGCGCGCCAGCTCGCAGCCGCGTTTGAGCAAGAAGTAACCAGCATTCAGACACGGATAACGTGGATGGACGCGGATCAAATTTTTAACTATCCGTCGAATCCGCGTTCATACGCGTCAAATGGATTTGCCATTCGATAATGTACGCCCTCGCCCGCCCCTTCCTCTTCTGTCTTGACGCCGAACGCGCGCACGATTTTTCGTTGACGGCGATCGAGGCGGCGTATCGCACGGGCTTGAACCCGTTGCTTGCGGCTCGGCCGACACCCTTGCCGACGAATGTTTTCGGTATCGAGTTCCCGAATCCGGTTGGACTCGCCGCCGGGCTGGACAAGAACGGTGCACATGTCGATGCGCTGGCGGCATTGGGTTTCGGGTTCATCGAGATCGGCACAACGACGCCGCGGGCGCAGCCGGGCAATCCCAAACCGCGGATGTGGCGACTGCCGGAACAGCAGGCCGTCATCAATCGGCTGGGTTTCAACAACGAAGGCGTCGATGCATTGTTGGGAAATGTGGAAAAAACACGCTACTCGGGCGTACTCGGCATCAATATCGGCAAAAACAAGGACACGCCGAACGAGCGCGCCATCGACGACTATTTGTTTTGCCTTGAACGCGTCTATGCGGCGGCCAGCTACGTCACCGTGAATATCTCCTCGCCAAACACCCAAGGCTTGCGCGATTTGCAGCATGCCGAAACGCTGAAACGATTGATCGGCAGCCTGCGCGAATCGCAGGAATCGCTTGGCGCCAAACACGGCGCACGCAAGCCGATGCTGCTCAAGATTGCGCCCGATCTTTCCGACAGCGAACTCGATGCAATCGCCAAGGTGCTGGTGTCGGCAAAAATTGATGGCTTGATCTGCACCAATACCACGATCGATCGAGACGCAATTGACGGCGCCCGGCATGCAGAACAAACCGGAGGTTTATCGGGCAAGCCTTTGTTTACCAAGGCAACGCAATTGCTTCGAAAAATGGCAGATCGGGTCGGTGGCAAGATCCCATTGATCGGCGTCGGCGGAATTATTTCAGGCGCTGACGCTGCCGCCAAGTTCGACGCAGGCGCGGCCTTGGTCCAGTTCTACACCGGCATGATTTATCGTGGCCCGAGCCTGATCGGAGAATCCGTGGAGGCAATTCGTGCACGCAAAACCAAATAGCCCGCTCTCCCCCAGCGCGACGCGCTTGGGGGAGAGGGCTTGCAAGCGCAACGCACCGATCTCATCCGACGGCAGGCGCGTATGAGTAAGCAGATTACCGGTCGAGCCAGCGCATCGGGGTACACCGTCCTCGAAAACGCTTCGCTGCAAGGTCGAACCACTTTTCGGGTGCCGGCACGCACGGATCTGTTAATCGATGTGAATCGTGTCGAGGTTCTGCCCGAGCTGTTCAAGCTCGGCGCCCTGAAATCGGACAGGACGCTGGTGCTGGGTGGCGGCAGCAACGTGCTGTTCGTAGGCGACTGGCCCGGTGTGGTGGTGTCGATCGCGACGCAGGGAATCCACGTGCTGGAGGATCGCGTTGATGCGGCCCTGGTGCGCGTCGATGCCGGAGAAAACTGGAACGATTTCGTGCATTGGTCGCTCGGCCACGGCTACATGGGGTTGGAAAACCTGGCCTTGATTCCTGGCAGTGTTGGTGCCGCACCGATCCAGAACATCGGTGCGTACGGTGTCGAGGTGCGCGAATTCATCCACCAGGTCGAAGTGTTTGATCGACTCGAACGGGCATTCGCCTATCTGGACAACGCGCAATGCGACTTCGCTTATCGCGATTCGGTATTCAAGCGCGACCCGAACCGATACATAGTGACACGCGTCGAGTTCCTGCTGCCGCGCACTCGCGAATTGCGTCTGGACTACGCCGGCGTGCGCGAAGAACTGGCGCGCATGAATGTGCAATCTCCAAGCGCAGCCACGGTTGCCGAGGCGGTGACTCGCCTGCGCACGCGCAAGTTGCCCAATCCAGCGTTGATCGGCAATGCGGGCAGTTTTTTCAAGAATCCGATTGTTGCCATGGATGAAGCGCACAAGCTGCACGCCGACCATCCGCAGTTGCCGGTGTGGGATGGCGCAAACAATACGAAGAAATTATCCGCCGCATGGCTTATTGAAGCATGTAATTTCAAAGGCTTGCGCGAAGGTGATGCAGGTGTTTCTACGCTGCACGCACTGGTGCTGGTCAACTACGGAAACGCCAGCGGCGAGCAAATCTGGGCACTGGCCCAGCAAATCCGCACAAGCGTTCTCGCGCGATTCGGCGTGGAATTGCAACCCGAGCCGCTGGTGATCGGTGCCCATTGAATCACCATGCGCGACGCCGCTGGCTGCCCACGCGGGTCGGTCCGTGGCCATTAGTTGGGTTGGTTTCTCCGCGATGCAGAGTTAGCATTACCGACTGCTTGCTCGGCTCAACCGCCTTGCGCCGAATCGTTGATGACATCGAAAGGGCTGCCGTTGCCATTGCTGCGCCGCTTCGTTTCCCTACCGCCGCTTCATAATCCCAAGGAGCTTTTTCCTATGAAGATTGTTTCTCTAAAGCCGCTTGCGTGTGCCATCGCGCTGGGCATCGCTGGCCTGACCAGTGCCGCTTATGCCGACACCGCACCCTCATCAACCGCAGCCGTTGCGAGCGACGTTTTGCGCGCCACGCTCGACAACGGGCTGCGTGTGGTCATCGTGCGCGACACGCTGGCGCCAATGGTGACCACACAAATCACCTATCTTGCCGGTGGTTATCAGACCCCGCCGGGATATCCCGGGACGGCGCATGCGCTGGAACACATGATGTTCCGCGACAGCAAGACCATGACCGGTTCGCAGTTGAACGAGATGACCGGCAAGATGGGCGGACAGAACAACGCCTTCACCACCAACGATGCGACGCAATACTACTTCGTCACCCCGGCCTCGTATCTGGACATCCTGCTCAACATCGAGGCCTCGCGCATGCGCGGCGCGCTGCTGACGGACAAGGACTGGGGCCTGGAGAAAGGCGCGATCGAACAAGAGGTTTCGCGCGACATTTCGCAGCCGAGCTATCTGGCTTTCGAAAAAGCCGAGCGCGTGCTGTATGCCGGCACGGGCTACGAAAATGATCCATTGGGCACGCGTCCATCGTTCGACAAGACCACCTCGAAGATCCTGCGCCAGTTCTACAACGACTGGTATGTGCCGAACAACGCGATCCTGGTTATTGTCGGCGACGTCGACCAAAAATCCACGTTGGCGGACGTAAAAAGGCTGTTCGGAAATATCCCGCGGCAGGACACGCCGAAACGTACCAAACCCAAACTGAAACCAGTCAAGACGCAAACCATCGCCAGCACCACGCCGGAAGGCACGGGCTCGGTTTGGTTCATGTATCGCATGCCCGGCCAAACCGCAAAAGACAATGCCGCGGCGCAAATCCTGATGGACGTGCTCAACAATGCGCGCAGCGATCTTTCCGAACTCGCCGCGCAAGGCAAGGTGCTCAGTGCCGACGCTGGCGTGCAGCCGTTCAGTTACGGCGGCATCGGTATTGTGAACGTTGGCTTCCCGAAAGGTGGCGACGCCAAGCAAGCGCAGCAACATCTCGAAGACGTGATGGCCAAACTGCTCAAGGATGGTGTGTCAGCCGATCTGGTCGAAGCGGCCAAGCGTTCGGAACTGGCTTCGTTCGAGTTCAACAAGAACAGCGCCGTGACCCAGGCCAGTGCCTGGTCGCAAGCTCTGGCATGGCAAGGACTCGACTCCCCCGCACAGGCCGAAGAACAACTGCGCAACGTGAGCGTGGATGACGTCAATCGCGTCGCCCGCGAATACCTCAAAGCAGATCAACGCGTGACTGTCGTCATGACGCCGGATCCGAACGGCAAGCGCCCGCCGAACAGCTCCGGCTTTGGCGGCACTGAATCATTTGGTGGCGACGACAAGCTCGATGTGGCGTTGCCGGATTGGGCAGCGAAGTCGCTGGCCAAGCTCGAAATGCCACACTGGACCCTGAGTCCGGTCGAGATGAAACTCGACAATGGCATCACCCTGATCGTGCAGCCCACCGATGTGAGCAAGACCGTCACCGTGGTCGGCCATGTCGACAACGATGCCGGCATGCAGGAACCCAAAGGCCAGGAAGGCGTCGGTCGCCTGCTGGGTTCGTTGTTTGACTACGGCAGCACCAGTCTTGATCGCACCGCGTTCCACAAGGCGCTGGACGAAATCGCCGCAACTCAATCCGGGGGTACCGATTTCAAATTGGCCGTACCCGCTGCTGGATTCGATCGCGGCATGCAATTGCTGGCCGACAACGAACTGCACCCTGCCTTGCCACAGGAAGCATTCGCCGTCCAGCAGAAAACCCTGTCACGGACGTTGGCCGGCGAGTTGCAATCGCCGCAATACAAGATGTATCGCGCTCTGGAAAAGGGCCTGCTTCCCGCCGGTGATCCGGGCTTGCGCGAAGCGATTCCGGCCACCGTGGACAAGCTGACGTTGAAGGATGTGAAAGACCTTTTTGCCAGCAGCTATCGCCCCGACCTGACCACGATCGTCGTGGTCGGTGATATCACACCGGATCGGGCCAAGGCCGCAGTCACGAAGTACTTCGGCAACTGGAAGGCCAGCGGACCGAAACCCGATGTCATTCCGAAACCGGTGCCGTTGAATCCGCCCAGTTACACCGTGGTGGAAAATTCTTACGCCTCGCAGGACCAGGTGTTACTCGGACACATGCTCGATCTGAATCTGCATGACCCGGATCGTTACGCTTTGACCCTCGGCAACGACGTGCTCGGCGGCAACGGCTTTGCTTCGCGCCTGATGGTGGATATTCGCGTCAAGCACGGTTATGCCTACGGTGCCGGCTCGGGCATGAGCTTCCAGCGTTCGCGTTCGATGTTCTACATGCGTTATGGCAGCGATCCGTCGAAGGTCGCACCGGTGGATACGCTGCTCAATGAGAATCTGCTGGCGATGCAAAACACGCCAGTCAAGGAGAGCGAGCTCAACAACGCCCGCCAGTACCAGATTCGCTCGATTCCGGTCAGTGTATCCAGCGTCAACCGCATCGCGCGTTCGCTGCTCACCTGGAGCTACAACGGCGAGCCGCTGGATCAACCGATGGTAGCTGCCAAGTACTATCTCAACCTGACGGCTGAACAAGTGCAGGCCGCGTTCAAGAAGTACCTGCAGCCGAAGCACCTGGTGCAAGTGGTGATGGGTCCAAAACCGACCAAGCACTGATTCGGGAATAGTCGAAAACTGCAAGATTGAAAGCCCCTCTCCCATTGGGAGAGGGGTTGGGGTGAGGGCCAAAGGCAAGACAAGTTTTGACACACCGCGAGCTTTAAATCCCTGCGCCGCCCTACCCTCGGCAACTGCTCCATGCGTAGCTCTCCCTCGTGCATCCATGCAGTCGTCATCCGGCGCTACGCGCCAGCTTCTCCCGGTGGGAGAAGGGTTCATCGCATCGCGCTGTGGCGCGGACGAAATCTGCAACGCAAGTCACGGATCGCCGGGAAGAATTCAGTCACGGTAGCGCGGTAGCTGCGTCGCGTTTTTAGGCGCAAGATCACAACCCATCTACCGGAGATCATCCATGGCTGTCGTGACCGCCGCCCAAGCCGCGGCATTTTCGCGTCGCCGCGCCCTGAGTCTGGTATTCGCCAACCTGGGTAACCATGACGCACACGCACTACCGATGCGACGGGCCGGCAAGCCTTCGCTCGCACCACGTGTGCAATCGCAAGCCAAAGCGCTGCAAGCGCAAACCGCTACTTCACCACCCGCTGCGACAACATGGCTGAATCGCGCGAGCTTTGGTTGCACCCAGAGCGATCTGAATGATTTCAATGCGCTCGGCGGCAGCGATGCGGCGCGATGGTCGTCCTGGGTAACGCAGCAGCTTAATCCCGTCGGCATCAACGACACTGCATGCAATTCGCGCGTGACCTCGGCCGGCTTCAAGACGCTGGGTCTGAGCGATACGCAACTGTGGACGAACTACCACTCGGTAACCGACGACTACAACAAACGCATGCTGCCGATCGCCGAAGCAGAATGCATGACGCTGATCCGGCAGATGTATTCCAAGCGCCAGTTGCAGGAGGTAATGGTCGATTTCTGGCACGATCATTTCAGCGTCAACGGCTTCGATTACGACGGCGGCCCGATGTTTCCGGCGTTCGAGGCGATTTTCCGCGATACCAGTTCGGGCAATGGTGTATTCGGCAATTTCGAAACGCTACTGGTGCGTATCGCCAAATCCGCATCGATGATGTACATGCTTGATCTCTACTCAAGCACGGCCGGCGGCCCCAACGAAAATTTTTCGCGCGAGCTATGCGAGTTGCACACGCTGGGCGCGATGAATTATGCCGGCGTGGTCAATCCCGACCCAATCTCTGGACTCTACGATTTGCCCACGGGCACTGGCGCCGATGGCTACCCGATACGCCTGCAATACGTCGACGACGATGTTTACCAGGTTACCAGTGCGCTGAGTGGCTGGACGATTTCGCAAAGCACTTACGATACCCGCAACGATCCGAATCCGGGCACGTTCGAATATGTCGACAGCCTGCATTACAAATATCAGCTGTTTTTCCTGAACCGGTACATCCAGCCTAACAAGCACCAGCAAGGCGGTTATGACATCTTCCACTGGTTGGCGATCCATCCCGGCGTGGCCAAGCACATCGCCACAAAAATGTGCCGCAGGCTGGTCGGCGACACGCCATCGGCAACCCTCATCAACAATATTGCCGACGTGTTCATGCAGAACTATCAGGCACCGAACCAGTTGCAACTGGTGACCCAGGCGATTCTTCAATCGACCGATTACGCCAATTCCTGGGCGCAAAAAATGAAGCGCCCCGCGCATGCGATGGTCAGCACATTGCGCGTACTCGGCGCGGATTTCACGCCGCGCCCGGACCTCGATAATCCCAACTATCACAGCGGCGATTGGTCAACGACTGACGCGGTGATTTCCGCGATGCAAAGTGCCGGACATCGACTGTTCAACTGGCCCGCACCGAATGGTTACCCGGACGACCGCATCGCCTGGGCGAGCACCGGTGCGCTCGGCATGACTTTGCGCATGCTCAGTCAACTCGTTGAAACCACCGCGGATCGCAATGCCGCAGGCTCGGCCTTCCTGGCCGACGTGCAGGCCCAGACCCTGTCAGCGCTGTCGATATCTGCACGCACCGCGGCAAATATCGCTGGCATGTGGTGCGACCGAATTCTCGGTTACCGTCCAGCGAATGTATACAACGCAGCAGTGGATTTCATGCGCCAGAACGCCGCGGCAAGCGATCCGCTGGATCTGGTAACCGACGGCACGAGCAGCGGCCTGCCCTCGCGCACGGGAACATGGAACGCCAGCAACCTCAGCAAGCATTACACCATCGCGCGGCTGCGCTCGATGGTTGCGCTGATTCTTTCCAGCCCCGATTTTCTGACCCTGTAAGGATGACGCCATGAGTTTCCTGCATCTGGATCGACGTCAATTCCTCAAGGGCTGCGGTGCGGCGACTATCGTAGGTGCCACGGGCAAGAGTTTCGCCGCGTTCGATTCAACGACTGCTGCAACCAGCGATACGCTGGTCGTCGTGTTCCTGCGTGGCGCCATGGATGCCTTGAGTCTGGTGTCGCCCGGACAGAATCATCCGGATCGTGCCGCCTACGAGGCCAATCGCGTCTCCACGCGCATTCCTTATTCCGGCACTGGTGCAGGCCTGCCTTTAGGCACTACGGGTTGGCAATTGCACCCGCGTGCGACGGGCTTGAATACGCTGTTCACGCAAAATCATCTGGGTGTCGTGGTCGGTGCCGGGCAAATGCAACCGCAACCGGTGATCCGTAGTCACTTTGAAGCGCAAAACAACCTCGAAGCTGGCGTCGGCGGCGGCAATAGCGGCATCGGCTGGCTGACCCGGCATCTACAGAGCGCTGGTTTACCCGCAAATGTCGCCGTGCCTGCGGTGAGCATGGGCAGCATCACCGCCAGCAGCCTGCTCGGCAGTACGGAAACGATCACAATGAATTCCGGCTCGTCGTTTCGACTGGATCAGGGTACGTGGTCATGGAATACCAGCGATACCGGCTCCGTGCCGGGCTTGAACGGTGTGGTGCAAGTACTGCCTTCACTGTGGCAATCAAGCCCGCTGCCCATTGCCAACGCCGGCCTCGACACGCTGGACTCGTTGGCCCTGTTTCGCTCCATCGATTTCAGCACCTGGTCGGCGAGCAATACTGCCGGCTACAAACCCGCCGGCGGCGCCGTCTACGGTTCGGGCTACGCTTCACAGTTGCAGAACATCGCCCAGTTGATCAAACGCAATGTCGGCCTGCGCATTGCCACCATCGATGTCGGCGGCTGGGATACCCACAACGGCCAAGGCAACCCAACCAACAGCTACGACTACTTCGGCATCCAGGTGCAGGGGTTTTCCGATGCGTTGAACGCGTTCTACACCGATCTGGCTAGCGATCCCGCCGGCAACTACATGAACAATGTCACTGTGATCACCGTCAGCGAGTTCGGTCGCCGCGTCCTGGAAAACGAATCCGGCGGCACCGACCATGGCTACGGCACCATCATGTTGGCACTCGGCGCGTCGGTCAATGGCGGTCACGTCTACGGCACTTTCCCCGGCCTCGGCGACGATCAATTGTTTGAAGGCGCCGACGTCAACGTGACCACCGATTATCGCCGCGTCATCTCCGAAGCGCTGATACGGCGCATGGGCAATCCGAACATCTACTACGCATTCCCTGGCTATTCGGGCTACTCACCGATGGGGATTTTCAAGGGTACGGATTTGCCGCCGACCGACTACGACAAGATCTTTGAGAATGGGTTTGATTGATTCGCGCACAATCTGACGTTTATTTGACCGCGGCGAGCGCGTCGATTGTGCTCTGG
>JBDTLA010000118.1:0-23229 GCA_039935035.1 Rudaea sp. | reverse complement strand
TGTTTGGCCGGCTCGCCGTGCTTTTTCGCGAGCGATGCGGCGATCGTATAGCAGGCTACTTTTCTCGGTAGCGGTAAAAAAACGGGCTTTTTCTGCGTCCTCGCGAAGCGGTCGCTACGGTCCCAATCGGCATCGACCAGGCTGGCATGGCGCAGATCGGTGATACCGGCGCTGCGCAATTTGCCCAGGCGCGAAAACGCCGTGGTGTAGGGACTCGCATCAAGCACACTGTCGACCCAGTTGCCGCCGCGCTCCAGCGGCGCACCATGATGTGGCGTACCGAGAAAAACGATTCTGCGCAAAAGCTGAAGCCATTCGTGTTGCGCCAATTCGCCGTGATGGCAGGCGCTGCGTGCGAGCAGTCCGCCCATGCTGTGGCCCAGGATCACCAGTTCGTCGACAGGCACTGGCCAGGCCTGCAACAACGTTTCGATTTTTCCGGCCAGTTCGCGTGCGTTGGTGGAAATATGCAGGCCGCTGTTGTAATGCAGATACACGGGCGTGAATCCCGCATCAGCCGCGAGTGCGGCGGCGTGATCGTGGCCATGGCGCCGCCATTGCAGGTCGTTCATGCACAGGCCATGGATCGCCAGCAGCACTCTGCCGCTCGCTTGCGGAATCGTCTTGCGCAGTGCCGCAGGCGTTGTTTGAAGCGCACGCCCATCGCGTCGCCACTGCATCGTGATCGCCAGCGGATTGTCGCTCTCGGCGAGGTGATCGCCCATGACGCCGTTAAGCGCCGCCAGCACCGCTTCGCGGGCGCCGGATGATCCGGCCTCACCGCGATCGAGCAGCACGGCCAACTGGCCCAGCGCCAGGTCGATACCACTACCAACCAGGCTGGTCACGCCACGAATGGATTTGTATACAAAACCGGTAATCCCGCGCGCAGGTTGTTGGGTCGGGGTGCCGACGATTCCGGGCGCGCGCAGGATATTGTGATGTAGGGTTTCGACCAGCCGCGTCAGCCCCAGTGTCGCGTCGATAGCGAGGCGACTGGCACCGCGCAGATCCGCCGCACGAACCGGAATTTTTCCAGTCATGTCGTTCCAAGCGTCGAGCGCAAATCCGCAATCGCCTTGACGAGGCCTTCGCGATCCGGCGCCCAGGGCACGCTTTGCAGGGCCAGCGCCTCGATCGCATCAACCTGGCGCAACAGCGGAATTCGCTGGGTGCGCGCGGCATCTGTGTCCGCCAACGCCTGAAGCACTTCGAGCAGGCGTTCCAACACGGCAACGTTTCCGGCGGCGCACTGACGAATCTGACCGAAGGCTTTACCCAGCAAATCGGCGAATGCCGGGGCCGCAGTGACCACACGCAGATGTGCATCATGCACCAGCAGGCGCGAAGGAAATCGCCGGTTTGTCATGCGCAGCAACATCACGCCCAGCCAGTTCACGCACATCACCGCTGTCGTGGTTTCATTGACGCCAGGCGACAAGGCCTTGAGCGCGACATCGACCAATTGACGAATGCCATAGCCGGGATCGTTTTCCAGGGTGCGCTGGGTGCCGAATGACCAGGCGTCGGCGATGCGTTCGAGGAGATCATCGTCGACTTCTTCTTCAGTCTGCAGTTCGGCCAACGTTTCGCCTTCGGCGGCGAATCGCCCTGCATCAAGGTGAACGCGAATAAGCCCGTCGACCTTGTTCGCCGCGGCGACCAGCCTGCCGAAATTCACTGCAGTCACGTAACCGCTTTGGCGTGAGGCAATGTGGTATCTGCGCCCGGTCGCGACAGGTGCCAGATCGACCAACGGCTCGTTGTCATCGCGTTCATGCAACAGCGGGAAATGCCGATCGATGGACGGCAACGCATCGCGCGCAATGGTGGCGACCACATTGGTTGCCTGCAGGCCCAACACGATGTGGTGGATGAAAAAGATCAACACGGCCACGCCGACAAATGCCAGCACCAGTGCCATCAGCAACGACAACGGTGGTGTGTGACTGGCCTGACTGCCACCGGACAATGAGCGCAATATCAACAGGCAGTAGACGAAAATACCCAGAAACGTGCCGAGTACGGTTTGATTGGCGCGATCGCGAATGAAGTTGCGCAGTACGCGCGAGGTGTATTGAGCGCTGGCCAGGGTGAGTGCGGCGATGGTGATCGAGAAAACCACGCCGGCAATGGTGATGATCGAACCACCGATCACTTGAAGCATGGCGCTCGCACCTGCCTGGCGCACATCGAACAGCCGGTCCAGCCACGGAAACTCTTGCCACCATTGCACCGGCAACGCCTCATCCAATGCAAGCAGTCCATAGGCCAGCGCGACGGAACCGGCAACGATCAGGCTGGGCACGAACCACAAACTGGTGCGCAGGTTGTCCAGCCACAGGCGCAGACGCGTCATCATGCTTGTTTCTCCCTGGAGATTCCCAATGCGGTCAATTCGTCGGCTTTCAGGTGCCGCCAGGCACCCTTGGCCAATGCGCCCAGTGGCACCTCGCCGATCGCCACGCGCAACAGTCGCAATACCCTTATGTCGAATGCACCCAGCAAACGTCGAATATGCCGGTTGCGACCTTCGTCGAGCACGATTTCAAGCCACGCATTTTTTTCGCCGCGGCGCAGTTCACGCGCCGATTTCGCTTTCAACAACTCGCCCTGATCGACGATGCCGGCACACAGGCGACTTGCCAATGCAGCGTCCGGCAAGGCGTCGATTTGCACATGATACGTTTTGTCCAGATGCGTGGCGGGGTCGCTCAGTGCAGCCGCCCAGACGCTGTCGTTGCTGAACAACAGCATCCCTTCGCTGGCTTTATCCAATCGCCCGACCGACGCCACCCACGGCAGATCTGCGCCATCAAGCAACGTATAAACGGTATCGCGATCGTGTTCGTCGCTGGTCGTGGTAACCAGCCCACGTGGCTTGTTCAGGATCAGGTAAATGCGTTGCGCCGCTGCAACCGGCTTGCCATCCAAAGTAATGCGATCGCGCCTGGTATCCGTGGGCAATCCCTCGTCGCACACGATGCAACCATTGACGCTGACGCGCCCGGCCCGGACCCACTGCTGCGCCTGGCTGCGTGAACACACGCCGAGCTTGCTCAGTACCCTCGCCAGGCCGTACCGCTGCGTGCGTTCAACCGCTTGGTCCGGATCACGATGACGGCGCGGCGTCGATGGGTTAGGCTTGGCTTTCATGCACGCACGGTGCCGCAAAGCGTACGCGCCGTCAAAGCCTAAAACCTCCAGGAGCGAACCATGGCCGAACATCGCATCGAACTGGAATGGTCGCGCGACAACGGACCCTTCGAGCGCGGCAACTATTCGCCGGATCACAAAATCCGCTACGCCGGTGGACAGACGCTGCATGGATCGCCGTCGTCGGAATTCGGCGGCAACGATGCGCATGCCGATCCAGAGCAATTGCTGGTATCTGCCGTGTCGGCCTGCCAGATGCTGACTTTCCTGGCGGTGGCTGCCAATCGTGGTTACGTGATCGACAAATACACGGATAATGCCGAAGCAATTCTGGGCAAGAATGCGGACGGCAAAATGGCCGTAGTCAAGGTTGTGCTCGCGCCGAAAGTCGAATTCTCCGGGGAGAAACGGCCAACCGCAGAAGAGTACACGCAGCTGCACAATCGCGCCCATAACGCGTGCTTTATTGCCAATTCGATCAAGGCCGAAGTCGAACTGAAGCTGTGATCGGGATGGCCGAGGTTGTGCGTTGTGTGCTTTGAACCGCTTTTTGGGAAGCAGATCAAGAGCGCCCCCATCCGCCTTCGGCACCTTCCCCCGCTTGCGGGGGAAGGGAAATTAAGCATGAACCCCGCTTGCGGGGGAAGGGACAGGAATTGGCCCCACTTGCGGGCGAAGGGAAATTGGGAATGAACCGCGCTTGCGGGGGAAGGATAGTAGGGGTTCTAGCCGCTCGCGACGGAAGGGATATGGAAATGGCGGTGCCCGGAAACGGCAGGCACGGGACTACGAGATCGGATTCCTTCCTCCGCGAAGCGGGGGAAGGCGGCGGCAGCCGGATGGGGGCAGGGCGGACTCACCGGGATCGCCAAATCTCCAGTCCATGCCCGCGCCGCGCCGCACCATGACTTGGCTCTAACAATCAAGCACTTGTGCACAATCTATGTGCAGGTTGCATGAAGAACGAAAAGGGGATTCCTTCACCATGAAATCACCGCGCATGAGCGAAACTGCGCCATCGCCGAATGAGCTGTCCGCACTTATGACACCATCTGAGCCAAATACTGAAATGGGATTGCCGCGCCCGTCGGCACTCGCGGCAATCGCGCAGTGGTTCGATACCGACGCGGTGCCGGTATGCGACGGTCCGCAGGCAGACTGCATCGATTGGCTGCGGGTGATTCCGTTCATTGCCCTGCATCTGGCCTGCATTGGCGTAATCTGGGTCGGTTTTTCGTGGGTTGCGCTGGCGGTCGCGGCTGGCCTTTATGCCCTGCGCATGTTCGCATTGACCGGCTTCTACCATCGCTATTTTTCGCACAAGGCGTTCAAGACTTCGCGCCTGGTGCAATTCTTGTTCGCGCTGATCGGCGCAATGTGCGTGCAGCGCGGGCCATTGTGGTGGGCGGCGCATCATCGCAATCATCATCGCAACGCTGATACCGACAAAGACATCCACTCGCCCGTGCTGCGCGGTTTCCTGTGGAGCCACATGGGCTGGTTCCTGACCCCACGCGGCTTTCGCACTGACAACGAATCGATTCCTGATTTGCGCCGCTATCCGGAGTTGCGCCTGCTCGACCGATTCGACATCGCCGTGCCAATCGCGCTCGCAGTAGGGCTGTTCTTCTTCGGACGCTGGTTGCAACACGCGCATCCGGCGCTGGGCACGAGCGGTGGGCAAATGCTGATCTGGGGATTCTTCGTATCCACCATCGTGTTGTTCCATGCGACGGTGACGATCAATTCCCTGGCGCATCGTTTCGGTTCGCGCCGTTTCGAGACCCGCGACAACAGTCGCAATAACTGGATGCTGGCCCTGATTACTTTCGGCGAAGGTTGGCACAACAACCATCATCACTTTCCCGGCTCAGCGCGCCAGGGCTTCCGCTGGTGGGAACTGGATTTCACCTACTACCTGTTGCGCGGCATGGCGGCGTGCGGGCTGGTGTGGGATCTCAAGCCGCTTCCCGGCGGCTTGCGTCGGGCGCGCTAACGCCATGCGCATCGCCGTCGTCGGATCGGGAATCGCCGGCATGGCCAGTGCGTGGCTGCTGGCCCGCGAACACGAAGTCACATTGTTCGAGGCCAACGATTATTTAGGCGGCCACACGCACACCCACGACATCGAACTGGGCAGTGGCAAGTATGCCGTGGATAGCGGCTTCATCGTGTTCAATCCGCCGCACTATCCGCTGTTGAACAAATTGTTCGAAACGCTCGGCGTGGAATCGCAACCGACCACGATGAGCTTCGCGCTGCGCAACGATCGCAGCGGTCTTGAGTACAACGCGACGAATCTCAATGGACTCTTCTGCCAGCGCCGGAATCTCGTGTCGCCGCGCTTCCTGCGAATGGTGCGCGACATTCTGCGTTTCTATCGCGATTCGCCAACGCTGCTGGATCGCAGCGACGCAGGTCCGACGCTTGGCGATTATCTGGCGCAGTACAACTACAGTGATGCTTTTCGCGACGATCATCTGGTACCGATGGCATCGGCTTTGTGGTCGTCATCGTCCGCGCAAATCCTCAATTTCCCGGCGAAATACCTGGTCCAGTTCATGGACAACCATCAAATGCTGCAAGCCAATGCGCGGCCGCAATGGCGCGTGGTGAAGGGTGGCTCACAAAGTTATGTGCGCGCATTGCGAAAAGATTGGCGTGTACAGGAACGCAGCAGTTGCGCGGTGAAGCAGATCAGGCGGGAAGCCGATGGCGTACGCGTCGAAAGCAATGCCGGCAGCGAAAACTTTGATCACGCCGTCCTCGCCTGCCACAGCGATCAAGCCCTGGCACTGCTGGCCGATGCAAGTTCAAACGAACGCGATATTCTCGGCGCGATGCCGTTTCAGGAAAACGATACGGTGTTGCACACCGATGCCAACCTGCTGCCGCGTAATCGACGCGCCTGGGCGGCATGGAACGCGCTGATACCGACCGACGCCAGCGATCAGTGCACGGTCAGCTACTGCATGAATCAGCTGCAATCGCTGGACGCACCGGAACCGATCGTGGTCACACTCAATCGCACCGCGCACATCGAGCCGAAAAAGATCCTGCGTCGCATGCGCTATCACCATCCGCTGTATTCGCCAGCTTCCGTGGCCGCACAATCACGCAAATCCGAGATTCAGGGAACAAACAAAACCTGGTTTGCCGGCGCCTATTGGGGCTGGGGATTCCACGAGGATGGAATGCGCAGCGCTGTTGATGTCGCTAACGGGCTTGGAGTGCGCTGGCCATGACGCCAACTACGACTGACGTGCGCAGCGCATTGCGTGCCGGACAATCACACGGCGATGCCGGATCGACGACCAACACGCCGAAAACCCAGTCCGTGCTAGGCGCGTCCGACGCGCATGCGTTTTCCAGTTGCATTTACGAAGGCTGGATTCGGCACCGCCGCTTTACGCCGAATCTGCGCGCGTTCCGCTATCGCATGTACATGCTGTATCTGGATCTGTCCGAAATCGACCAGGTTTTTTCCAAACGCTGGCTGTGGTCGGTGAATCGGCGCAATTTTGCGGAATTTCGCCGCAGCGATTACCTGGGCAATCCGGACATTCCCCTGGATCAGGCCGTGCGCGATCGCATCCGCGAAGTCAGCGGCCGCGCGCCCACCGGCCCGATCCGCTTGCTCACCCACCTGCGCACCTGTGGGCATTGCTTCAATCCCGTGAGTTTCTACTACTGCTACGCCGACGACGGCACGACATTGGATACCATCGTTGCTGAAATCACCAACACACCGTGGAAGGAACGCCACAGCTACGTGCTGCCGCTGAACACAGCCGATCGCCACGGCGCGGCATTGCGTTGGGATTTCGAAAAGGTTTTCCACGTTTCTCCGTTCATGCCAATGCAGCGCGAATACGCCTGGCGATTCACCGCGCCAGACGACAACCTGCGTGTCCATATGGACGTCCTCGCCGAAAAGCAACGTGATTTCGATGCGACCTTGGTGCTCAATCGCAAACCGCTCAATGGCGCGAACCTGGCGCGCGCCTTGTTGCGCTTTCCTGCGATGAGCCTGCGCATCGTCATCGCCATCTACTGGCAGGCGTTGCTGATCTTTCTTCGACGTACCCCGTTCTACGATCACCCGAATTCGAAAGAGACTCCAAAATGAACAACGAATCAACCAAGACCATGGAACTACCCACCGTCGCCGACTGGGGCATGCTCGATCGCGGCCTGCGCTCGCGCCTGCATGCGCAGATGAGCGCGTTGCAGCAATGCCAGTTACGCATCATCGATGCGTTGGGCGACAGCACGCTCGGCGCGCCGGCGGAAAATCCGGCGGACACCTTGCATGCTACTTTGCGCATCCACGATCCAGCGTTTTATCGCTACGTCGCCGGCAACGGCAGCGTCGGCGCCGGCGAAGCCTTCATGGATGGCTTGTGGCACAGCGATGATCTGGTCAGCCTGATGCGCATGCTGGTGCGCAATCGCGATCTGCTCGACGCAATGGAAACCGGGCTCGCGCGTTTCGGCGGCATGGTCATGCACGCGGTGCATGCGCTGCGCCGAAATACGCGCAAGGGCAGTCAACGCAATATCGCCGCGCATTACGATCTGGGCAACGATTTCTTCCGCCTGTTTCTCGACGACAACCTGATGTACTCGTCGGCGATATTTACCGATACCAACGAATCGCTGGAAACGGCATCCACACGCAAGCTCGACCGCATCTGCCAGAAACTCGACTTGACGGCGAGTGATCGCGTCGTCGAAATCGGCACCGGCTGGGGCGGCTTTGCCATTCATGCCGCACGCCATTACGGTTGTCACGTCACCACCACCACGATCTCGCGCGAGCAATACGATCTGGCCCGCGAACGCGTTGCTGCCGCCGGACTCAATGATCGCGTGGAACTGTTGCTTGAGGATTACCGCGATCTGACCGGGCAATACGACAAACTGGTTTCGATCGAGATGATCGAAGCGATCGGCCATCAATACCAGGACGACTACTTCGGCAAGGTCGGCAGCCTGCTGAAAGACGACGGCATGGCCCTGATCCAGGCCATCACGATCGAAGACCATCGCTACAAGCAGGCGCTGAACGCGGTGGATTTCATCAAGCGCTATATCTTCCCCGGCTGCTTCATCCCGTCGATCAGCGGCATGCTCGACGCCGCTGCGCGAACCAGCGACCTGAAGTTGTTTCAGCTTGAGGACATCGGTCCCAGTTATGCGCTCACCCTCGCCGCCTGGCGCGAGCGCTTCCATGAACGCTTGTCCGAAGTACGCGCACTGGGTTACGACGAACGCTTCGTGCGCATGTGGGATTTCTATCTGGCTTATTGCGAAGCGGGCTTCCACGAGCGATCCACTGGCGACGTGCAGATGCTGCTGGTCAAACCCGGCTGTCGGCGCGCGCAGTTGATTGCCACGCAGGAGCGTGCGGCGTGAATCGCTGGATCAACGCCATCTTCTATCAACTGACCTGGATCGTCGCCGTCGCCGGCGCCGGGCATGGCTTGTGGTGGCCGGGGCCGCTGATGCTCGCCGTCTTCATCGCCTGGCAACTGGCCGTTTCAACCCAACGCCGCGCCGATGCGCTATTGCTGCTATGCGCGGCCACCGTCGGATTCGCGATGGATTCCGGTTTGATTCTATCCGGCATGCTCAGTTATTCCGCCGCTGTGCCATGGCCCAACCTGGCACCGATCTGGATTGTTGCGCTGTGGATGAGTTTTGCGCTGACCCTGAACCATTGCCTGAGCTACCTCAAGAATCACTTGGTCGCGGCTGCCGTACTCGGCGCCATCGGTGCGCCGCTGGCTTACTGGGCCGCGGCCAGCACTTGGGGTGCACTGCACTTTGTCGCCGCGCAGTCGACCGCGCTGATTGCACTGGCATTGATCTGGGCCGTATTGACGCCGCTGTTGTGCCGCTTGGCAGATTTCCTCGGCCGCCACGAAATCGATCGTCCAGCATTGGATGGAGTCCGAACATGAGCGCTTGGTACATCCTTTGTGTGTTCATCGCTGCAGTTGTGGTGATGATCATCGGCTGGCTGATTCAACTGCGTACGCGCAATGCCGGCATCGTCGATGCGATATGGGCAGGCAGCATGGGTACCAGCGCTATCTATTACGCCTGGATCAGCAGTGGCGGCCTGGCCCCGCGGATCGCCGTCGCCGTGCTTGGTGGTGTTTGGGGTCTGCGTTTGTGCGTGCATATCCTTGTACGCGTCTTGCATGAATCCGAGGATGGGCGATATCGCTATCTGCGCGCGCACTGGAACGACGACCAGACCAAATTCTTCGGCTTTTTCATGCTGCAGGCGGTGTCGATCGCACTGTTCTCGTTGCCGTTTTACGCAGTCGCCGAAAATCCGCAGGAATCGTTGTCGATCTGGAGCATTTGCGGAATCGCAATATGGCTCGTCAGCATGATTGGCGAATCGATTGCCGATGCGCAATTGTCCAACTTTCGCAAGAACTCGGCCAACCACGGCAAGGCGTGTCGCGTCGGCCTGTGGCGCTATTCGCGTCATCCGAATTATTTCTTCGAATGGTTGCACTGGTTTGCTTACGTGTTCCTCGCCATCGGTACGCCCTTCCCTGCCTGGCTGCTGAGTTTGCTCGGCCCGGCATTGATGCTGGGCTCACTGGTCTGGATAAGTGGCATCCCCTTCACCGAAGCGCAGGCGCTGCGTTCACGCGGCGACGATTATCGCGAGTACCAGCGCACAACCAGCATGCTGATCCCTTGGTGGCCCAAGAGCTAAGCGGCGCACTCACGGGTTGTAGGCGAGCGAACGCGATCCCCAACATCGCGGCCTACATAAAGAATCGACAATATTTGTTGACGGAGCCAATTGTGACTATCGAACTATCTGAAAAATCGGCAGCCGCCGTAACCGCAGCTCCAATCATTCAACCCGATTCCGGCCCTGCGCCCTCAGCCCTCCGCCTCATCGGCTTGGCCGAGCGCGGCTTTCTTCCAGACGCCCTGATCCGCCGCGGCATCCGCCGCATGTGCGCGCAACGCCTGCGCGAAGAATGCGCCGATGACTCGGTCGCTGCCTGGTCCTTGTTTCAGCAGCGCCTGGATGACCTGCGCACCAGCCCGGTCGCCATCCATACGGACGCAGCGAATGCGCAGCACTACGAGTTGCCACCGCAATTCTTCAAACTGTGCCTTGGCGATCGCTTGAAATATTCGAGCTGTTATTTCCCGAGCGGCGACGAGACCCTGGATCAGGCCGAAGAAGCGATGCTCGATTTGTATGCTCAGCGTGCACAGCTTGAAGACAATCAGCGCATCCTTGAATTGGGTTGCGGCTGGGGTTCGCTCACGTTGTACATGGCGAAACGTTATCCAAATAGTCGCATCACCGCGGTTTCAAATTCGCGACCACAACGCGAATTCATCATGGCCCGCGCTCAGGAACTGGGCTTGAGCAACGTGCAAGTGATTACCCAGGACGTCAATCGCCTGGAACTGGATCACGCTCAATTTGATCGCGCCGTGTCGATCGAGATGTTCGAGCACATGCGCAACTACGACACACTGATCGGACGCATCGCAACGTGGTTGCGCCCGGGTGGCAAATTGTTCGTGCATATCTTCTGTCATCGCGAACTCATGTACCCATTCGAGACCCAGGGGGATGACAACTGGATGGGACGCTACTTTTTCACCGGCGGACTGATGCCTGCTGCAGACACCCTGCTCTGGTTCCAGAAAGATTTGCGCATCGAACAGCAATGGCGGCTGGCCGGATCGCACTACGAGAAAACCGCCAATGCGTGGCTGCGCAAACACGACGCACATCGCACCGAAATTCTCGAAGTGTTGACTCAGGCCTACGGCCCCGAACAAGCTCGCCTTTGGAACCAACGCTGGCGCATGTTCTGGATGGCCTGCGCCGAACTGTTCGGCTACCGCGGCGGCAACGAATGGCTGGTGGGGCACTATCGGTTTGCAAAACCCTGACGGTTCATCTTTCCATTAATTTGTTTTGGGTACCCCGCTGGAAAACAGGTCGGCTGCGCGAACGCAATTTCGTGCGGCCAGGTACCTGTAGGATGCGTTGACCCTGGACTTGATCCGGGGGATACCCATCGCTTCTTCAACTAGAAGCTCTGCGTTTTTTTGACAAGGGATGGGTATCGCTACGCTCCACCCATCCTGCAAACATCGAAAATTACCCGCACGACCTAGTCGAATAGATGCTCGGCCTCGCGGAAGAACCTCGCGCCGCAGAGGAACCCGCACAATCCCCGGCGAACCGACAGCAAAGAAAAAGCCCGGCGATGCCGGGCTTTTTCATGTTACTTGGTGGACCAGAAAACTAGTTGCTATGGTTTTCCACTTTCAACTCGACGCGACGGTTGCGCTGACGGCCAGTCGAGGTCTTGTTGGTGTCGATCGGATTGGTTTCACCGAAACCAGTCGGGCCACCCAAACGGCTGGCATCTACGCCATGCGCGGTCAGGTAGTCGAACACGCCCTTGGCGCGACGCTCCGACAACTTCTGGTTATAGGCATCACTGCCAACCGAGTCGGTGTAACCGTCAACATCGACGCGAACGTTCGGATAACGCTTGAGCGTATCCACGGCTTCGTCGAGGATCTGAACGGAGTCAGACGTCGGTGCTTTGAGCGACGGTTCAAGCGCTTCACCAACACGCGGGTGATCGAACTTGAATTCAACGCCACGCAAGTCGATGGAAACCGAAGAAGGCGGTACGGCCTGTTCGTGTTCCGGCGGCGGCGGCGGTGGTGGTGTTGCAGGTGTAGCTGATGCCGGTGCCGGCGCAGCTTCTTGATGACCAAAACTATAGGTCAAACCGACCGTGACGAGGGCGTCAGTAAAGTGGTTCTGACGTTTGAAACCGTAGGAATCGGACAAAGCCGTATTGAAAGAATTGTTGTCATGGTCATAACGCGCGGCGATTTCGCCACGGAAGGCCAATCGGTCCGACATGTTGTATTGCATGCCGACGCCAACCGTCGCCATGGGATCCCAACCGCCGCCGTGAGTACCGCTGACGGAGCCAGCGAATGCCTGATGACGCATCGCACCCAATCCGCCCATCACGTACGGGCGCCAGCCCGAACCAATCTCGCCGAAGAACCAGCGACCGGCCACATCTAGTTGTACGTTTTCCCATTGGCTGTTTGGCTTGTGGGAATTGTCCTTGAAGTTCGCGTTGTTGATTCCGTATTCGAAATCGACCGCGAAGTTCGGATTGACCCATGTACCAATGCCGATACCCTCGAAAGATGAGGTCTCGGTCGAACGCGAACTGTCCGGGGCGACCAGACCAAGACGCGGGGCGAGATACCAACTCGTGGATTCCTGGGCGTGCGCTACGCTCACACCGCCCAATCCCAGGGCGATAAGCGCGAATAACATATTACGTTTCATCGGAGTCTCCTATGTACATGTACTTGGTTTTTATTGGGCGTCCGCTCACAACGACCCGACGCATTGGCACACATCACTCATCGTAACGATGCGACGCGTTAATTATATGTTATCACAGTTGCCATGTGAGCTTGCGCAGTCTAGCAAAAACATATCTTTAGTCCAGCGCCCGTCGTTCAGGGTACGCTCAGTCTCTACTCCTTGAAAATCCGTATCGGGCGATCCGTCGAAAGTCGTCGTTGCAACTACATTACCGCACCTACATCGCGTACAAATCAAGCAGTTGCGGGACTGTGACGGCATCCAGATTAGCCGGATCGCGAGCCAGCTCCAGGAGCAGATCGACCTGAGGTTGCGGTAAATGCCCGCTCAGGGCGCGCTTGAATTTATCCATCAGTACGGGAATTCCTTCCGCGCGACGTTTGCGATGTCCGATTGGGTAATCGATCGATACCTTTTCAGTCTTGCTGCCATCGGCAAAAAACACCTGCAAGGAGTTGCCAATATAGCGCTTTTCCGGGTCGAGGTAATCGCGGCTGAACTGCGGGTTTTCCTTGACCGTCATTTTCTCGCGCAACGCATCAATGCGCGGATCGGCAGCGATTGAATCGGCATAATCGTCCGCCGTCAACCTGCCGAAGATCAGCGGCACGGCAACCATGTACTGGATGCAATGATCGCGATCAGCGTAATTGGCCAGCGGCCCGGTCTTGTCGATGATGCGCACGCCGGCTTCCTGGGTTTCGATTTCAATGCGCTCGACTTGGTCGAGCTTGCCGGCAAGCTGTGCGTGCAACTGCATCGCACACTCGACTGCCGTCTGCGCATGAAATTCGGCCGGATAAGAAATCTTGAACAGCACATTCTCCATGACGTAGCTGCCGAATGGCCGCTCGAACTCGAATGCCCTGCCCTTGAACGCGACATCGTAGAAGCCCCAGGTCTTCGCACTCAACGCCGACGGATAACCCGCACAACCCTTCATCGCATTCAACGCATGCGTCACTGCACGACGGCACGCATCGCCCGCAGCCCAGCTCTTGCGCGGCCCGGTATTCGGCGCATGCCGATAGGTGCGCAACACGCCGTTGTCGATCCAGCTTTGCGACACCGCGTTGACGATTTCGTCCTTGCCGCCTCCCAGCATCTGCGTGACCACGGCAGTGGACGCCAGCCGTACCAATATCACATGGTCCAATCCGACCCGATTGAAGGAATTCTTCAGCGCATAACAACCCTGGATCTCGTGCGCTTTGATCGCCGCGGTCAACACATCGCGAACCGTTAATGCCTGCCCACCTTCGCGAATATTCTTGCGCGACAAATAGTCTGCCACGGCCAGGATCGCGCCGAGGTTATCTGACGGGTGTCCCCATTCCGCGGCCAGCCAGGTGTCGTTGAAATCCAGCCAGCGAATCTGCACGCCAATGTTGTACGCCGCCTGCACCGGATCGAGTTCCCAGCCGGTTCCGGGCACGCGCGCGCCGCCTGGCAACACTGCACCGGGCACCAACGGCCCGAGATGCTTGACGCACTCGGGAAATTTCATCGCCAACATTGCGCAACCGAGCGAATCGAGCAGCATGTAACGAGCGGTGTTGTAGGCATCTTCGGATTCAATCGCGTAATCGACCACGTAATCGGCAACATCGACCATCGGTTGATCGGGATTTGGACGCTGGGCGGAACGAATATCGTGATGACTCATGCTCTTTTCCAAAGTGGCGTTGCGAAGTCGCACATTTTGCCAGATTGTGTGCGCTAACTCCCGCACAGCCCAGATGAGCCTGCGCGGTGTGCCACAAACCGGCGATGTCTGCGATACTCTAGGAATCCACCAAAAGGGGAGTTTACGTGGCCAATCCAAACGAATCCGGCATGGCGCCAATCAAGGAACTGACGATCCGCGGCATCATCATCGGCATCGTGATCACGGTCGTGTTCACGGCTGCCAATGTGTACTTCGGCCTCAAGGCGGGCCTGACCTTCTCCACGTCGATCCCCGCTGCGGTGATCTCGATGGCAATTCTGAAGGCAATGAAAGACGCCACGATTCAGGAAAACAATATTGTCCAGACCATCGCCTCGGCTGCGGGCACGCTGTCGTCGATCATCTTTGTGTTGCCCGGTCTGGTCATCATCGGCTACTGGACCGGATTCCCATTCTGGATTTCCGCCGCCATCTGCGCCACTGGCGGCATCCTCGGAGTGATGTATACGATTCCACTGCGGCGTGCGCTGGTCACCGATTCGGACTTGCCCTATCCGGAAGGGGTCGCCTGCGCCGAGGTTCTCAAGGTTGGCGCTGGCCAAGCGCCTGCGGTGGATGGCAAAGCCGCTGTGGAAACTGGTGGCACCGGCCTCAAGGCCGTGCTCTGGGGCAGCATCGTCTCGGCGGTGTTTTACGTGATCGTGCAAACCAAGTTGTTCGCCAGCGACGTGGCGCAATATTTCCGTGTCGGTGGCGAAAAAAGTGGCGCGACCGGATACGACTTCGGACTTTCGTTTGCACTGTTCGCCGTCGGACACCTGGTCGGATTATGGGTGGGCGTGGCGATGCTCCTTGGCGCGGCGATCGGCTGGATATGGGCTGTGCCCTATTTCACCCACCTGCATTGGGTGGCTGGCGATGCGGCGACGATCGCGCAAGGTGGCTGGAGCCGTTACGTACGCTTCATTGGCGCAGGCGCAATCGGCGTGGCTGCTGTCTGGACGCTGGCCAAGCTCGTAAAGCCGCTGATCAGTGGATTGACCGGGGCGATGCGTGCGTCGCGCGCGCGCAAGGGCGGAACATTGCACACTCTGCCGCGCGTCGAGCACGACATGCCAATTGGAATGGTTGGCCTGATCTCGTTGTTGTGCCTGATTCCGATCGCGTACCTACTTTGGCACTTCGCTGTCAACAACGGTTTGGGCGATGCGAAATGGACGCTGGTAATCGGCGGCGTGGCGTTCGTGGTGGTATTGAGTTTCGTGGTGTCGGCGGTATGCGGTTACATGGCCGGCCTGATCGGTTCATCGAACAGTCCATTGTCCGGCATCGGCATCCTCGTGGTCGTGGTTGCGGCATTGCTGCTGGTCGTTGCGGTCAAACCATTCCTGCCGGCCGGCGCGGACAAGGCACTGGTCGGATTCGCCTTGTTCATCACTTCGATCGTGTTTGCGGTGGCTTCGATTGCCAACAACAACCTGCAGGATTTGAAGACCGGGCAACTGGTAGACGCCACGCCATCGTTGCAGCAGTGGGCGTTGGTGATTGGCGTGCTCGCCGGTTCACTGGTGATTCCGCCGGTGATGGATTTGTTGCAACACACCTATGGATTCCTCGGCGCACCGGGCGCCGACCCAGCGCGCGCACTACCCGCTCCGCAGGCCGGATTGATTTCGGCTTTGGCCAAGGGCGTCATCACCGGCGATGTGCCGTGGGACATGATCGGCCTCGGCGCCGGCATCGGTGTAGCGATCATCCTGCTTGACGAGCTACTCGGCCTGAAGAAAAAGGGCCCGCGCTTGCCGCCGTTGGCAGTTGGCCTTGGGATTTATTTGCCGACCTCGACCACGTTGATGGTCGTCGTGGGTGCGCTGGTCGGCGCGTGGTTCGACCGACGTGCCGAACGCCGTCCGACTGCTCAGGCCGACGCGACCCGCCAACTTGGCGTACTGCTGGCATCGGGGTTGATCGTCGGCGAGAGTCTGCTGGCGGTCATCTTCGCGGCTGCGGTTGCGTTCAGCGGTGAGCAGTCGCCGATTGGACTCGTGGGCAAATCCTTCGAGACACCCTCGATCATCATCGGCGGCATCGTGTTTGCCGTGACAATTTTCCTGCTATATCGCTGGCTCGAGAAGCTCGGCAGGAAAGCGGGGTAGGCGCAACACCGCGCAATAGCCCGTGCCGTGAGTTTGCACGGTCAAGCTCAGTACCCCCTCCTTTGAAGGGGGGGCTTGAACAGTGCAGCGGCCGGTGAGTTCACAGCGACACTGCGTAGGCCTTCAATCATCCTTTTCGGAGGGCTTGAACTGGGCACCGGCTGGCGAGTTCAGCGTTGCTTGTCTCGCGTGTCTCGTCTCACGTCTCTTGCCTTGAGACGCGCATAGCGCACCTTCGCACTGGTTCTGGAGCCATGCCCGCGCATATCGCGGGCGATGCTGCAATTGTTGCGCGGAGGCGCATAATTCCATCATGTCGTTGGACAACTTCCATCCCGCCGTCGCGGCATGGTTTCGCGGAGCTTTCGCTGAACCGACACCGGCACAATCAAAGGCATGGCCGGCCATCCAATCTGGCCGCCACGCGCTGATCGCCGCGCCGACCGGATCGGGCAAAACCCTTGCCGCATTTCTGGCCGCAATTGACGCACTGGTGCGTCGCGGCATCGAACATCCGCTAGCGGACGAAACCAGCGTGGTCTATGTGTCGCCGTTGAAAGCGCTGTCGAACGATATCCGCATCAATCTCGAAGCGCCGCTTGCCGGCATTCGCGAACAGTTGATGTATCTGGGTTTGCCGGATGTCGATATTCGCACCGCCGTGCGCACCGGCGACACTCCACAATCCGAACGCAGCGCGATGCGCCGATGTTCGCCGCATATCGTCGTGACCACTCCCGAATCGCTATACATCCTGCTTGGATCCGAATCCGGTCGCAGCATGCTGGCTTCGACTCGCACTGTCATCGTCGACGAAATTCACGCACTGGCTGCGAACAAACGCGGCGCGCACCTGGCGTTGTCGCTGGAACGGCTGCAAGCGTTATGCGAGCGACCGCTGACACGCATCGGCTTGTCAGCGACACAAAAGCCCATTGATGAGATCGCGAAGTTCCTCGTCGGCGCCCGTTCAAGCCCTCCCCCCCATTGTCTCGATGGGGGAGAGGGTTGGGTGAGGGGGCAACTCGCCGGCCACCGAACGCTTGATGAGACACCGGCACCGCACAGCGCATCGCTCGTCGATTTCAAACCGGAACATTCAAACGGCCCCCCCTCACCCCAACCCTCTCCCCCATCGCCTCCGTCGGTGGGGGAGAAGGTGCAGGTTGATTGCGAAATCGTCGACGTTGGCTACACCCGCAAGCGCGATCTGGCATTGGAACTGCCAGATGCGCCGTTGTCTGCGGTGATGTCTGGCGAAGTGTGGGAACAGGTCTACAACAGGCTCGCGCAATTGATCGAGCAACACCGCACGACGCTCATTTTCGTCAACACGCGGCGCATGGCCGAACGCATGGCGCGCCACTTGAGCGAACGCCTGGGCAAGGAAGCGGTTACCTCGCACCATGGCAGCCTCGCTCGCGAACAACGCCTTGCCGCTGAACAGCGACTCAAGCGCGGCGACCTGCGCGCGTTAGTTGCCACCGCATCGCTGGAACTGGGCATCGACATCGGCAATGTGGATCTGGTTTGTCAGATCGCCTCGCCGCGTTCGATTTCAACGTTTCTTCAACGCGCCGGACGCGCTGGCCATTCGGTAGGCGGATTGCCGAAAGCCCGATTGTTCCCTCTGTCGCGCGACGATCTGGTCGAGTGCGCGGCCTTGCTCGACAGTGTCCGACGCGGCGAACTGGACACGCTGCACGTCGAATGCAACCCGCTCGACGTGCTCGCGCAACAAATCGTCGCCGAAGTAGCGACACGCGAATGGAATGAGGATGAACTGTTCGCGCTGGTCACCCGCGCGTTTCCATTTGTGGATTTATCCAGAAATCAATTCCGCGACATCGTTCGCATGCTGGCGGAAGGTTTCACCACGAGGCGCGGGCCGCGTTCGGCGTACCTGCATCGCGATGCGGTCAATGGCCTGCTGCGCGCGCGGCGTGGCGCGCGCCTGACGGCGATCACCTCGGGTGGGGCAATTCCGGATACCGCAGATTACGAAGTAACGCTTGAACCGCAGTCGCAACGCGTCGGCACGGTGCATGAAGATTTTGCTGTCGAAAGCCTGGCCGGCGACGTTTTCCAGCTCGGCAACACGTCGTACCGCATCCTGCGCGTCGAGCGTGGCCGCGTGCGCGTCGAGGACGCGCAAGGCGCTCCGCCGACAATTCCGTTCTGGCTCGGCGAAGCGCCTGGGCGCACGGATGAACTGTCATCTGCGGTAGCGCGACTGCGCGAGGAAATCGCTGCGCGAGTCGATCGCACGACGACGCCAGCCCTCTCCCCCGACAATGTTGGGGGAGAGGGAGCCAACGTCTGGCTTTGCAACGAAGTCGGACTCGGCGCGAGCGCCGCGCAACAGATCGTGGATTACCTCGGTGCCGCCAAATCCGCGCTGGGATTTTTGCCAACGCAACTGATACTGGCGATGGAACGATTCTTTGATGAATCCGGCGGCACGCAATTGGTAATCCATACGCCGTACGGCAGTCGCATCAATCGCGCGTGGGGGCTGGCACTGCGCAAGCGTTTCTGCCGCAAGTTCAACTTTGAGCTTCAGGCCGCCGCAACGGAAGACGCAATCATCCTGTCGCTCTCGACCAGCCACAGTTTTCCGCTGGCCGATGTAGGCCATTACCTGCATTCGAACTCCGTACGCGATGTGCTTACCCAGGCCTTACTCGACGCACCAATGTTCGGGGTGCGCTGGCGCTGGAACGCGACGACGTCGCTGGCATTGCCGCGCTTTGTCGGCGGAGCCAAGGTTCCACCGCAATTGCAGCGGATGAAATCCGAAGATCTGCTCGCGACGGTGTTCCCCGACCAGGTCGCGTGCGCGGAGAATCTGGTTGGCGAACGCCAGGTGCCCGATCACCCGCTCGTGGAGCAAACCCTGCACGATTGCCTGCACGAGGCAATGGACATTGAAGGTTTGGAAAGCCTGCTCAAGCGGCTGGAAAGTGGAGAAATCCACATTGTTGCGCGTGACCTCACTGCACCATCCCCTCTGGCTGCGGAAATCCTGAACGCACGACCCTATGCTTATCTCGACGATGCGCCGCTCGAAGAACGCCGCGCCCAGGCTGTGCAAAGCCGGCGCTGGGGAGACGTCCAAACCACCGATGATTTCGGCAGGCTCGATGTGGACGCGATCGCTGCGGTGCGCGAAGAAGCGTGGCCACAAGCGCGCGACGCCGATGAATTGCATGAAGCGCTGATGGGATTGGGGTTCTTGACTACTGATGAAATTGCGGCAAATAGTTGGCGTGCGCACCTCGATGTTCTCATCGCAAATCATCGCGCAACGCAAGTTTTTCTCCCTCTCTCCCAAACACCGGTTGGAGGAGAGGGCTGGGGTGAAGGAGATGCGTGTGGGAGCAGCGAACCGTTGCAGCAAACCAGCGACATCCCTCTCACCCAACCCTCTCCCCCATCGCGAGCGATGGGGGAGAGGGCTTCAATCTGGGTCGCTATCGAACGCCTTCCGCAACTTCAGGTCGTCTTCGTCGATATAGCACACGATCCGAAAATCGCAGTACCCGCAGAATTTGCCAACATCGAGTGGACGCCCGAAGCCGCGCTCGCCGATATCGTGCGCGGGCGCCTGACCGGGCTCGGCCCGATTCGCGCCGCCGATATCGCCGCGTCGCTCGAACTGCCACAAGGCGATATCGATGCAGCGTTGCTCTCGCTTGAGGGCGAAGGCTTCGTCATGCGTGGTCATTTCTCACCGGGCGCAGACCACGAAGAGTGGTGTGAACGCCACCTGCTCGCGCGCATCCATCGCTACACCGTCAAACGCTTGCGCCGCGAAATCGAACCGGTTGAAGCGCGCGACTTCATGCGCTTCTTGTTCGAATGGCAGCGCGTGGCGCCAGGATCGCAAGTCAGCGGCCCGGATGCACTGGCCGGCGTGCTGGCGCAACTTGAAGGCTTCGAGGCACCGGCGGGTGCGTGGGAGGCCGAAATCCTGCCTGCTCGCATATCCGGTTACGAAATCGGCTGGCTCGATGATCTTTGTCTCGCAGGTCGCCTGGTTTGGGCACGGCTGCGCGAACACTCCGGATCCGGCGAACACGGCACCGGGCCTGTGCGAGCGACGCCAATAGTCTTGCTGCAACGTCGCAACGTATCGATGTGGACAAAAATCGCTGGCAACAATGCAGACTTCACATCGCCCTTGTCGTCACGGGCACGGGCGGTCGCGGACTATCTGTGTGACCAAGGCGCATCGTTCTTCGACGAACTGGCAAGCGGCACGCACCTGCTGCATGCGGAATTGGAAGGGGCTTTGGCCGAACTTGTGGCAGTCGGTCGCATCAATTCCGACAGCTTCGCGGGACTGCGCGCGCTGCTGGTCCCGGCATCGAAGCGTCCTCTGCCCGGTCGCCGGCGCTCACGCCGTACTGCACTTCTCGGGATCGCCGACGCGGGTCGCTGGTCGTTGCTGCGGCGTCCAAGCGCACCGTCATCACCCACCGAACTCGCGGTCTCCCCGACCTCACATCGCAGTATTGTGCATAATGCAGCACGTGCCGAGCCAGACATCGCCGAGCATGTGGTACGTACCTTGTTCAAGCGATACGGCGTGGTGTGCTGGCGCCTGCTCGCGCGAGAGCCGCAATGGCTTCCGCGTTGGCGCGATTTGTTGCGCGTCTGTCAACGGCTTGAAGCGCGCGGTGAGATTCGCGGTGGGCGGTTTATCGCGGGCGTTTCCGGCGAACAGTTTGCGTTGCCCGAAGCCGTCGCGCTGTTGCGGCGAATCCGGCAAAAACCACGCGATGGAACGCTGATAGCCGTTTGCGGTGCCGATCCGCTCAATCAGGTAGGTGCCATTCTCGCCGGAGTTAAAGTGTCGGCGTTGACTGGATCACGCGTGCTGTATCGTGATGGCGTCCCGATTGCAACTTTGGTAGCCGGCAATTTCAACCCGCTCGAAGCAATGGATGCTGCGTCGCAATGGTCGGCACACTGCCTGTTGCGCCGCGGCGAGGCAACCCGCCTCGCCGCGACACAAACGTAGTCCTATCGCACCCAGCGCCCGTCGTGAAAGCACCAATTCCGGCCGCAGGCAACCCAGCGTGCACGCTCGTGATGATAGCCGGCACGGGCCGGTACCCAATGTCCGGCGCCCCAGACGTAGCGACCGCGATTCCAGCGCCAGTTACCTCCTACCCAGACATGACCAGGACGCGCGACGCCAATTCTTTCAACGCGCAACGGCGGTGGCGCATGGATCGGCAAACGTACGGACACATCAACAACTGCGCGTGCCGAGACCGGCGCACTGTAAACGCCGCCCAGCATTGCGGTTCCAAGTGCGAGTGAAAGTGCAAGTTGACGAATGGACATTGTGTGTCTCCTGTGGTCTATGACGGATTGCGGATTGCGACCCTCGATGCGCAAAAAACGGCGAATAATGCAACAGGTTGACGCGAGCCCGCATCCCGTTCAGCGGCCATTTGGTCACCGTTTTGCGGCTACGTGCTGGCGCCGTTTCGCGCGCTCGGCCACAATCCATGCATGCCCGCACCTGATTCGATGTTCGAACGCCTGCTCCAATTGAGCGCCTTCGACGGCGACTCGGATGCGGCGCTGCGCGCAATGCATTCGTACTTCGCCTGTGAGCTTTCGAACTGTGCCGTCGCTTTGCTGCTGGTGCGCGATCAAGTCAATGGCAGCGGTCGCCTGGCTGGATTGATTGGTGCCGATGGTATCGAACAGGTGCCCAATCGCGATCCCTACAATCAGCGTGGTGAGCTGCCGATATTCGACGATGCGCTGACGGCACAAATTGTTTCCGGTGTCAGCGCACAAGTTGTGGCGCTGGCGCCGCAATGGCGCGACGTGCCGCTGGCACAGGCGCTATCGGGGCCGGCAACCGTCCTTGCTGTTCCAATTGCAAACAGTGGCGTGTTGACACATTGGTTGGTGTTCGCGAGCGCCATCGAAAATCGCTTTGATGGAATTGATCTTCAGCAGATGTTGTTGCACGTGAATTTGGCGGCGAGTCTGATCGTGCGTCCGCTGGTACTGCGCGAAATCACGCGCGAGAGTGCGCGCCAGCGCCTGGAAATCGAAAGCATGGCCGATATCCAGAAATTGTTGTTGCCCGACAATCCCAAAATCGCAGGCCTGGACTACGCGCTGCACTGGCAACCCGCCGCCACTGCCGCCGGCGACTATTACGAACTGAGCAACCTGACTCAATTCACGCTGGATGACTTCAACCCTGCCAGCGGCGACATATGGGGCGTCATCGTGGGTGACGTTTCCGGCCACGGTGCCGCCGCAGCGATGGAAGCCGTGCAGTTCGACGCAATCCTGCGCACTTATCGCAGCGATGGCGGTCCACCACCAGCGGCCGTGATTACCTACATCAACCGGCACTTTTTATCGCGCCGCAGCCGTGGTCATTTCATGACCGTGTTTGCGTTGCTGTACCGGCCGGATACTCGATTGTTGCGCTACGTCAGCGCAGGCCATCCACCGCTGCTGCTGCGTCGTGGCGGCGACGTGCAACTGATCGGCGAAGGCGATCAGATTCCGCTCGGGGTTCTGCGCGACTACGAGTACCGCAACAATGAAATCACGCTGGAACGCAACGATATTCTGATCTTGTACACGGATGGCTTGATCGAGGCACGGGATCGCAGTGGAGTGATGTTCGGGTCCGAGCGGATGCGTGCACTCGCCCTGACTGGCTCTGATGACCCGCATGCGCTGTGCGACAACATCATGGCGGCCGTGCAAGCTCATCAGGGCGGACCGCTTGGCACGGACGACCAGACCCTGATTGTGCTCAAGATTGC
>JBDTLA010000117.1:0-1773 GCA_039935035.1 Rudaea sp. | reverse complement strand
AGCTTCGTCACCATTCACGGCGGCGGCTTGAAAAAGCGCAAGCAGTCGACAAAAGTGGATTTTTCCACATTGCCTCAGCCCATTGTTTCCACCGATCTCGCGCAACCGTGGAATATCCTCGTTACCGGCATTGGCGGCACCGGCGTCGTCACCATCGGCGCGTTGATCGGCATGGCTGCGCATCTGGAAGGCAAGGGTGCGACGGTGCTTGATCAAACCGGTCTGGCGCAGAAAGGTGGCGCGGTGACATGCCATCTGCGGATTGCGCAAACGCCTGAAGAAATCCACGCGGTGCGCATCGCTGCCGGTGAGGCCGACCTGGTGCTCGGCTGCGACATGGTCGTCGTCAACGATTATTGGGCGCTGTCGAAAATTCGCGCCGGCCGTTCGCGCGTCGTGCTTAATACCAACGAGGCGATGCCCGGCACGTTCACGGTGAAGCCTGACCTGCAGTTTCCGGCGCAGCAAATCGTTGCGGCGGTGCAGACCGCGCTTGATGGCGGTTCACCGGATCTCGTTGATGCCACCGATCTGGCGACGCGCCTGCTCGGCGATTCGATCATGAGCAACCTATTCATGCTCGGCTACGCCTGGCAGAAAGGTTGGGTGCCCTTGAGCAACGCGGCGCTGATGCGCGCAATCGAACTCAACGGCGCAGCGGTTGAAATGAACAAGTCTGCGTTCGATTGGGGTCGCATGGCCGCGCACGATTCTGCACAAGTGCGTGCTGCAGCTAGTGGCCCGGCGCGCGTGCCGTCGATCGCTCCGCAAGCGCTGGATGACAGCGCGTTGAGTTCGGATCTTGATACACAAATCGCCCGGCGCGTCGCTTTCCTGACCGATTACCAGAACGCAGCTTATGCGCAAAAATATAAATCACTCGTCGATAAGGTGCGCAACATCGAGCAGCAAAAATTCGCGGGCAGCACTGCACTGACCGAAGCGGTGGCCCGCTACGCGTTCAAGCTGATGGCGTACAAGGACGAATATGAGGTCGCACGGCTTTACACCAGCGGCGATTTCGAGAAGCGCGTACGCGAACAGTTCGATGGCGACTTCAAAATCCACTTCCATCTCGCGCCACCGCTATTGGCGCGCCGCGACAGCGAAGGCAAATTACGCAAGGGAGAATTCGGGCCTTGGGTGTTCACCGCGTTCAAGCTGCTGGCGAAACTACGCGGTCTGCGCGGCGGCGCGTTCGATATTTTCGGCAAGACCGCCGAACGCCGGTTGGAACGCCGCACAATCACGGATTACATCGCCACACTGGATGAATTGCTCGCCGGATTGACCGCCGACAACCACGCGTTGGCCGTCGAGATTGCCTCGATTCCGGAACAAATCCGCGGCTACGGCCACGTCAAGGAAGCCCATTACGTCAAGGCCAAAGCGCGCTGGGATGAGCTGCTGTCGGAGTGGCGCAATCCGCAGGTGCGGCGCGCAGCGGCGTGAGGCTCATGCACCCGTAGATCGGGTATGATCATGCTGGAAACGTCGCTGCAATGCGGCGTTGCCAGCCTTCAGGGGAGTACCGATGCGGTCGTTTTTTCAGGAACTGCAACGCCGCAATGTATACAAAGTCGGCGCGATGTATGCAGTCGGCGGCTGGCTGGTGGTGCAGATCGCCACCCAGGTGCTGCCGATCTTCAACGTATCGGCGCTAGCGCAGCGTGGCATTGTGTTGCTCATCATCGCCGGCTTTCCGGTTGCGTTGGTATTGTCGTGGATCTACGAACTGACGCCGGATGGTATTGCCCGTACCGCCGATGTTCC
>JBDTLA010000116.1:0-11954 GCA_039935035.1 Rudaea sp. | reverse complement strand
CAAACCCGCCAATCAGCCAGCGCAATTTGCAAACCCAGGTTGCCGTGCAGAGCGGGCAGACCGTGCTGCTGGGCGGCATGATTCAGGATCAAAGCAGCGATTCGAAATCCGGCGTGCCTTTCCTGAGCAAGATTCCCCTACTCGGAAACCTGTTTAGCGACACAGGCAAGCAACATACCCGCACTGAGCTGATCGTGCTGATCACTCCGCGCGTGGTCACGAGTTCCGACGAAGCACGCCAAATGACCCAAGAATACGAAAGCAAGTTCGAATCGCTCAAGCCATTGCGTGCAGCTCGCGCAGCAATCCAGGCTGATGTGGTTCCAGCCGCACCAGCGCAACCGCAACCGATCAAACCCGTTCAATCAAAATCCGACGAGGATGTGCCCAGTGAAAAGTAAACAAGTATATTTCGCCAAAATCGGCGTGTTGATCGCGCTGCTCGCGTTGTCTGGCTGCATGACTGGCGTCAAGAAAGATGAAGATGCTTCAGTCATCAATCAGCGCGCCGTGCAACGTTGGGACTACTTGATCGCCCATCAGGGCGACAAAGCCTACGACTTTCTGTCGCCGGGTTACCGGGCCACCAAGACTCGAATCGCATACGCTACGGAAATGAGCGCGCGCGGAGTTCACTGGAGCAAAGTCCACTTTGGTTCGCAAAAGTGCGATAAGGACGTGTGTCACGTACATTTGGTCGTTGACTACAGCATGCGCCAAGGCGGGCCGGTTGGCACAGTCAAAACCACTGGTTTTGTGACCGAAACCTGGCTTAAGACCGACGGAAAGTGGTATTTCCTGCCCGATGCACTGAGCCCGACGAAACTTGAAAAACCCAAGAGTTCCTGACCCATTCTGTGATTGAGGTACGGGATTGCATTGCCTTTGGCTTTGACATACGATACATTCGCTGTTGCCCACCCTGTTTCCTGTGGCTTAGGGGCCTTATGGCTTGCCCGAACAGGTTGGCGAAAAAGCAAAAAGCCCTGTGGTCAAATTAGGAGTGTTGTGATGAACAAAAATAGCTTGACGACTGCCGTCATCGCCGGTATTGCCGGCGTTGTGGGCATCGCCAGCATGGCGAATGCCGTTAACCTGAATCCCGATGGTCTGGGTCAGGTTCTTCTCTACCCTTATTACACCGTCAATGCCGGACAGCAGACCCTGCTGTCGGTGGTCAACACCACCGCGGTCGGCAAGGCGGTCAAGGTGCGCTTCCTCGAAGGCTATAACAGCCGCGAAGTGCTCGACTTCAACTTGTTCCTGTCGCCGTTCGATGTGTGGACAGCTGGTGTGTTTGCGTTGAACGATGCTGGCGTCAGTTCCAATGGCGCGGGCATTCTCACCAACGATAAGAGCTGCACGGCACCGGCGCTCACTGAGAGCACAACGCCGGGCGGACAGGGCTATGTCGCTTTCCGCGACTTCCTGTTTACCGGTAACTATACGGACAGCGGTCCGTCGACGATCGATCGTACCCGCGAAGGTCACTTCGAGATGATCTCGATGGGCGATATCACCGGCGCTACCTTGGCCAAAGATATTACTCACGTGAACGGCGTGCCACCCGGTTGCGCCAAGGCGGAAGCCGATTTCGAGGCAGCCAACTTCGGCGCGATTGTCGCGCCGACGTCCGGCCTGTTTGGTGCGGCTTCGGTTGTCAATGTCGCCAACGGTACCTACTACGCCTACAACGCGGACGCGATCGATGGCTTCACCGCCACCGCGCTTGGATCCGTGACGGGTAGTCTGTCGCCGAGCTTGGGTCAGGCAAACGATGTCGGTGGTGCCACTGCCACGTCGCTGGTCTTCCTGAGCGGAACGTTGCTGACCTCTCAATACGCGGCTCCGGCCAATGCGATCGATGCGGTCAGTTCGATCTTCTCGGCTTCAAACGTCTATAACGAATGGCAGGCCGCGGCCGACGGCAGCGTTGGCTCTGATTGGGTTGTTACCTTCCCGACCAAGCGCTTCTACGTCGATCCGCTGTATGTCAGCACCACTGTTTTGCCTCCGTTCGAGGAAGTGTTCGGTGGCTTGAGATGCGGAGCTACAAGCTGCGCTTACTCCGATCCAGGTAATTCCTGCGTGGCGATTGGTGTCAACCTTTTCGATCGTGAAGAGCAGACAACGACCAATCCGGGTTGCACGTTCTCGCCATGTCCTCCGGGACAGCCGGGTTCGGCGATCTGCAAGGAAACCAACGTCATCAGTTTCCTGGCCAATGGTACGGCACCGGACATCCTCGGTTCCAATCTGCGCTTGAACATCAAGCCACTTGGCACTTCCGGCTGGATGAATCTTAACCTCAACGCAGGTCCGGCGACGCATCCGCACGCGATGAACCCGTCGATCAACGGCAACGTGTTCAATGGTTTGCCGGTCACCGGCTTCGAAGCGGTCAACTTCGTCAATGGCAATCTGGGTGGTGTGCTCGCCAATTACAGCGGCGTGTATCGTCACCGTGAAGCACGCAATTGCACGAATGCGGGCGGCGTCGGTAACGTCTGTTCGTAAACTACGCTTGTAATGTAAGTTGTGTTGATGCGAGGGGCCTTTATGGCCCCTCGTTTTTTTTTTAGTGAATTCTTAATGCAAATCTTTCGATGTGCTACGGTGCAGGGGTTACAATGCCCCAATTGTACTGCTCAGGTAATGCCTAACATGCGCTACGCATTTCTATTTGCTGCTGCTTTGCTGTCGACCGTGCCATTGCTTGCCTTTGGCCAATCCAGCGTCCTTATACACACCGGGAACGGCGATTGTACGTACACTACGAGTAGTGCGATCAAATCCAATGCAACGCCGGGTCAGTTGGAGACGACTGGCACCTTGACGAGCGGCAACTGCGGCAGTCAGTCTAATCTGCCCGTTGAATTTGGACCGGCCTCGCAATTGGCTCCGTCGGCCACCACGCTCCCCGGCACGAGCGGTTCGGTCCAATATACGTTCCAGCCCCTGCACGCCACCCAATGCACGGCATTGTTCACCGGAGGCAATGGCAGCAGCACCGCGTCGTTCACTGGCGGGAACCCGCTGTGTTCCGGTACGGCCTGCAACAATCTCGTAACAGCGACGGCGAATTTCAATAACGGCAGCACGACAGACGACGCCAACTATTCGGTCAACGTCACCTGTACTGGTCTTGGCGCGCAAGCGGTCGGCACCGCGACAGTAGTAGTTCCCCATACCGTTCAAGCGGGCAGTTGTCCAACTATTGCCAGTTCCACGCCGACAATTGCGGCCAACTTCACTCGACTGACGCCCATCCAACAAGTCAACTATTTCGGCTCTGGCTACCACAACGTCGATCCTACCCAATTTGGATCGGTATATTTCGTGCCATGGCCCGGCACCTATAACGCTATTGCCGATTTCAGCCTGCCTGTGAACAAATATCTTTCAATGCAGTTTACGGTTCCCAGTGGCTACATGGCGAATGCACCTTCGAACTTGTACGGAAACATCGTTCCAGCAGAATCTGGATACAGTGCGCCGGTGAGTATTACAGTGAGCACTTCGTGCGGAGATTTCAGCGATCCGAGCAGCTATCCAAGCACCAGCACGGTCGTTACGGGATGCTATTCGAATAAAGGTGGCATCAACACTGGAATCCAATGGCGCAAGACAGGAAGTTGCGTGCTTCAGGACAACCAGACGTACTTCTTGAATGTGGTTCTTGGGGACGTGGGCGCCGTGACGCCGGGCGGCGGGGGTTCGGCCGCATCCACCAGAAACATCAACAAGTGCAGTCTCAGCAACTGTTCAGTTCCTGTTGAAAACGGACAAGGAAATTGGTCGACATACGTTCCTTGATGGGCTCCATCAAAACCAGCCCCTGATCCGCCTGGCGCCCTTGCACGAATCCCCCATCGGATTTTCGGGCACGTTGGTTTCTGACTTTAACGGAACCGCGCGTTATTGATCGTTGTCTACAGCCTGCGCTGCGCACCTGGCACACCTTAACTATTGATCCGGAGCTACCATGCAACAGCCGAACTTTTCGAAGCGAATGACCGCGATTGGATTTGCAATGGGGCTATTCGTGTGCATGCCCTTAACGGTATCCGCGCAGTCTGATCCGGTGGCCGCCAAATTACCTCCAGGGATTGTAGCCAGTCAGGGCGGAGTCGTTGTCAGCATCCAGGATATCGATGCCTACGCGCAAAAGATTCCTGAAGAGGATCGCGCGGCGTTCTTCGATAATCCAAAGCGCATAGAAAGCGTGATCATGAACATGCTGCTGGGTCGGCAGCTTGCGGCCGATGCTCGTGCCGCAAAGATCGATCAAGACCCATTGGTGAAAACTGAAATCAAACTGGCCATTGACGATGTCCTGGTGCGGGAAGACTTGCGGAATTTCCGAAAGAATCTGAAAGTCCCGAACTTCGAACAACTGGCTAAAGAATACTATTTGGGGCACGAGAGTGAATTTGTACTGCCGGGGCGTGTCAACGTAAAGCATGTGTTGGTGTCGACCAAAGATCGCAGTGACGAAGCAGCCAAAGAACTCATTGCCAAAGTTGAAATCGAGGCGCGTGCGCATCCAGAGAAGTTCGATGATCTAGTCGACAAGTATTCTGATGATCCAACCAAAACCATCAACCACGGGATGATCCCTGATGCGGGATCCAAAAAGATGTCAGGACCGTTTGCAAAAGCTGCGGAACATCTGAAAAAGCCCGGGGATATTTCGCCGATTGTGAAGACAAACTTTGGCTATCATGTCTTGAAACTCGTGGAGCACGATCCGGCAACCCAGCAAACTTTCGATGATGTGCGCAATTCCCTTATTCAAAAGCTGCGCACAGATTGGGTAGAGAATCAGGTTGCCGAGCATACGGGAAGCCTGCGTGGGAAACCCTTGAATGCCGACCCCGCTCTCGTTGCCTCGCTCCGCACGCGATACAAGACGCACGGCGAAGTAATGCCTGAACAAGCTGAGCGCCTGGACGCCAAGCAAGCTGAAAAAGCAAAAGCTGTGGGCGAAACACCGTCCAATACACCCGCGAAACATACCGATCATTGACCTAGGAGCAGCGATCTGTTGATTCGGACAGTGCATAAGCGTTGATCTGCCACTGTCTTGACGATTCAACCATTGTCCGGACGCCTCTGCGATAATGCGCGACCTTGCAATTGATCCTGGTCGCGCATGCCGGCTTTCGGTCTCGTACTTCATTTCATTCGCCGCGAAATCAGCAGCCGCTATCTGGGTAGCTTCAGCGGCAGCTTGTGGGCGTTGTTCCAACCGCTGATTCAGCTTGCGGTTTATGGCTTCGTCTTCACCTACGTATTTAAAGCGCAAGCGCCAGGAGGGCCCAATGGGCCCGGCTATGTACCATTTCTGGTGATGGGTCTTTGGCCCTGGAATGCCTTTGCTGAAGCCTTGACGCACGCGACAACCTCGATTGAGACCAATGCCGGTCTGATCCGTAAAGTAGCGATGCCGCGCGAGGTGTTGGTTATTTCCGCAGTGGTTGCCACATTCCTCTTGCAGATTCTCGGTTTCATCGCCATCACGATTGCAATGCGCTTGTTTGGCGTTCCCGTTGACTTGGCGATGTTGCCCTTGGCCCTGCTGGGATTTGTGCAGTTCGCGATCCTCGCGCTCGGTTACGGCTTCTTCCTTGCTGCGGTGCAAGTATTCATCCGCGATCTGTCCACGGCGCTGCCACAGTTGTTGATGCTGTGGATGTTCACCTCGCCCATTTTTTACGCGCGTGGAATCCTTCCGCCGAAATTCGACCATCTGCTCGCGTTCAATCCAATCACTCACCTCGTAGAATTCTTTCGTGCAACGCTGCTGCATTCGGGAACCATCAACTGGTCCACGCAGGCGCTATCGCTGCTTGTTTCGTTGGTGGTGCTTGTGCTTGGCTATGCCGTGTTTCGCCGCCTCGGCCCCCACTTTGAGGATTTCTTGTGAACGCGGGCCTTCTCGTCGAAACGCGCGGGTTGGGTAAATCCTATCCGTTGGTGTTCCGTTCGCGGGATCGACTGCGTGCGCTGTATCACTTGCTGATTGGTCGTGAAAGTGCGGACGGCATTCCCGTACTGCGCGACGTGAACCTTGAAGTCGCGCCGGGCCAATCGCTGGGATTGATTGGCGAAAACGGTGCCGGCAAGTCCACGTTGCTCAAGTTGCTCACCGGGGTGCTAACGCCAACCAGTGGTAGCGTCGTCGTCAACGGACGTGTCGGCGCCTTGCTCGAACTCGGGGCCGGATTCCATCCGGAATATTCCGGGCGGGAAAATATTGCCATGTCCGCAGCGCTGTATGGACTCAGTGCGGAGGAAACTCGGGAGAAATTACCGCAAATTATCGAATTCGCGGACATCGGCCGCTATATCGACGAGCCGGTCAAACACTATTCGTCAGGTATGATCGTCAGGCTCGGGTTTTCCGTCATTGCGGCACTGAAACCGGATTTGCTGATCACCGATGAAGTGCTTGCCGTCGGCGACGAATCGTTCCAGAAGAAATGCGTGCGCTGGATCGAGGAATACCTCGAAGGCGGCGGCACGCTGATCTTGGTTTCCCACAGCATGTATCACGTGCAAAAGCTCTGCCGTCAGGCCTGTTGGCTCAAGCAGGGCCGGGTCGAAGCCAGTGGCGACGTTTACGATGTAACCCAGGCCTATCTGGCCTATCAGGAAAGAAAATCCGGAAGCGAAACGACTTCGAGTCAACGCGCGGACATCGCCGGTCAAAACCTGGAGTTCTATGCACTTGAGCTTGGCGTGAATGGCGATGCGAGCGACTTGCCCGTGGTACAGGCGCAAGCGGATACGTTGCGCGTACGAATCGTCGTGCACTCACGCGACGGTCGAGTTCCGGTCGTTGTGTTTGGAATCGTGCGTGGAGACGGCACCCCGGTTTACGGCGTCAGCAGCGAGATGGATGGCGTCAGCGCGCAGCGTGTAGACCAAAACACCTTTAGTGCGGAAATCGTGTTCGAGAACCTCATGCTGCTGCCAGGCGGCTATATGATCAAGGCGCATCCGCTCGATCCGGAAGGCGTACGTTTGTTTGATACGCTGGAACGCGGGTTGACGATACGCGGCGAGTCGCGCGAGTTTGGAATGGTGCGATTGCCGCACCGCTGGAACAATACGCAAGATACGTCGGAGCCGACGGCCGAGCCGAAGCAATGACCGAATCCATCCCGCCACTGGAATTCACTGGAGAGCGCTTCACCCCCGAATGCGTGCGCGAAATCTGGTATGAGCACTGGCATCGATACGCCTTTGCGTGCAGTTTCGCAGTCGGCAAACGTGTGCTGGACGCCGCCTGCGGCGAGGGTTACGGCAGCGCTTTGCTGGCAGGAACCGCTGCGAGCGTATTGGGAATAGACATTGCCGACGCGGCCATCGGGCATGCGCAAGCACGCTATGCGACGCAAGCGAACTTGGCGTTCGCCCGTGGCGATTGCACCGCACTTGAAGTGCCCGCGGCCAGCTTCGATCTGGTCGTGTCGTTCGAAACACTTGAGCATGTCGCGGCTCAGGAAGCGCTGATCGCCGGATGTGCAAAGGCGTTGACCGACGACGGAATGCTCATCGTATCGTCGCCGGACAAGCGCACTTACAGCGACGCCAGCGGATTCCGCAACGAATTCCACGTGCGCGAGTTGTATCGCGACGAATTGCTTGCTTTGCTCGGAACGCATTTTCCACATGTGCGCCTGTATGGGCAAAAACTCCTGTTCCAGTCCGCTATATGGAGTCTGGATTCAATGCCGCAGCGGGTGCTTGCCCAAACCCTGGCGGCGGGAAAGCTCACCCCGCGCGCAGGTCTGGATTACGAACCGCTGTATTTCATCGCGCTGTGTTCGCGCAAACCCCTGCCGGAAGATATGCCGGAGCTGGCCGTATTCGGCGACCGCGAAGAATCGGTCTATCGGCATTACAATGACGAGGTTCGCAAGAACATGCGCGGTGGTGCGCGAATCGCAGAACTAGAGACAGAAATGTTCGCTCTGCGCGCCGCGTCGAACTGCGCGCCGGCAGAACCCCAGTCGTCGCCTGCGCACGATGGATCGAAGCGATCTTGGTGGCAGCGATTCAAGGGGCGCTAAAAACCCGCGGCACGTCACGACAATCAACATTGGAATACTCAGGATCACCGATGCAGGAAACGCTCAACTATCAAGTCACCTACGGTGCCCAGACTCCGGCACCGCGTCCGGATCCGGATGCGCCGCTGTTCGCCTCCGAAGATGGCCGGGTGGCGTCGTTGTCGAGCCAGGAATGCATTTTTCATGTGACCCGCAGCGGTGACACGCACGTCATGACCTTCCAGGTTTTGCAGGCCATGGACCAATGTCGCGAATTTCGCAGTCTGGACGAACACGCTGCTCGCATTGAGACCACGATCGCCGGTCTCGCTGGCAAGCGCGATGACATCCGTCGCGTGCTCGAAGGCCTGGTTCAGCGCGAGTTGCTTGTGGCGGATCGAATTTTCATCGAACGGCTCACCAATACGCCGGCGATTGCCCAGCAGAATTTGCGCGCCGTGTTCATTCGCGCCTGTGACAGGCCGCAACAGCTGGGTCGTTTGTTGAACAGCCTGAGCACATACGAACGCGACCATCGCGCCGGACGCCGCTATGTCGTGCTCGACGATTCGTCTCTGCCGGCGCACATCAACGAGCAGCGCGATTTGCTGCGCGAATTCGCGCGTACGACCGGCTGCAAAGTGGCTTACATCGGCAGCGCAGAATCGGCAAAAATCGCGGGTAAACTCAGCCGCGCGCTACCGCAGGCGAAATCGGCATTGTCGCGTGCGTTGTTGCGCGATTCGAATGCAAGCATGGACCGCTTCGGTGGCGGTCGCAGCTGGAACATGGCCTTATTGCTTTCGGCCGGCGCGCGCCTGGCCATTCTCGACGATGATTTGTGCCTGCCGTTGCGGCGCCCTGATTATGCTCGCGATGGCCTGGATCCGAATCCGAACGCGCAGGCGCTGGCGCGCTTTCCGGCGAACATGGAAAACGCGCTCACGTGGGGTGAGCCGGTTTCGCAGGATCCTTTCGAATTGCATCTGCAAGGTTGCGGACAGATGTTGGGCGCGCTGTCGCATGACCAGTACCCGCTCGACCGTCGTGCACTTCGCGGCCTGAATCTGGGGCGCCTGTCCGAGTTCAATGCTGACTCACGTATCCTTGCCACGCAGGCGGGAACGTGCGGCAGTTCACGCACCGAAACCGGCTTGTGGCTGTATCAGCTCGATGCTGAAAGTCGTGCCGAATTCTGGCATTCGCGCGATACCTACCAACGAAATGTTGACGCGCAACATTTGTGTCATGCCGTAGCCCAGGCACGCGTCGCCGCAATGGCCAACTTCACCCCTTTCACGCTGGACAACAGCCGGATGTTGCCGTGTACGAATCCCATCGGGCGCGGCGAAGATGGCCTCGCTGGCGCATTGATGCGTTACTGTCACCCGCACAGCGTCATGCTCGAACTGCCCGAAGCGATTGGGCACGTCCAAGAGGTTGCGCGTAAGCGCTCGGACAAGACGCTGGCGGCGTATGAACCGCGAGTCAATCATTTCCTGCGTGATTACGTGCAGCGCCAATTTGGTGCCTTCCACGCAGCGGAAACGGCGCACCGCATGCACTCAATGGCCGATGTCCTGCGCGACCTGGCCGCAGCCAGCGTCGACGATCGTATTTCGCATTTGCGCGAGTACCTGAGCTACATTCGCGCGGATATCATCGACCGCCTGCATCACCAGATCGAAGCCGTGCCCGACGCTCCGGTTTACTGGCAAGCCGACGCCCGCGAAATCGTGCAGACCAATGCGCGCGCGTTGTTGGCGAAGACGCCACCGAGACTGGGCGACTGGGCCGCCGATATTGACGATACTGGCTGTGCAGCCGCACTGGCAACCGAATTGAACGATTTTGCCGAATTGTGCGAGCACTGGCCGGCGCTGTGGCAACACGCCGCCGAGCAGGGCGAGAAGCTGTTGTCGACCGTTTGATATGCGCGATGAGCGGTGAGGATGCGACGACTGAGACGTGAGGTGGGACTCAGGACTCGGGAAAATCAAAGGCTCGTTATTCCTGCGCAGGCAGGAATCCAGTTCTTGGCCTTTATTCGAAAGGCCCAAGAGCGAAACAAAAAGCTGGATTCCAACTTGACCAACCCTTCGGTTGTTGCAAGCCGCTGGAATAACGGAACTGTTGTGCTCTTCACGTTTCACGCCCCACGCCCCATCGAGGCCCAACCATCAAACCTCAATCCGCCAATTCCATCCCCGGTCTGACCAGCGTCATCATCGTAGCGGCGGACAGTGGCGATGATCTAGCCGTGTGCGTTGCCCGTGTTCTGGCTTCGCGCGTTGCGATTGAAGTGATCGTAAGTGACAACGATTCGGCGGATGGCTCGCTATCGGCATTGACTGGGCAATCGTCAGGCGACGCGCGTCTGCGCATTGTCCACAATGCCGCAAATCTTGGATTCGGCACGGGTTGCAATCGGGGCGCAGCGCTGGCATCGGGCGATGCGTTGTTGTTTCTCAATCCCGATTGCCATGTCGAGGTCGACACGATTTCGCGACTACGCCAAGTCGCCGCACACGATTCTGATATCGGCTTGATAGGAGTCAATGTCGTCGGCACGGATGGCAAGACTGAGCCGGCGAGCCGCCGCCGCGATCCGCTGTTGCGGCGTGCCTTGTCGAGCATGACCGGCCTGCCGCGCTGGACGCCACTTCCCGGCATCGATATGCCTGCGCCGAACGCATCAATTGCGATTGAGGACGTCGATGCGGTGTCCGGAGCCGTCATGTACTTGCCGCGTGCAGCTTTCGAACGCGTCGGTAGATTCGACGAAGGCTATTTCCTGCATTGCGAGGATCTGGATTTGTGTCGCCGCGTGCGCGACGCGGGATTTCGGGTCGTCTGTGCAAACCATGTCCGGGTCGAACACGCGAAGGGGACGTCCAGTCGCTCGCGGCCAGTTTTCGTTGCGCGCCACAAGCATCGAGGGATGTGGCGCTGGTTCACGAAATTCGATCCGGCAGCGCGCAATCCTCTGCTACGCACGCTGGTGTGGCTGGGAATCTGGACGCATTTCGTCGTGCTGTTGCCGGCCTACCTGTGGCGGGCAGGCAAAGCTGTGCGTCAGCGGTAGCGATTGATTTCGTCGCGCAACGATTTCGCGACGTTGCGTGCAGCTTCGGAAAAATCCTCGCCGGATGAGGCATACAGCACCGCGCGCGACGCGCTGATCATGAGGCCGGTACCGCGCGAGTTCTTGCCATTGGACACGACTGCTGCGACATCGCCACCTTGTGCCCCGATGCCGGGGATCAGCAGTGGCATTTCATCGCCGACAATCCGGCGCACGTCAGCGAGTTCTTGCGGGTATGTCGCGCCAACAACCAACGCGCAATTGGCGTTGGCGTTCCAGTCGCGGGCAATGCGCGCGGCAATGTGCTGGTAGAGTTTGCGATCAATACCATTGGCGTCGGCGACCTCAAGCTCCTGGATGTCGCCAGCACCGGGATTGGATGTGTGGCACAGAATCACTGAGCCTTTGTCGGTGCGATCCAGGAACGGTTGCAGCGCATCGCGTCCGAGATACGGGTTGAGCGTGACGGCGTCAGCCCGATAGCGTTCGAACGCTTCGGTCGCGTAATGCTGCGCGGTGCTGCCAATGTCGCCGCGTTTTGCATCAAGTATGACTGGAATGCCCGGATGCGAGTCGTGGATATGCGCGATCAATCGTTCCAATGCCGCTTCGGCGCGGTGCGCGGCGAAGTGGGCGATTTGTGGTTTGAAGCAGCACACCAGATCGGCGCAGGCGTCGACGATGCTACGGCAAAACGCAAAGATCGCATCCGGGCCGTTTTGTAGCGTCGTCGGGAATCGAGAAGGCTCCGGGTCCAAACCCACGCATAGCAACGAATCATTGCGATCCCACGCGTGCTGCAATTGATC
>JBDTLA010000115.1:0-21687 GCA_039935035.1 Rudaea sp. | reverse complement strand
GCATGCCCCAGCGGCGAGTCGTCGCCATCGTTGTTGATGGCGGCAAAGTAAGCAGCGGATTGATAGACCAAGTGCGAGACGACATAGCCGAACCCTCCGGCACCACCGGCCGTGAGTTCCTGCACATCGCGCATAGTGCCCGCGTCCGAGTGATAGGTGAAATCGCACAGCTCACCACGATGGCCTCCGTTACCCGCATCGTTGTGCGACAGGGTGGCCGAACGCGTCAGGCCATTCGCATCCAGCCATGTGTAGCGTTCAGCGGTCAAACCGCCGCAGGCGTTGACGTTTTGTTCGATCTGGATCGTGCCAGCTGTGGCAATCGGTTCAAATCCGTTTTTGAATATCTCGTCCGCGACGCTGACTCGCCCGATCAAGCTGACGTCGTCGAAATACACCGTGGGTTGCGGATTGGCGGGGTCATTGCCTGAATAGTCCTGAATGGAAATCTGGTTGAAGCTGCCGCTGAACTGCATCGGCGCACTGTCGAATGACGCCGTGACTTGGGCCCAGGTATTGGCAGCGATGGCGTGACCGAGCAAATCGGCCAGCGATGCTTGCGCCACAATGGTGCTGCTCAATCCAAACACCAGTTGCAGGTTTTGCCCACCCGACAACCCACCATTCACCCAAAACGTGATGCCGCTGTAGTCCGTAGCCGCCAGTGAACTAGGCGCACACCAACTCACTGCGCCGAATTGCGCCGCATTAAAGCTGATCGCCGCACTCCCACTGTGGACAACGGTCGTTTCGGCAAAATCCGGAACCGCATTGAAACTGCAAGCGGGATTGAAGCCGTTTCGACTGGCGTCATCGTAGACCACAAGATCGGCAGCCGACGCAGGAATTCCAACGAAAAAAAAGACCAGTACGAAAACACTGCGGAAATAGCGCGACATAGACCCAACTCCCCAGATATCAAATCACTCACGCTGCGAATTCATTGCAACAGCAATCACGGCTCCCCAGAAAATCCATCAAGGAGGAGTCGCCGCCCACATTGAAGGATGTATACCTCCCGAAGTTCGGGAGTTGCCGCTGGCAATTACACACTGATCCGAAAAGAGGGTGATAGGCGAATGCGCGCAATTCGGCGCAATGCTCGACGCGAGCGACTATACATCCAACGGCTGGTCTTCACGCGTGCGCGCCAGGCGCACGCACAGGCGACGGCGGGTTTCCGCGTCGCAGACGTCCGCTGTGAGCAGCAGGCGCAAACATTTGGCGTCGCTGCAACGTAGCGTCAGCACGATCCAGCCGGCACGCACGATGGCGTGTTGAAGCTCGGCAACCAATTCCTGGTCGCGCAAACCGAACACACGCCAATGCCCGGCTTCATACCAGCTCAGGTTGATCACCGGGATTCGCACAAAGCGCACGATGCTGGTGGTCGCATAAGCCACGGAGCACGCACCGATCGCGAGCTTGATCCACCAGGGCATGCCGCTTACAGCCAGCCCGACGAAAGCGAGCGCAGTCAGCACGCCAATGACCAGAACTACCCAGCGTGACGGTCGATATTCAAACGCTATTGCGGGCGCGGATTTCATCGATGATGCGGCACCACGCCGGATTGTCCGGTTGGTCGCGGCCGCCCAGCCACGTCCATAAATCCGGGTCTTCAGCTTCGAGCAGGCTGACGAAGGCCGCCTTTTCGTCGACGTCGGCGTTAAGGTAACGTGTATCCAGATACCAGCCGAGTAACTGATCCAGTTCGCGCATGCCGCGACGGCAATGCCAGCGCAAGCGCGATTCGTTTGGTACCGCTGCAGGATTCAGCGACACAATCCGATCGCCAGCACGATCCAGAGAATCCAGAGCACCGCGCCGCCCGTTAGGTAAGCATAAAAGCGGTGCATCACCTTGTTGTAGGTGCATTGAATCGCGCTGTGCACGATGCGCAACGCGACAAACAACCAAGTCAGCACCAGCGTCGTTAAACTGACTTGCGCGAACTGTACGGTAATTACCACGGCCAGATAGAACAGAACCGGCAGCTCGAACAGATTGCGGAAGTTGTCCGCGGCGCGGCTATCGGTGAGCTTCAGTGCGGCCTGGGCGGAAGTAGCCACGGCTTGGGGATGAATGCGATCACGTTTCATCTGCGCCACGCGCGTGAAAAACATGCGCAACCACACCACGAAAGTCAGTGCGACCATGGCTAGCGCGGGCCAGAACATCCAGCGTGGATCCATGGTTTACGTACTCAGGTTTGTCGCTCGACCAGCAGCGCCTTGATTTCCGCAATCGCCTTGGCCGGATTCAAGCCCTTCGGACAGGTGCGCGTGCAGTTCATGATGGTATGACAGCGATACAGCTTGAACGGATCTTCCAGATCGTCCAGCCGCGCGCCGGTATCCTCGTCACGTGAGTCGGCAATCCAGCGATACGCTTGCAGCAGGATGGCCGGGCCCAAATACTTGTCGCTGTTCCACCAATAGCTCGGGCACGCGGTCGAGCAACACGCGCACAGAATGCATTCGTACAGACCATCGAGTTGCTTGCGATCTTCGGGAGACTGCAGGCGTTCCTGATCCGGCGGCGGCGCACTCTGGGTGCGGATCCACGGTTTGATCGACGCGTACTGCGCATAGAAGTTGGTCAGGTCCGGTACCAGATCCTTGACTACCGGCATGTGCGGCAGCGGATGGATTTTCACGTCGCCCTTGCACTCGTCGATGGCTTTGGTGCAGGCCAGGGTATTGGTGCCGTCGATGTTCATCGCACAGGAACCGCAAATGCCTTCGCGGCATGACCGGCGGAACGTCAGCGTGGAATCGACTTCGTTCTTGATCTTGATCAGCGCATCCAGAACCATCGGCCCGCACGCCGCCATATCGACTTCGTATTCGTCCATACGGGGATTTTCGGTATCGTCCGGATTCCAGCGATAGATACGGAACGTGCGCACATTCTTCGCGCCCGCCTTGGCCGGGTATTTCTTGCCCTTGGTGATCTTGGAGTTCTTGGGGAGTGTGAATTCAGCCATGGCTAATTCCGGGAATCGGGGATCGGGAATCGGGAATCGTTAACGAACAAGAGCGGGTGCGAGCGCATGCTCACGATTCCCGATTCTCCATTCCCGATTCCCGGCATTTCAGTACACTCGCGCCTTCGGCGGCACTGCGTCGACTTCGTTCGTCATCGGCTGCATGTGCACCGGGCGATAATCAAACGTAGCCTTGCCCTTGGCATCGACGCTCACAAGCGTGTGCTTCATCCAGTTGACGTCGTCGCGATCCTTGAAGTCCTCGCGAGCATGTGCGCCACGGCTCTCGTGGCGTTGCTCGGCGGAATACATCGTACCGACCGCCTGGCCGAGCAGGTTCTGCAGCTCCAGCGTTTCGATCAGGTCGGTATTCCAGATCAACGAGCGATCGGCAATCTTCACGGATGAAAATGCATCGTACGCCTCGGAAATCCGCTTGCAGCCTTCTTGCAAGGTCTCGCCGGTACGGAACACCGCGGCATCTTTCTGCATCACGCGTTGCATTTTCAAACGCAGGTCAGCAGTCGAGGTGTCGCCTTTGGCATTGCGTATGCTATCGAAATTGGCCAAGGCCCCATCGCATACCGACGCCGGCAAATCCTTGTGTGCGGTTCCCGGCTTGATGATTTCAGCGGCACGCTCGGCGGCGGCACGACCGAAGATCACCAGATCGAGCAGCGAGTTTGAACCAAGGCGATTGCCGCCATGCACCGAAACGCACGCTGCCTCGCCGATGGCGAACAGGCCAGGCACAACGCTATCGGGATCGCCGCCGACTTTGCGCAGCATCTCACCGTGGTAATTCGTTGGTATGCCGCCCATGTTGTAGTGCACGGTCGGCAGCACCGGAATCGGCTGCTTGGTGACATCCACGCCGGCAAAAATACGTGCCGTCTCGGCAATGCCGGGCAGACGCTCGTGGATCACTTCCGGACCCAGGTGCATCAGGTTGAGGAAGGCGTGATCCTTCTCCTCGCCCACGCCACGACCTTCGCGAATTTCCATGGTAATCGCACGGCTGACGACGTCGCGCGATGCCAGATCCTTCGCATTCGGCGCGTAGCGCTCCATGAAGCGCTCGTCCTTGGAGTTGGTTAGATAGCCACCTTCTCCGCGAGAACCTTCCGTGATCAGGCAACCTGCCCCATAAATACCCGTCGGATGGAATTGCACGAATTCCAGATCCTGCAATGGCAATCCGGCGCGCAAGACCATGCCGCCGCCATCGCCCGTGCAGGTATGTGCCGATGTGCAGGAAAAATACGCACGGCCATAACCACCAGTCGCCAACACCACGGCATGGGCGCGAAACAGGTGCAGCACGCCTTCATTCATGTCCAGTGCGAGTACGCCGCGGCACACGCCTTCGTCGTCGAAAATCAGGTCCAGTGCGAAATATTCGATGTAGAAGCGCGCGTCGTGCTTCAACGATTGCTGATACAAGGTGTGCAACATCGCGTGACCGGTGCGGTCCGCCGCCGCGCAGGTGCGTTGCGCGGTGCCTTTGCCATAGTGCGTGGTCATGCCGCCGAACGGGCGCTGGTAAATCTTGCCTTCTTCGGTGCGGCTGAACGGCACACCGTAGTGTTCCAGTTCGATGACCGCCTTGGGCGCGTTCTTGCACATGTACTCGATCGCATCCTGATCGCCGAGCCAGTCGCCACCTTTTACCGTGTCGTAAAAATGGAAGCGCCAGTTGTCTTCACCCATGTTGCCCAGGGCCGCGGCGATGCCTCCTTGCGCAGCGACGGTGTGCGAACGGGTGGGAAATACCTTGGTGATGCAGGCCGTATTCAGGCCCTTCTCAGCCATGCCGAACGTGGCCCGCAAGCCTGCGCCGCCGGCACCCACGATGACCACATCGTATTCATGTTTTTCGATTTTGTACGCTTGCATAGTCATGCGTTTCCTAGAGCGATGCGCGCTACGGCGAGCACGCAGGCAAATCCACCCAGTACGCAGGCAAAACGCACCAGAACCTGCGAAGTGAGAGCCAGCCAATGCGTGTGCACGTAATCTTCAATCACCACCTGCACCCCCAACTGAGCATGCCAGAATACGGCAATGATGAATATGATCATCAGCAACGCATTGCAGGGTTGCTGCACCAGCGCGTGGGCCTGAGCGTAATCGGCGCGTACCAGCGTCAGCGCCAGCCATACGGCCCACACGACCAGCGGAATCAACGCGATGGCCGTAACCCGCTGGACCATGAAATGATGGGTCCCGGATTTCGCACTACCCAGTCCGCGCGCGTGCTTGAGCGGCGTGCGCAAATCGGCTTCGTGGAGTTCAGCGCTCATGCCGCACCTCCACAGGCAAACGCGTACACCCAGATTGCAGCCGTCAGTACCAACGAACCAATCACCGATAGCCAACTATTGCGTACGAATTGATGAATGGCGTAACCCATCAAGGCATCCTGTAGCAGATGGCGAATACCGTTGAGCAAGTGGAACGCCAGCGACCAGGACCAGCCCAACAACAGGATCAGCCCCAGCCAGGATGCGCAGAATCCACGCACAACCGCATAGGGTTCCGGTCCCGCCGCAAGGCTAACCAGCAACGCAATCAGCATGATCGTGCCGACTGCCAGCGCGACGCCAGTAATCCGGTGCAGGATCGAGGTGACCATCTGGATCTGCCAGCGGTAAACCTGCAAGTGCGGTGAAAGCGGGCGTGCGGATGTACTCATAAAACATTCCCTAATCGATTGAATGCCGGACTCAAAAATCGATGCAGCGACCGTTCTTTTCCCAGTCGCCGTAACGGGTAGGTTCCAATCCCCCGCGGCCACCAGATTCCTGGGGGCGCAACGGCTGCACGACCGCGATCGGACGATCTTCGTTGGCTTCCTCGCCCGATTTGTCGGCAGTATTTTTTGGTTCTTGCATCGCTACCCCCGCACGCATCCTACGACCACGTCGGGCGACTGACAACTGGGCGACGTGATCGCGCCGTTGTACGCCCGTGACAGATTGTCTTGAACGCCCTGCTATATTTCGTTGCTGCGAGTATAGCGCCGATAGCGCACACTTGAAGCCATGGCAATTGCATTACCCTCATTGCAGGTGATTGAACTGCGCGGTTTGGACGCAGTCGCATTTGCGCACGCGCAATTTTCCAGCGACGTGCGTACGCAATACAACGGCCAATGGCAATTCAGTACGTGGTTGTCGCCGCAGGGGCGCGTGCGCGCATTTTTTCACCTGTTGCGAGATGCCGATGACCGCTTGCGCATGGTGCTTCGCGGCGGCAACCCGGGCGAAGTCGCCGCCGCGTTGACTCGTTTCATTTTCCGCAGCAAGGTTGAGTTGCGCGTTCTCGAAGACATTCAGGTCTTCGGCTGCACACAGGCACAGGCGATCGCCGAATGCTGTGGCGACGTTGCGCAAGGTACAACCACCACAGGCAATGTTCAGCACACGAGTCTATGCATCCAAGGCGAAACATCCCGCTGGTTGTTGTTGCTGGATGCTGGATCGAGCAAACCGTCATCGACCGAGCCAGGCATGGATCGAAACCAATGGCGGCTTGCCGATATCCGCGCCGGCTTGCCGGAACTTGCGCCCGCTCTGCAAGAACAACTATTACCGCAATGGCTGGGGCTGGACCGGTTGGGTGCGATCAGCGTCAACAAAGGCTGCTACCCCGGTCAGGAAATCATCGCGCGCCTGCATTTCAAAGGTGGCAACAAGCGCAGCTTGTATCTTGTCGAGTTTGATGGCGTGGGCCCGCCCGAGGCCAACGCGCATCTTGTTAGCTGCGACGAACGCCAGGAAAGCGCAGGCCGGATCGTAATGGCCGCCCAATCCGCGGAAAATCGGATCGTGGCATTGGCTGCCCTGCACGATGAGCTGGCCAAGGCATGCCTGCGCTTCACCGATTCACCTGGTCGCGAAATAGGCGCTCGCATTCGTTTCGACTGAAGGCGATCGGCATTGCTATTTTTGCGCAGTGCGTATCGCGTTCACCTCCAATTCGTGGTAAGACGAAACAGCAACAGAGGGGAATCCATGATGCAACATGCAACCACGAATCGATCGCGCCAACGCAGTGTTTCTCTTGGGGTACTGTGTTTGCTTTCCGGCATTTTGTGCCATCAGGCAATCGCCGCCGAATACACCTTTCGCATCGAGCCGGCATTCCCACCCGAACGGGTGAACGAAATCTATGCGCCCTTGATGAAGTACCTGGACAAGGCGACAGGCCAGCATTTCAATCTGGTGGCCGCGCGCAATTATCACTATTACTGGCGCGACATTACCAGCGCCAGCAAGACCGATTTCGCCTTCGATGAAGCACACTTGACCGATTACCGGATCCAGCACCAGCACTTCATCCCGCTGGTACGCACCGCCGAACCAACCGGGTACACGCTGGTCTCGAATATCGACATCGACAACAAGGGGTTGAGCGCACTGGTTGGACACACGATCATCACCATGTCGGCTCCAAGTCTTGGCTACAGCCTGCTGCTGGAGTTTTATCCCAATCCGGTGTCGGAACCCAATATCAAGACTACTGCCACATCATGGCGCGACGCCGTGGATCGGGTTTTTGCCGGCGAGGCCGATGCGGCCATGATCCCGAATGCGCTCAAGGATCAATATCCGAATCTGACGCCGGTCAAGTCCACACGCGAATTTCCCGGCCAATGCGTAACAGCTTCCGCCGATGTGCCGGAAGATGTACGCGAAAAGGTCAAGCAGGCCTTGCTTGACCTTTCCAGCGACGCCGGCGCGTCCCAGGTGTTGCTTGATCTGGGCATCAGCAAATTCGTTCCTGCCACCGCCAAGGAATACGCTGGCGATGAGCAAATCCTCAAGAACGAGTTCGGATACAAGTAAATTTGTGCCGCAGACAATCAGTTTTTTCCAAAAGCAGCAAAATACATCTTTTCACATTGTTGCTTATGAGGAAACGTATATTCCTGCGCAAATAACACGTTGTTTACAATTGCGGCTATTTTGCTTTCGTTCAGGAAACTGACACTTTTAGAGTGACAACTCACCCGGATATGCGATAATCCGCACCCGGCGCCACTGGAAACGGTGGCTCATTGCAAGCTCCTGAATCGCGACAATCGTTTCGCAGTTCGGGGAAAGTAATCCGGCAACGGCTCCACACCATTGCCTACGCTGCGGCCCACGGGACGTGCGCCACAGCGGGGATCGAAACGATCCCTCTACTCAATACCGGTATCGGGCTTGGTTCCGAACCGGAAAATCAACCGCGACACGAAAGGGTCGCTTGTTGCAAACCGGCGTTGGCGCGCGATCATGCTGCGACTCTCGTGCGGGCGCAGCGCGAATTTAAAATAGCATGAGGTTGCCAAATGAAACTGGCATGGATTCTTTGGATGGCGTCTATCTTCCACACCCCGGTGGCGGATCAGACCTGCCTGGCCACAACGATTTATCTGGAGGCTCGTGGCGAGCCCCTAATTGGCCAGTTGGCCGTTGCCGAAGTTGCGCTGCGCCGGCGCGACAACGGGGACCGGAGCAACTCACTGTGCGCGGTATTGCGTGCGCGGCATCAATTCGCGCTGTCCACGACGAGCAAGAACTTCGTGATCGACGATGTAGAATCCTGGCGCCGCGACTGGCTGCTTGCCGGCATGGCGATGATGGCGTGGCACTTACCCCCAAGCTGGCGGCCGTCCGTCGTGCCACGCGCCGATCACTTCTTCGCCTCGGATTCACCGCCGCCGCCGTGGGCCAAAGGGCCACCGCTGGCCGTCATTGGCGACCACAGCTTTTACCGCGCCGATTGATTGCTGTCGACCAGCTCAAGCAAGCGCGCCGACGCAGTGTCGGCGCGCTTGTGGTTAGCGGCGCAGCAATTCCAGACGGTCACCACGCAGAAATACGCGGTCGCCTGGATGCAAATCCAGATTGTCGCGCTGGGTGACACTGGCCCAGCGGCCATCGTCCATCTGCACGCGGAATTGCCAGACATAGCCGGATCTTAGCCGCCCGCCGTCGCGCTCTACGGAATCTCCTATCGCGGCACCACCGACGGCACCGATCGCGGTCGCTGCTGCACGACCGCCGCCATGACCGACGCTGTTGCCGATGACGCCACCAATGATCGCGCCCAACAAAGCACCACCACCGCTACTGCCTTGACGCAACTCGACTTGATACACATCGCGAATGGTGCCGCAACGGTGACATAGGCCGCGATCGCGGCCTTGATCACTACCCTCGTGATAAACCACACGCGATCGCGGTGCTGGCGCAACGCATGCGTTGAGTGAGAACAAGGCAATAATCAACAGAACAATTATGGGACGACTTGCAGTCATGACTCGCTCCTTTGCAGTGCTAAATTGAATAACGCATTGGTATGAATTTCGTTGTCATGTAGTTTCCCGCAGGCCATGTGAACGGCCGTGAAACCATTTCGTTGCGGCCCAATCAACGCGCGTCTCCGGTAGCATTGCGGCCTGATTTCCAGATTATGGATGGCTATGGAAACCTACACCGATATGAACTTACTGATTGACAGCCACTGTCATCTGGACGCGGCGCAGTTCGATGCCGATCGCGAGCAGGTGCTACAGCGCGCGCGTGCTGCCGGAGTCGGGCGCCTAATTGTACCTGCAGTTTGCGCACGCTCGTTTGAGAAGCTGCGCGACATGTGTCGCGCATACTCCGGACTGTTTCCTGCATATGGGTTGCATCCGATGTTCATGGCCGATCACCGGCGCGACCACATCGCCCAATTGAAGCGCTGGATAGCGTCCGAACAACCGGTCGCCATCGGCGAATGCGGGCTGGACTTTCATGTCGAAGATTCAGATGTGGATGAGCAACGGTTCTACTTTCGAGCACAACTTGAATTGGCGCGCGAATCGGGCTTACCGGTGATCGTGCATGCGCGCAAAGCGCTCGACGAGGTCATAAACGAAATCCGCAAGCTCGGAAAACTACGCGGCGTCATACACAGCTTTTCCGGAAGCCTGGAGCAGGCCAAACGCTTGTGGGATCTAGGCTTCTGCGTCGGTATCGGTGGTCCGGTCACCTACGAACGTGCGCGTCGACTGCGCAGCATCGTTGCCACGATGCCGATCGAGTTTCTGTTGCTGGAAACCGACGCGCCCGACCAGCCGTTGCACGGCCATCAAGGCACGCGCAACGAACCCGTACTATTGATGGACGTCTGCAATGTGGCCGCGCACTTGCGCAATGCCGAGTTTGGCTCAATTGCCGCCGCAACCACCCGCAATTGCGAACAAATGTTCGGCATATCGCAATAGTCATGGTCGCTTGGGCGCTTTGAGAAGGCGTTCGATCGTGCGCGCGGCCGCCACCATTCCAACCGTCGCGGTTACGTGCATGGCAGCACCGAGCCCGCCACCACAATCGAGCTTCAATCCGCCGTCGGAAGTGACCGGACGCGTACCGCAAACGCTGCCATCTACCTGAGGATATTGCACATTTTCCCGCGAGAATACGGCCTGCACGCCGAAGTAGCGTTTCGGACTGCGCGTCCAGCCATGCTCGTCGCGCAACCTGCGCCGCACCAGCGCAAGCAACGCATCGTGATCCGTACGCGCCAGATCGCGACTCGTGATTAGAGTCGGATCAGTCCGCCCGCCGGCCGAACCCGACACGACAATGGGAACCTTGCGGCGCTTGCAAAACGCGATCATTTCGATCTTGATGCGCAACGCATCGCAAGCATCAATGACTGCATCGTAACCACGATCCAGCAGGTCAACCAGATTGGTCGTCGTCACGAACTCGGCCACGGCATTCAGACGAATTGACGGATTGATGGCGTGCATACGCGCAGCTATGACTTCCACTTTTGGACGCCCAAATTCGCCCTCCAGTGCATGCGATTGGCGGTTGACGTTGGACACGCAAACATCATCCGCATCAATCAGGGTCAATTCCCCCACGCCCGTGCGCGCCAGCGCTTCGGCCGCCCACGAACCCACACCGCCGATTCCGACGACGCACACATGCATGCGCGCCAGTCGAGCGGCCGTGCCGACGCCATAAAGACGATCGATTCCTGCGAAACGCTGATCCATGTTCGCCAGTGTACTGCTTCGCACTATTGGTCCCATTCAGCGAGTCGTTGTGCGTTTGGCTGTAAGGCGCACTCGCGCAGGAAGGACGGTTCCCTTTCAATCGGATGCAACGCGGCAGACGAGCGCACAGCGGCTCGCCCTTCGGGAGCCAGGCTCTGAATGAGACCAATAGTGCGCAGCGGTACACGGGATTGCGGGCGTATACTTTAGCGCTCGCGAGAAAGCAGCCTGTCGAGATGATCCATTCCCCGTTTGAATCCAGCTTCACCTCGCCCGACCAGCCGACCGTGCTGGATATCGATGCGAGCGAAGCCGACGGCGCACAAATTTTTGCGTCAGGACAACGTCTCGGGCCCTATCGGATCGAAAAACTGCTCGGCGAAGGTGGCATGGGTGCCGTTTATCTAGCCGAACAACTTGAACCGTTGCAACGGCCCGTTGCGCTCAAACTGATCCGCAGTCAGCTGCGCGGAGGGCTCGCCGAAGCCTATTTCCTGGTTGAGCGCCAGGCGCTGGCACGCATGGATCATCCGGCCATTGCCAAAGTCTACGATGCGGGGACGACGCCTCAGGGCTATCCGTTCTTTGCCATGGAATGGATCGATGGATCAACCCTGTCGGCATATCTCGGCGCGCATCCGTTATCACTGAACGGCAAGCTGGCGTTGTTCTCGCGCATCTGCAAGGGCGTGCAACATGCGCATCAGAAAGGCGTAATTCATCGCGATCTGAAGCCGAGCAACATACTGGTCGTGGATATCGACGGCCAACCGATGCCGAAGATCATCGACTTCGGCATCGCAGTAGGTGCAACCCAAAATAGTGGCGGTGACATGCCGCTGATGCAACGGGCCGGGACCCGAGGCTACATGAGCCCGGAGCAACTCGACGCCAAAAGCGGCGAAATCGATATTCGCAGCGATGTCTACGCGTTGGGCGTCATGCTGATGGAAATGCTGGCCGCGCCCGCTCTGATGGCTGATGCGGCCAAGCTCGGCATCGACAATCGAGGTCTTTACGCGGCGCTGCGTGCGTCTGTGGGGCGAGCTGCCGACACGGACAGCACATGCCTTCGCGCACTCGGCAGCATCCCCGTTGCCTTGCGCTGGGTACTGGCGCACGCGATCGACCCGGATCGCAGTCGACGCTATGAATCCGCCCAGACGCTGGCCGATGATCTGGATCGCTACGCTCAAAATTACCCGCTGGTTGCAGTGCCCGCCACACGCCGATATCGCCTGCAACTTTTCGCCGTGCGCAATCGCGGGCCCTTGTTCGCCGGCGCCTTGATCGCGGCCGCATTGATCATCGGCACTACTGCGGCGATTCTGAGCATGCTCAATGCACGTGCTGCAGCGGTGCGCGCAAACCTGGAAGCGCAAAAGGCGCGCGTAACGTCAGGATTTCTCACCGATGTACTGTCTGGAATCGATCCGGAACAAGCCCGTGACATGGACAAGACGCTGCTACATCTGGTCCTGGATCGCGCTGCCGCGAGAGCCGGAAAGCAACTGGCCGACCAGCCCGACGTACTCGCCCAAATTGAAGGGACGATTGGATCCAGCTACCAGAGCCTGAGCGAGTATCCCCGCGCACTGGACTTTACCCAGCGCGCCTACGATGTAGCACGCAAGCAACTGGGTCCGGACGCCGTGCCGACCCTCAAGCTTCAGGAACAACTCGCAAAGTTGCAGTTGTATACAGGCAAGCCTGACCAGGCACTTCAGTCGATTCGACAAGTCGTTGCGACATTCACACGCACGCTGGGTGCCAACGATCTGGTCACTTTGGGCGGCGTTGTCGACATGGTCGAAATCGAACGCGAACTGGGCAAGTATGCCGATGCGGAAAAGCGAGTTGCGGACGCGCTGCCGGCAATCAAGCGACTCGCGGGCAATGACGACAAGCTGACCCTCACCGCATTGGACGATCATGCCATTGTGTTAACTGACTTGGGTCGTTACGCGCAGGCCGAGCCGATCTTTCGTGACGTCATCGCCCGTCAGACCAAGTTATGGGGTGCGGATGATCCAAAAACGCTGAATACGATGAACAGCTTCGCAATCATGTATCTGGAATCGCAACGTTTTGCCCAAGGTGCAAAGATCCTCAGCGACATGCTGCCAATCTGCGAAAAACTGTACGGGCCCGACCACGGTTTTACGTTGAACATCGTTTCGAATCTGGCTGGCGCGTTACGCCAACAGGGAACGCCGGAAAAAATTGCCGAATCAGGGCCATATTACAAACGCGCATACGATGCGGTGCGGCGCAAGTACGGTGACAAGAATCAGAACTCGGTAATCGCTACGCACAACTACGCCAACTATCTACTCGAAGTCGGCGATACGGTGCAGGCTACAGCTTTGCAACGGCAAGCGCTGGCGACATCGCAACAGCTTCTCGGACGCGATCATGCAGTCACCGGAGAAATCGAGTACGGCCTGGGCAAAGCACTATTGCAAGCCAGACACTACGCAGAGGCGGAAACAATGTTGCTCGCCGCAATCAAGGAAAAGACCAAGGATTTGGGTTCCGACCACTGGCGAATGGCCGGGTACATCGATCCATTGATTCAGCTGTACGCCGACTGGGGCAAACCCGAGCAAGCCGCACAGTGGCAGGCCACTCGTGCGAAACTCAAGCCCAAGCCTGCCGGATCGCAATGAACGCGTGCACGCTCACTCGACGCTACAGACCCGATTTCGCCCGCCCTGCTTGGCCAGATACAACTGCTCGTCGGCGCAGCGCAACAGCGATGCGCTGTCCTGAATTTGTGCATTGCTGCGCGCAACCCCGATGCTGATGGTTACCGACAGTTGCTGCTCGCGCGTACCAATCGGACGTGCCGCAATCGCGGCGCGCAAAATTTCCGCCAGATTGCGAGCATTGCGCAAAGTTTGGTTGGGCCACGCCAAGGCAAATTCCTCGCCACCCAGGCGCCCGATCGGGATTCCGGAAGGCGCATTTTCACGAATCACCTGGGCGACGCCCGCAAGCACCTGATCGCCAACCAGATGACCAAACTGATCGTTGACCTGCTTGAAAAGATCCAGATCCAGCATCAGCAGGTTCAAAGCGCCACCATTGCGCAGCTTGTCGACTTCTTCATCGAGCAGGCCACGAAAATGGCGTCGGTTGAAAAAGCCGGTCAAACTGTCGTAGATCGCCAGATCGATTAGCTCGTGGTGGTATTCAGCTTCACGGCTCACGCCAACAAAAAACTTGATGGCATTGTTGCCGACCATAATCTGGTCGCCATCATGCAATTCGGCGCGCGTGATTGCCTTGCCGTTGAGAAAAGTCCGGTTGGTCGATCCCAAGTCTTCGATGAGAAAACGCGTGTCATCACGACAGACACGGCAATGCTGGCGCGAGACACTCGGATGGGGCAAAGCCAATCCGCTCTCGCTGGAACGACCAATGACAATCGGATGTTCGTGCAACGCAATCTGCAGACCGAGCATCATCCCACTGACGACAATCAATCGCGGGCTGGAAAGCCCGTCTTCCGCGCGTGTGGATTCCGGCACGGTAGCGCGATCAGTTTGCGAGTTTTGATCTCTGTTTATCGGCACGAAGGCAATCCGGGGTTCGTGACGATTGTACCGCAGGAAACGCCTGGACCAGCGCTGCATGGCGTGTTGGACTGCCAAATCAGCTAAGCTCAGCCAGTCCAAGCGCACCCGGCCAGTCCTGAACGATCAGACTCAATCGACCCGAGTTGGCGCTTCACTCCCCGACCGACCGGTACGAACTCAATGCGCAATCTGTTTCTTTTTTTGCTGGGTATTGCGATCGGCGTGCTCGCCACCGCCAATATCGTCACGGCACTTCGCCAGCGCGATGCGTATCCGCGCGGCTTGATGAACGTGATGCAACACCACTATGCAGAACTTCGCGAGCAGGTCGATGCACAACGCTGTAGCGGCCAGATTTCTGCCCATCTGGCGGTTATGCGTCTGCTGTCGAACCAGATCGAGTCCGCGATCTACGGCAACCAGCCGCCTGACTCGGGATTCCATACCGACGCAGACGATCTTCGCCAATCGCTGAATCGTGCGGAGAGCGCGTCAAAATCGCCCAATGCTTGCGTAGCCTTGGTGCCCGAGCTGAAGCGGGTCGGCGACGCATGCGACACTTGCCATCGCAGCTATCGCTGAATCGGACATTCAATTCACAACTCAAGCATCAGTTTCATCTACGGCAGCAATGCGCGGGGTGAATCGCGTACATTTTGCGAACAAAAAAAAGCCGGCGGGATTATCCCGCCGGCGCATTGAATATGAATAGATTATTCGGCAGCCGCGACTTCTTCAGCCTGGAGGCCCTTCTGGCCTTGCACAACAGTGAAGCTCACCTTCTGGCCTTCCTGCAGGGTACGGAAACCCGTCCCGGTAATGGCGCGGAAATGAACGAACACATCGGGACCGCTTTCACGGCTGATAAACCCGAAACCCTTGCTGTCGTTGAACCACTTGACGGTACCAACCTCACGATCCGACATAAAAACTCCACAATACAGACTTAGACAAGGCACCACCACACAGGACGGCACCGACTAACTGGTTTGCATGGAAACTCGGTGACAAAGCGGATCGGAAACCGGCGCTTTCGGGTCACGATTGTAAAGCGACCGTGCAGACACAGTGCGTGGACTATAACCCAAAATTTACAAAATGTGCGAATTCTGAACGAACTCCCACAGGATCGAATCCGTTGCTCGATGCGCGCTTTCGGCAGAATGTGGATCTTTTTCAAAAGAACCATATACTCTTGATTCTTAATGCTTTTTACACTCGGTTTTTTGCGTCTTCAACGAGCCGGACCGGAACTCGTCCGGCCGGCCGCTGTGTCAACTCGATGAAACTCCGACCTGACATCCACAGGGGAATCGAAGCACCCTGGCGTTCGTCAGGCACTCAACGCCTGCCGCGCAAACCGCCAAAAATGAGTGAGGCAAGAAACAGGATGATGAAGATAATGAATAGAATCTTCGCGATCCCAGCCGAGGCGCCTGCGATTCCACCAAAACCCAGCACGGCGGCGATGATGGCAATAACGAGGAAAACCAGCGCGTAATGCAACATAAAGTATCTCCTGATGGGTGGTTTTGCGGCGCTCCGACAATTCATTTGCGGTCGCCGTCAATCTTGTATTTCAAGACGCATGCCAGATGGCAGTAATACGTAACTATTTGATTATATAGTTGATATAGGGAGCGAATCGGCGAACGATAATGGCTTTTTGCACGAACTTCGATAGGTCACGTTCTCGCATGCACGATCTCTGGGGTAGACGAGAACAGTCGTACCAAAATTCGTGGCAGCATTTTGGGAGCACCTTGGTTTGTCGCCAAGGCAAGCCACAACGCGATCAAAACTAAAGCCCGCTACGTCGTTGCGCCACTTCTACAGCGGTAGTGTCCAATAGCAGAAAAAGCCGACGCAAAAATTGCGTCGGCTTTGACAGCGGATATTGACTCGGCAGGATCGAGATAACCCTACCCGTTGGACGGTGCCTGGTTGGCTTTGTGCGCAGCATCATTACGGTTTTTAGCCTCAACCATGGCGGCATCGTACTTCGCCTTTGCGCTTTCCTTGCACGCATTCAATGCGTCGCCTGTCTGTGCTTCGCAACGTGCCAAGGCAACGTTGTAATCCGCATTGCCTTTAGCCTTGTCCACTTCGTACTGGGCATCAGCGGACTTGTCATTCGCCTCCATTCTCGCCTTGGCAACGGCCTCGCTGGCCGGCGGCACCGTGGCTGGCGGGTTGTCTGCGCTCGTCGGGGCGCTTTTGCCATCCGCTACCGCAGCATTGGCATCGGTGCGCGCGTCCACTTTGGCGTGGACCAAATCCTTGGTGTTTTGCGCGATCACCTTGTCCATGTTGGCTTGCGCATCCGCGATGACCTTCTCGCCGTCCGCCTGTGCCTTGGTGATGTCGGCTTGTATCTTGGCACGATCCGGACCTTGTTGGCAGCCTTGCAACGCGAGTGTGGCAGTGAAAGCTGTAATCAAAATAGCCATGTAACGACGCTTCATAACGAACTCCTTGGTGGTGGAAGAATTGATTTCCGAAGTCAATGCGGTTCGCCAGCCGCGGCGGCGCTTTCGTCAACGGCGCAACTGCGATTGCTGAGCCAATCGTGATCCTGATCGCGGGATGCTTCGACGACGGTTCCGCCTCCACGCTCGTGATTTCCTGAACGCGCGCTTTGATCGTGCCCGTCGCTTGCTTGTTCGTTGCGAATGGCTTGTGCCATTTCCCAAAGAGTAGACATGATTGCCTCATATGACTGCGGCGACATCATTCGCCGAAGTTTTACCTCGCAACGAACATGCCATTGCGTTCAAAAGGAAAAAGCCAAGGAATTCACTGGAGTTGCGCGGCTAGTGCCGTGCAATTTGCGGTACACGATCCGGATGACGATGCAAAATCACATGGCTTATCGCCAATTGAAAGATTGATCCGCCCAGCACTTTGTGGATTCGTGCGGCAAACGGGAATCGGAATTCTCTTGGCATATCGCATGCTAGTCGCCTCTGATTAGCGCCGATCCGCATGCCGTCACAAGCGCAATTAGAACTGAGTCCAGTTGGTCTTTGCTTCTCGATCGACGCGGATTGAAAAGCAAAGTCCCTTGATGGCCAGTTCTGCGGCTGTAGTGGACGGCGTTTCGTCAGGACACGCGAGAATCACGCGATGGGCGGGCTTTTTTGTTGATAGCGGCCGGCCGGCTGGGATTTGAAACCTATGAAGTGTGTAATCGGGTGTGTTTGCCGACGACGCGCTGTCTTAGGCTAGGATGGGGCCAGCGCACAGCGTCGTGGGTGCATCCGCACTGAATGCCTCAAGGCTTGCGCGCAGTTGGAGATCGCTGATAGCAGACCAGAATCCAATCAGAAATTACATCGTCTTCACAAACCAAAAGGATACGTTTATGGCCACGAAAGCAAAGCGCCCCATCAAAAAGAACGCAGTGCGCAAGACGGTAACCAAGAGTGCGGTCAGGAGCAAACCGCCAACAGCAAAGAAATCCTCGAAAGCGACCGCGGCAAGCAAGGCGAAGGCATCCAAAGTCGCTTCGACCAAGAAAGTCACACGCAAGAAGCCAGCGACAAAGTTGCCGGCCAAGAAGTCTGCAGCGCGCAAATCGACCAAGAGTAAGGTTGCAGTCAATAAATCGCCCAGTAAATCCCGCAAGAATGTGGCCAAACCGGCGAAGGCTAAACCGACAAGTGCTGCTGCGCGGAAAACCGCGAAGGGCGCGATCGCGCATCAAGCCAAGAAGACAGTTGCAAAGAAGAAACCGACTGCCGTTCCGTCGAACAAAGCTGTCAGCAAACGGATTCCCGTCAGCACCAAAGCGCAGCAAAAACCGACTGCCAAACGGATTAACGTTCCCAAGAAGCAGCATCCATTGTCAGCGCAGCAGAAAAAAACGCTGGCGACCACGCACCTGTGGGCCGCGCTTGAAGAGAAGAAGCGCCGCGATGCCCAACCAGCGGCATGGCAGACAATCGTTCATCACGATCATCCGACTCCCGCTACGGCGACACCGAGCGCACTTGGCCAGACGGAAGAAACCGTTCCAGTCGATGCTGGTGCCCACCAGCGCGACCGTAGCGGCAGCTGACCGCTTGCATGTCCGTTCAAGCCACCGCTTCGGTATCGGAACCCGCGAGTACTAGTGCAAGTTCCGCGCGCCGCCTGGCTGGGCAAGCGCTCAGCCGCGCGGCAGGCGCTCCGTTGATTGGCGGCAATCACGTTGAGTTGTTGATCGACGCAGCCGAGAATTTCTCGGCGTGGCTGGATGCCATGCGCGTGGCGCAACATCGAATCCTGATCGAAAACTACATGTTCAGAGACGATGACATCGGTCGCGAATTTCGCGCCGTTCTCATCGAACGTGCCGAAGCCGGTGTCTGTGTTCGCGTCATCTACGACTGGCTTGGTTGCCGGGGGCAATCGAGCCACTCGTTCTGGAACGCGTTGATCGATGTGGGCGGCGAAGTGCGTGCTTACAATCCCTTCCAGTTCAGCAGCCCGTTTGGCTGGGTCAGTCGCGACCATCGCAAGTTGGTGTTGATTGATCGCAACGTCGCGTTTGTCGGCGGCTTGTGCATCAGCGCAAAATGGCTGGGAGATCGCAGCAAAGGCATTGCCCCCTGGCGCGACACTGCCATCAGCATCCGGGGGCCGGCGCTTGTTGATGTCGAAGAGGCATTTGCAGATATCTGGGCGCAACTCGGCGAGCCGTTATCGGAGCACCAAATACCCGATCCAAGCCCAACTGGCGATATGGATCTACGCGTGATCGCCACGCAGCCTTCAACCGCCGGCATGTTCCGCCTGGATCAAATGATTGCCGCCATGGCGCAGCGCTCTTTGTGGCTCAGCGATGCGTACTTCGTTGGTTTGTCTCCCTACGTGCAGGCACTCTCTGCCGCAGCGCGCGATGGCGTGGATGTGCGCCTGTTGGTGCCCGGCGCGAGTGATCTTCCAGTGATTGCCGCGATGTCCCGGTCGGGCTATCGGTCCCTGCTCGAGGCTGGCGTGCGCGTGTTCGAATGGAACGGCGCCATGATGCATGCAAAGACGGCCGTCGCCGATGGGCGCTGGGGACGAGTTGGATCGAGCAATCTCAACATATCCAGCTGGATGGAGAACTGCGAGCTTGACGTGGCAGTGGAAGATCCCGGGTTTGCCGCCAGCATGGAGGCGCAATACCTGCGGGATTTGGAAAACTCCACCGAAATCGTCCTGGCTTCCAAACGCAGTGTGCGAGCCAGCGTACAGCAACCGGCCGGCGCACATTCCGGCGGAAGTACCGGAAGAGCCGCCGCCAGCGCACTACGACTGGCCCACTCGGTAGGTGCTGCACTCGGTAATCGCCGCGTATTGGCACGCAGCGAAACCTCGGTGTTGCCATGGTTTGCTTTTGGATTGCTTGGGATATCGTTGATCGCGGCTTTTTGGCCACGCGTCGTGGCATGGCCGCTGGGCGCAATCACGTTGTGGATCGGCACTGCCCTAGGCGCGCGTTATTGGCGCCTGGGTCATCCTGTGTCCAACAACAAAGACAGCGATCACGTTCCGCCTAATCCCGGTAAGGCTGAATAGCGTTTCGTCCGTTTCGGTCGGCGAGACGGCGGCACGAATGCTGTCAATCTGAGGCTGCCTCTATTCAGGGACGCACAATGCTACAGCACGAACAATTGCCGCATCCATCTCACTGGCAGTACACGGCTTTTGCAAAATTGCCGCAGCACCCGTTGCACGGGCTGCCAGCCGCAGCGTCTCGACAGGCTGCGCTGAAAATATCAGCAAAGGCGGCAACTCACAGCCGCGTTCGCGCAAGGAATCGATCAACGCGACACCATCATCGCTGCCAAGGCCCAGATCCAATAGCACTGCGTCGAAATGACCTTCGCCAATCAACGTATCAAACGCCTCGTTCGCCGACACTGCCCAGTTGACGTCATGCCCCAGCTGTTTGAGCACTTCACTGGTCACAAGCCCAAGAGGAACATCATCCTCAACGAGCAAAATTGACCGCGAAATGGGATTCGGACTCATGAACATTTCCTTGCACGATGTACGCCACCAATAGCCGCTGTCTGGTTTGAATGTCATTGACTCAAGGCCAAGCCTTCAAATTTCATCATTCCCGCGTAGGCCGGAATCCAGTGACTTCGTGGGCCCGGGATAGACGAAAAGCGCTGGGTGACCAGCCCTCCGGCCGTTGTAGAGCGCTCCCGCTTGACCAGCCATACGGCTGTTGAAAGCCGCGGGAAAGACGGCATTAAGTAAGTGACACTCGTGTCTGAATTCTTGCGGTTCCGGGCGTTCCGCGCAAAACGTTGCGTTCCAAACTGGAGGGATTTCGATAGACGCCGGTTGCGAAAGCCTTGGCCCAGCCGGAAGCTATGCGCACGACTGTCGGCTTCGCCCCGCGCAATTGCAATTCGCACGGATGGCAACCGCGCTTCGGGCAATCCAGCATGTGGCGCACGGTGCAACGCTGACTTTTGTACGATCACAGGCAACGAATCCATCGCCATCTGATTTTGATGCGGCCAAATCCCTCACTGAGCGATTACGGATTTGAAGTCGATTTCGTATGTATGGCAAGCCGTACGAAGGACACTCAACAAGTTTATGGATAATCAATTACATAGCCTCGATAGCTCACCTGTTTTGAATGAAGCGTCATCGCCGGGCTATGTACCCCACGCCGCGACAAGCGCAGAACCTTTCTGGCTATCAGCCGCCGTGGCAGCAGTCGATGCGACTATCCCAACCATGTCGTTGGCAGCGCATCAATTATTGGCACGTCGCTTGCGATAGCCGGTTTATCAAGGCCGAAAAAACCCGCAGGCGCGCGGCGTTGAGAGAGCCCAATAACTCAGGAGTACGACCGTGACTCTCGGCACCATCTTGTTGATCATCCTGATTCTTGCGTTGATCGGCTCCGTTCCGTCTTGGCCATACAGCAGAGGATGGGGTTACTACCCGGCCGGCGGGGTCGGCCTGATTTTTCTGATCGTCATCATTCTGTTCTTGCTAGGCCGAATCTGACGTTAGCGCGGTTGCTGCGATAGCAAAGAAGTGAAATCACGGAAACGATCGATACCGCTCTGCGT
>JBDTLA010000114.1:0-25115 GCA_039935035.1 Rudaea sp. | reverse complement strand
TTGAGTCCGCGCCAGCCACCGCCGTAACGCGTGATGACAATCTTGCCGCGCACATCGATGCCGTGCCGCGCCAGCACTTTGTAATCGTCGGGCATGCCGTAGTTGGCGTAGACCAATTCGGCGGTGACGTCGCCATCGCCTCCGTAGACGTTGTACGGCGGCAACACGCCGGGCAAATCCGAGGTGGCGTCGCCAGCAACCGGCGGTTCGTGCAGTTTCGCCTTGAATGGATTTGATCCGAGCAGTTCGAGGGATTCGCGTTTCGGCGTCGGATACAGCACGTCGAACGTTTCGATGTGCGCATCCCAACCCCATTGCTTGAACTTGGCCAGCATGAATTCCGCGTTGGCCTTGTCGTGCGGCGAGCCAACCTGATTAGGCTGCGAGGACATCTGCTGCAACCATTCGCGCTGTTCGGCAGGATTCAATTGCGCGTCAAATCGCTGTTCGAGCGCGCGTTGGGCAGTCGCGCCGTCGCTGGTGAATCCGAGCATCGCGGCATCGTTTGAATTGGCGCCGGATTTTTCTGGGGTGTCCGCGGCAATTCCCACGCCGAACGTAGCCATGCAGCAGCCAAACAGCACTGCGGCGCGAAGGGTAATTCGAGTCATGTGTTTCTCCCAGGTCAGGCAACAAAAACGAATCACACAGCACTATCGGTGCAAACACGATGGCGCGGCGACAACCGCGCTTTTATACGCCAGCGTGGCGACGATTGCACACGACGATCGTCATGGTTGCAGCCGTGCGCACTTGGTCGCTTGCATTTGGAACCGCTTCCACCGAACAATGCGCAGCCACTCTGGGGACCCCAACTCATGCCGATTCGAATCCTTGCCTTGCTGCTGCTTGCTGCGTGCTGCGCCACGCCATTTTCCGTAGCGCCTGCGATCGCCGAGCCGTCCAGTGGACCATCGCCGCTATTGACCGGCGCAGATCTGTTCAATCTGGAAGCCGCCTCCGATCCGCAAATCGCCCCGGATGGCAAGACCATCGCCTACGTGCGCCGTTCCAACGACATCATGACGGATCGCACGCGCTCGACGATCTGGCTGATCGATGTGGCCAGCGGCACGCAAACGCCACTGGTTGCTGGTCCCGGTTCGCACGGGCAACCACGCTGGTCGCCGGATGGAACGCGCCTGGCATACATCTCCAGCGACGGCATCCATCCCGGCGCGCAATTGTATGTGCGCTGGATGCGCAGCGGCGCTGCCGCGCGCGTCACCGGATTGCCGGATTCGCCGCACGGCATCGCCTGGTCGCCCGATGGCACACGCATCGCGTACCTGATGTTCGTTCCCGACGCGCCGCCACAATTGGGCAAGGCGCCGGCCAAACCTGAGGGCGCGACCTGGGCCCCACCGTTGGAAGTCATCGACAGCGTTATCTATCGCACCGACGACGAGGGCTACACCAAGGCGGGCTTCGACCAGATTTTCTGGGTGGCAGCCGATGGCGGCGCGCCCATCCAGTTGACCTTCGGTGCACGCAATGCCGGCGGACACCTGGCCTGGTCGCCGGATGCCCGTTCGATATTTTTCAGCGCAAATCTTTCCGCCAACTGGCAACGCGATCTGGTCAATACCGAAGTGCATGAAGTCTCCATTTCCGATCATCAAGTTCGCACGCTGACGCACCGCAACGGCCCGGATAATTCGCCGGTGGTGTCGCCCGACGGCAAGTCGATTGCGTACCTGGGGTTCGACGATAAATACCTCGGTCAGCAAAACGCCCAGCTATCAGTCATGGATCGCGACGGCAACCACAGTCACACGCTCAACACCAAACTCGATCGCAACCTTGGCAATCCGATCTGGGCTGCCGATGGCCGTTCGATCTATGTCGATTTTGAAGATCATGGTCACGTGCGCATCGCACGCATCGCCCTGGATGGAAGCGTTCACGACGTTACCGATGCAGTCACCGGCGACGAATTCGATCGACCTTATAGTGGCGGTCAATTCAGCGTTGCGCGTGACGGCACGGTTGCGTTCACCGGCGGCACGACTAGCCGTCCGGCGGATGTACGCGTGGTTCGCGACGGCAAGGTACGGCGCTTGACGCATCTCAACGAAGCCCTGCTCGGCAGCAAAACTCTGGGCAACGTGAGCAAGCTTGCGGTGACTTCATTCGACAAGCGCAATATCGACGCGTGGATGGTTACGCCGCCAAATTTCGATGCGACGAAAAAGTATCCCCTGATCCTGGAAATCCACGGCGGCCCGTTCGCTTCCTACGGCCCGAGCTTCAGCAGCGACGATCAATTGTACGCGGCGGCCGGCTACGTCGTGCTGTACACCAATCCACGCGGATCGACCGGCTACGGCGAGGAATTTGCCAACCTGATCGACAAGGCCTATCCGGGCCACGATTACGACGACTTGATGAGCGCGGTGGATGCAGCGACCGCCAAGGGATTCGTGGACAAGGACAAATTGTTCGTCACCGGCGGCTCCGGTGGCGGCGTGCTCACGGCATGGATCGTCGGCAAGAATGATCGCTTCCGCGCCGCTGCCGTGCAGAAACCCGTCATCGACTGGGCCAGCTTCGTGCTGACATCGGACATGACCCCGTATTTTTCGCGCTACTGGTTCGGAAAATTTCCGTGGCAGGACCCGCAAGGCTATTGGGCGCGCTCGCCCTTGTCGCTGGTCGGCAACGTCAAAACGCCAACCCTCGTGGTGGTCGGATCACACGACTTCCGCACGCCCGACAGCGAAGCCGAACAGTTCTACACTGCCCTGCAACTGCGCGGCGTTCCAACTGCACTGATCAAGGTTCCCGATGCCAACCATCACGGCCTGGCGGCGCGGCCATCGCAATCCGCGGCGAAAACCGCGGCGATACTGGCGTGGTTCAAGCGCTATCAAGACACCCAGCCGACGATGCAATTCCAGCAGAATGCTGTGCCTGGCGGTTGATGATCTGATCGCACGGCTCGATACGCGAAGTTCGAGGAGAAGGATTTACCTCAAAGGACATGAAGGAGGACCAATTCTTATTGTCGGTGCTTGATGAAACTCAAAAGTAGCCGTTCGCGCCTACGCTCAGGGCGAACGGTCTTTTCATCGCTATCCGCAACAACTTTCCATTTGTGCCCTTTGTGTTCTTTGTGTCCTTCGTGATAACCCTTGCTCGTCTTGTAACCGATCCACCCGATCACGGAACGCCCCACGCCTGTGCCGCCGCATGCCCTGCCCCAATCCAAACAACCCGACCTCGCGCGCGGCTTTCTTGGCGTGTTTCGCTATAGCGAGCGCGCACTGGAACTGGTCTGGAGTACCAGCCACTCCCTGACGATCGCCCTTGCGATTTTGACGCTGGTCGCGGGCTTGCTGCCGGCCGGCGTGGCCTGGATCGGCGCGCAGATTGTCGATGCAGTGATCGCAGCCAGCCGCGAAAATTCCGGCGTGCCGTGGCGCGTGTTCGAACTGGTCGCGATGGAAGGTGGACTGGTGATTGCGATCGCCGGCGCGCAGCGTGGTATCACGATGTGCCAGTCGCTGTTGCGTGCGCAATTGGGTCAGCGCGTCAACGAGATGATTCTGGAAAAAGCGCTCACCCTGGAACTTGCCCAGTTCGAGGATTCGGATTTCTACGACAAGCTCACGCGCGCACGGCGCGAGGCATCGTCTCGCCCGCTGTCGCTGGTCAATCGCAGTTTCGGTTTGGCCCAGAACGCGATTTCGCTGCTGAGTTTCGGCGCACTGCTGGTGCGCTTTTCGCCGTGGGCAGTGGTGGTGCTTTTGTTGGCAGGTTTGCCGGCCTTCATGGCCGAGACCAAATTTTCCGGCGACGCATTCCGTTTGTTCCGCTGGCGCTCGCCGGAAACGCGCATGCAACTGTATCTGGAAACCGTGCTGGCGCGTGAGGACAGCGCCAAGGAAGTCAAACTGTTCGGCCTCGGCCCGCTGTTGCTGGGTCGCTACCGCGACATCTTCCACAACCTGTACCGTGCCGATCGCGACTTGACCATTCGTCGCGAAAGCTGGGGCCTGGGTTTGGGTTTGATCGGCACGTTGGCCCTGTACGGTGCGTACGCGTGGATTGCATTCAGCGCGGTGCTCGTGCGCATCACCATCGGCCAGATGACGATGTACATGATGCTGTTTCGCCAAGGCCAATCGGCGGTCTCGGCGATCCTGTCCGCAGTTGGCGGCATGTACGAAGACAACCTGTATCTGTCGACCTTGTACGAATTCCTCGAAACGCCGGTGCCAACGGTTTCCGGTGTCGAGGTGCGTGGCCCGAATCCAAAAGACGGCGTGCGCTTCGAGAATGTCAGCTTTACCTACCCAGGTGCGGAAACGCCAGCCCTACGCGATATCGATCTGCATATCCGCCCCGGTGAATCGCTGGCGCTGGTCGGCCAGAACGGGTCGGGCAAGACCACGCTGATCAAGTTGCTGACGCGGCTGTATACGCCGAGCACTGGACGCATCCTGCTCGACGGTCGCGACCTGCGCGAATGGGACGAGGTTGCGCTGCGCCAGCGCATCGGCGTGATCTTCCAGGATTTCGCGCGCTACCAGATGCGCGTGGGCGAGAACGTCGGCGCCGGCGACGTCGACTATTTCGACGACGCACAACGCTGGCGCGATGCTGCCGACAAGGGCATGGCCACTCCGTTCATCGACACGCTGCCAAGCGGATTCGATACGCAACTCGGGCGCTGGTTCAGCGATGGTCGCGAACTGTCCGGTGGCCAGTGGCAGAAGATTGCACTGTCGCGCGCCTTCATGCGCTCGCGCGCCGACATACTGGTGCTCGACGAGCCGACTGCGGCAATGGACGCCGAAGCCGAAGCCGAGGTGTTTGCGCATTTCCGAGGCATGGCCGACAAGCGCATCGTAATCCTGATCTCGCACCGTTTTTCCACGGTGCGCATGGCCGATCAGATCATCGTCATCCAGGATGGCCGCATCATTGAACATGGCGACCATGAGGCCCTGATGCAGCGCCAAGGTCATTACGCGCATCTGTTTTCATTGCAGGCGCGCGGCTATCGCTGAATCGGTAAAGGCGTACCATGGACGAACTTCCCCGTGCGCCCGCAAATATGGCCAATGCTACCAGCAGCAAGCTGTCGTCCAAAGAACCGATCAAGGTACGCCCCGCGAAAATCGAGGACGCCGCCGCAATGGCCACCGTTGCGCTGGCCGCCTACGCTGATTGGCCCGCAACAAATATTGCGGACAAGCGCAATTACTCGCTGCAGATCGCCGCGTTTCCAAGCGGTCAGGTAGTTGCCGTTGCCGATGGCCAGCTCATTGGTTATGCCACCAGCCTGATCGTGCAACTCGACGACGACAGCCCCTGGTATAACCATGCCGAACTGACCGGACACGGTACGTTCAGCACCCACGATCCAGCCGGCCAGACATTGTACGGTGCGGACATTGCCGTACATCCGGATTGGCAGGGCAAGGGTGTTTCCAAGCTGTTGTACAAGGCGCGTCGCACCTTGATGAAGCGGCACAATCTGAAACAGATGGTGGCCGGCGGCCGCATCCCCGGCTACGCGGTCTATCGCGGTCAGCTCACCGCACAGGAATATGTCGACAAGGTCACGGCCGGTGAATTGAGGGACTCCGCACTCAATGCGCATCTGCATGCAGGTTACGGGGTACACGGAGTGCATTACGGCTATCTCGACGATCAGGAAAGCCTGGGCTATGCCACGCACCTGGTCATGCCCAACATCGACTATCAACCACGCAAGCGCCTGATTGCCGGTGCCCCGGTTCGACGTACCGCGCGTCACGTTCGCGTTTGCGCGATGCAATACGATCAACGCCGCATTGGTACGTTCGAGGATTTCGCCGAGCAGGTCGAATACTTCGCCGACAGCGCCAACAGTTACGACAGCCATCTGCTGCTGTTTCCGGAATTCGTCAGCGCGCAATTGTTCTCGACGCTTCCACGCGGCACCGCGTTGCCGCAAGCGGTCGCACAACTGGTCGAGATGGCGCCGCGCATCCACGCATTGTTTACGGAAGTGGCAACGCGGCACAGGCTCTATGTGGTCGGCGGCACTACGCCCGAGCGCAGCGAGCGCGGGTTGCGCAACGTCGCGCGTTTGTATACGCCAAGCGGTGCCAGCTACACGCAGGAAAAACTGCACATCACGCCGGCCGAACGCGAGTATTGGGGCATCGGGCCCGGCGACGGCATCAAGGTATTCGAGACGGCGATCGGGCGCCTGGCCATCGTGGTCTGCTACGACATCGAGTTTCCCGAACTCACGCGCATGCTGGTCGAGCACGGTGTGGACATCATCCTCAATCCGTTCGCCACCGACGAGCGCAAGAGCTATTTGCGCGTGCGCTATTGCGCGCACGCACGCGCCGTCGAAAACATGGTCTACGTGGTAATGTCCGGCAACGTCGGTGGTCTCTCACGCAGCCCGTCGATGTTTTTGAACTACGGTCAAGCGGCAATCTGCACGCCGAGCGATTTTGCCTTTCCCATGGACGGCATCGCAGCGGAAGGCATCGTCAATACGCAAACCGTCGTGGTCGCTGATCTGGACCTTGGCGCGCTCGACATCCAGCGCCAGTCCGCATCGGTGCGACCGCTATTGGATCGCCGCCACGACTTGTACGAGTTGCATGCCAAGGTGCCGGTGGAACACGTCACCGTTGTATAGAAAAATCTAGGCCTGAAACGTGTCAGCGCTTTCGAGCGCCCACCCCAACAACGCGCCATCTCCACGCACGCAAGCCTGCGCATGAAGGTTTTGCTCCCATAGCTGGCCGATGCGTGTAGCCAGGTCATGCGCGCCTTTTTCGTCGACCGACGCTTCGACCATTGCATCCAGTCGCGTTGCATGGGCTTGGATCGAGCTATTCACTTCTGCGATCTTGTCGATGACCGTCTGCGTACCGACCTGAGCTTGTACCGACAGGGCGTGATTGAATACGTGGATGGTATTGGTAAACATGACGGGCTCGACACTGCTCGATGCCGCTTGAGCCACCTGTTGCGTCGCGTCTTGATAACGCTGCCGCACCACCTGAATCGCCTCAGGAGACGGCGTCGGGCTACCTTGCGCTTGTGCCAGCGCATGTGCTGCCGCAAAGATGTCGCTCCGCTGCAACTGGTCAACCTCGGCGAGTTGACTGCGCGCGTTGCCTACCACAATGCCCTCGCGAGCATGCGTCAAGAAGCGCAGTCGACGTGCGTTGCCGCTTACCCTCGCCATTTCCGCAAGGCTGCGAGTCAGATCGGTATACTCGATCGCATACTGACCGACGACCACGTCGAATGAGTCGGCAGGAAACGGCAACTTTTCTGCATCCACACGCGAATGGAAGCGGATCATGCCGCCAACATCAATTCCCGGCGGCACCAATTGCGCCGCATCGACGGCATCAATCGCAAAACGAAGGCCACGCGCATTGGCAATGTTCTCTGCCACACGGGCAATTGCACCGTTACCTGAGCACACATCGAGAATGCGGCTACCGGCTGGCAGGCCGCCGAAGAATGCGTGCCAACTACGGGCAATTGCCTCTTGATAGCCCACACCACCCTCACCGCCGCACGAGGCAAGGCGACCGTCGCGCCAATATTGATCCCAAGCCCAGGCGCGTGCCTGAGTGGTTTTTGCGTCTTGTATTGCCATGGTCGACGTCGTGCTACCCAATCAGATTCGATGCCGAGCAAACGGCATCAGTCCCACAATGGTGCACACCTTACTTTGTCAACGTCGGTAAGTGAACTGTCGCGACTTCGTCCGCCGTTCTAAGGTCGAACTGCGGTAACTTCGATTTCAACCAGCATACCCGGGCCGGCCAGCGCGGCGACCTGCACGGCCGAACGTACTGGCAGTTTCGGTTGGTGCTTGGTGCCGAAGAACTGCGTGTAGCCTTTCATGAAGCCGGCAAAATCGAGTTTGCCGCCGTTGCCAGGATCGCCGACCAAAAACGCCTGCATTTTCACCACGTCACCCATCGAAAGATGCAGGCGTTCCAGCTGGGCCTGAATCCGTTTGAGCACCCCAACGGTTTGCGTTTCGGTGTTGCCGTAGGATTGGACGCTGCCCTTGGCCGCGGATTTGTCCGCGACCGGCGGCACCATGCCGCTGAGATAGACCACACTCTTGCCGGCGGGGATTTCAACCGCTGCGGAAATCGGGAAATCGCTGCCGGGAATCGGATGGCGCGTTACCTGCTGCGCCGGTGCACACCAGGCAGAAGTACCGATCAACAACGGAAACAATGCAATCATCAATCGCTTCATGGCGACTCCTTTTTCGACGCATGCATGGCTGCCACATCTGCGGCACTGAGCTTGTCGGTGTAATGGTTGCCGAAATGACTGCGCACGTAGTTGACTACATCGGCAATCTGCACGTCGTCGAGGCCAACTCGCACCATCGCCTCGAATCCGTGCAAGTCGTGGCGCACCACGAACGACGGCATGTCGCGCCGTCCATTCAACACCACCGCTGCCATGAACTGCGCCGAGGCGAGATTTGGATCATTCGCCAACGCCGGATAATTTCCGGCACCGGTGGAACCACGTGCGTCGGGCATGTGGCAACCCTGGCAGATGTGGCGAAAAATCTGTTCGCCGCTGGCATGGGCGAGTTGGTCGCCACTCAAAATGGACGGCTCGGCAGTCTGAGCCTGCACCGCGCCGAACATCAGCAATGCGGTCGCTGCGAACACCTGCACCCACATAGAAGCATAACGGCTGGTCTCGGTTTTCATGCTTTGCCTCCCGCAACAGCGCGCGCATGCACGCGCCCGATCGCATCCAACGCCGAAGTTACCGCGCCTTCCTGCCACGCCGGAAGATACGAGGCGTGCTCCCCAGCCAAAGCAATGCGGCCGTCTATCTGGCACAAGTTGTCGTAATGCTTGTCGCGTGAATCTTCCGTCCATTCGCCGAAGCACCCCATCGTGAAGGGCGAACGATGCCAAGCCACGGCAACGCCGTTCTGGAATTCCTTTTCGTACTGCGGATGAATCTGGTTGCCCAGACGCACCGCTTCCTTCACTCGTTGCGCGGGACTGAGCGCGGCAAACTGAAATGCCGCCGGCCCCCAGTTGTACGCACCAAGCAGCACGCCTGGGCCGCGATCGAAGAAACCCGATGACGGATAGCTGATATTGAAAATCGGCAAGTCGGTATAAGTGATGCCACCGTAGATATGCTCGTCCTGTTCCCAAAAGCGACGCTTGAATTGCAGACCGATCTTGGTCGATGCCGCATACGGCACCGCGGCAATTGCAGCGGTCATGGCATTGCCCACGTTCATCGGAATCTGGCTCAGGATCGACAACGGAATCGTGCAGATGCACCAGTCCGCACGCGCCTGCCGCGCCGTACCCGGATGCCGCGCATCTTCGTAGTGCGCAGTAACGCCGTGCTCGTCTTGCGCGATGCGCGTGACCTTGGCGTTGTACTGGATCAAGCCATCGAGCTTCTTGCCGAACGCTTCGCCAATGCGACCCATGCCTCCAACCGGCTGAAACAACGTCGTCTGGAATTCGTAAAGGTCGCTGATGAACAGCGTTTGCCACAGTTGCGAGCGCAACACGTCTTGCGGCGACAGCGGTTGCGATGGCACCGGTTTGCCGCTGAGACCGCCACCGGGGTCGCGGTCGTAGCCGCGCGTGGCACTGCTGCTCTCACCGCGCGCGTAGCGATACTTGTTGTCGAGGAAACCCCAACCCTGCAATGAAGTGAGCAGCTTGTCGCGATCTTCTGTAGTCAGCGGCGCATCGAGTCCGTGCTGTTCGATACTCTTGGCGAGCAATTCGGAAACCATGCCGCGATAGTCGGCGTTGTAGGCGCGGTAGCGTTGCGGTTTGCCACCGAACGCGTGCTCGCTGTGCAGGCACGCGTTGTAATTGACCTGCACGAAAGGCTCGAGTTGAATACCAAGCATCTGGCAGTAATGCAGCATGTTCTGGTGATGATGCGGTAACCGCCACGGACCCGGATTGATGTACAAGCCCTTGGCGAATTCACAGTGCTGGGTTGCGCCGCCCATTTCCGTGAACGTGTCGCCGCCACGTAGCGACCAGTTGCGGCCGCCGGGTCGATTGTTGTATTCGAGCACCTGCACCTTGTAGCCGGCGTTGCGCAACTCGTAGGCCGCTGTCATCCCGGCCATCCCCGCGCCGAGAATCAGCACCGATGCGCCCTTCGGCACGCCGCCAAGATCGACCGGGCCTTTGTATCTGGATTCTGCCGCGAAGCCCAGCGCCGTCATCGCCTGGTACATCGCCGCGCCACCGGCGCTAAGCCCGATCATGCGCAACACGTCGCGCCGGCTCGCTGAAAACCTCATCTGCTCGTCAGACATCGATCGCCTCCCCGTTTGATACGTCGCATACTAACCAGCACTAAAAATCTTCGCCGCAGCATACGCGCGTCGACAAACAGAATCACGCGATTACACAAAGGCCTCCCCTTCATGGGGAGGGTTGGTTGGAGGTGATGCTGGCTTTCGACAAGTCAAAGGTAATCAGACGCGAGCCCCCTCAATCCATACCCGCAAACGTCACCGCGTACACCGGCGGCAGTCGCGCATCCAGCATCTGCCAATGATCGCCTTGATCGTGTGTCGTCCAAAAGCCGCCCGTCGTCGAACCGAACGCGAGCCGCTGCCCGGACGCATCGATCGCCAGCGCATGTCGCAGCACCAGATCGTAGGCATCGCGTTGCGGCAAACCATCGCGCAACACGGTGAACGACTCGCCACCATCACGCGTCCGCGCCACGACCACCTGGCCATCGACCGGAATGCGTCGTTCATCCTTGATCGCCGGCACGAACCATGCCGTATCGCCATCCTGCGGATGCACGGCCACTGCGAATCCAAATACAGAGGGCTGCACGTTCGTGATTTCCTTCCAGTCGCCGCCCGCGGCAATGCTGCGGAATACGCCGTTGTGATGCTGCGCCCAAAAAACGTCGGGCTCGTCGCAACATTGCACGAGGCGATGTACGTCCTGAATATTGGGATCGAGTTTGCGGTCTTCCGGCATGTAGGCAGCCCTCATCCCTTGCGCCGTCTGCTTCCAGCTTGCGCCGTCGTCATCGCTGCGCCAGACGCCGCCGGTTGAAATCGCGATACACACCCGGGCTGCGTCGCGCGGATCGATGCAAATGCTGTGGATGCCGGGTTGATCGTATCCGCCACCAGCCCACTCGCGGCGTTCGGGCACATCCCACAGCGAACGCACCTGCTGCCAGCGCGCACCATAATCGTCGGAGCGGAACAAGCCGCCGGGAATCGTGCCCGCCCACAAGCGCCCGGGCTGATCGGAAGCCCCCGCTTCCAGCGCCCAGATCAATCGCAGCGCCGCCGTGCGCGGAGGTTTGCCATCGCCGGTGGTCACTTCGTCACCATCGGCGTACGCAGGCACGGTGCATTCGCTCCACGTGGCTCCGCGATCGATCGAGCGCTGCAACTTATTGCCAAAATGCCCCAGGTCCAGCACCGCGTACCAGTTGCCGTCGCGAGGATCGACCAGGCACAAGGCAATGTTGTCGCCGAGAAATGCGCGCTGTGCGATTTGCCAGGAATCTTTCTTTCGTTTGAGAATAAACAAACCTTTTCGCGTGGACACCAGCAACGTATCGGCCATCTCAGCCTCCGGAAAGCGCCTGCATCACATAGACTTCAGCACGCTCGCCGAGCGTCTGGTTGGGATTGCGTTTATCGGTTATCGCGGTGCCGTCGACGAAGAGCGCGACGTGATGCCGCACGGCCCCGTGTTCGTCGAGGACATAGCCGCGCAGATTCGGAAAGCGTTCGAACACGCCTTCCAGCACCTCACCCAGGTGCGCACCGGGAACATCCAGCGCGACGTCGCGCGCCAGCATACCAACCGAGGCCGGTAGCCAGCGGGCGAGCGCCGAGGCAAGAACCACTCGAGCCATGCGTGCATACCCCATGCGAGAATACGCAACTTACGTCCTTACGCACCCAATATCAAAATCTGTTGTATCAGTATGTTACAGAATGCATCTCGTTCTATTTCGACAGTCTGGTGGCGTGGCTGGCGGCAAGAAACCAGTGCCCCTCGCGGCGCACGTAGGTATCGGTGAACTGAAAATCCGCCGCGAACGCCTTGCCCTCGCTCAAGCCCTTGGTGACGGTCACGCCAGTCACGATGGCCGCATCGCCATACAGTCGGACCTTTTGGTCGCGATTGCGGAACACTTCATATCGCGGCTCGCGCTGGTTCACCTCAGCGATATTCCGGCTCTTGCCCGTGACCTCACCGCGCGAATTGGTGAGGGTAAATGTTTCGTCGAAATCCCGGCTCAGCGTGGCTCCGTCGCCATCCTGGAATGCCTGACAGATTTCGGCATCCATGCGGCGGACTTCATGTTCATCCCGGCTGGCGTTCGGTACCTGCGCAGCAGCAGCAACCATGGCCAATCCGGCGATCGGCAAAATGCAAGCGCACAGCACCTGTTTCGAGATCATCGTTTTTTCATTCCATGCAAGCGGATTGGACGGTGACCATTATGGCGCATTCACAGTGATGGAATGATGCCGCAGCTACCAAATTTCAATTTTTGCGTCGGCTGATTGAAACGAATGACGATCGGGCGGCACGCGGCGTCAATGCGGTAGTCGACTCAGGACGCAACGCGACCGGCAATTTGCAGCAATGCCGCTTCGAATACCTCGGGTGGTTGGCCACCGGAAATCAGATGGCGCTCGTTGATGATGACTGCCGGCACGGCATTGATGCCATTGCCTTGATAGAAGCGCTCTTGTTTGCGTACGTCGGCCGCGTAGGTATCCGACGAAAGAATTTCACGCGCACGTTGCGCCGACAACCCCACTTCGCCGGCAAGCCGGATCAGTACCTCATGCGAGGCAACGTTCTCACCGTTGGTGAAATAAGCCGTGAACAAGGCATGCTTGAGTTGCGCCTGATGACCTTCCAATCCGGCCCAGTGCAGCAACCGGTGTGCGTCGAACGTATTGTAGACACGGCCACGCTTGTTCATATCGAACACAAATCCCAAGTCTTCACCACGTGCGCGAATATTTTCCCGATTGGCGGCGAATTGTTCTGGGGACGATCCGTATTTCTGCTGAATGTGTTCGGCGATGTCCTGCCCTTCGACCGGCATCTGCGGATTGAGCTCGAATGGTTGGAAATGGATATCCACCGTCAGCTGTCCAACCAACTTTGCCAGCGCTTGTTCAAGCGATTTCAAACCAATCACGCACCAGGGGCAGGAAACGTCGGACACGAAATCGATCTTGACGGTGGGAGCTTGGATTTGCGCTGATTTTTCCGCATTAGTCATGGGGCACCTTGCAGTGAATGCGCGACTCGAATCGAAAGCCGCAATGGGGAGGGCCAATAGATTGGGGCGTCGAAGTGGCATTCAATCGACCCTGCGACAAACGCGTTAGTCCATCGAGGTAGGCTTTTACCGGTGCATCCTCATTGTCGAAGCCACGCGAAGCGGTACTATCCACCCGACTGGAATGGAGAAATACGATGCGCGCACCGTCTGTTGAAAAATCATTGCTTGCCTCGTTGGCAACCTTGGCCCTGCTTGGCTTCGTCCATCACGTTGACGCACGCGCGACTGACGCAGCGCGCCTCAAAGCCGAAGCCCAATCGGTAACCATCACCCGCGACGACTGGGGCATAGCGCACGTACACGGCAAGACCGACGCAGACGCGGTTTTCGGCATGGTTTACGCGCAGGCCGAAGACGATTTCAATCGCGTCGAATCGAACTACCTGACAGCGTTGGGGCGCACCGCGGAGGCCGAAGGCAAGTCCGCAATCTGGGTCGACCTGCGCCAGAAACTCTATATCGATCCGGTGGAGTTGAACAAGCTCTACGCGAAAAGTCCCGGCTGGCTGAAAAAGCTGATGAATGCTTGGGCCGATGGCCTGAACTATTACCTGGCCACGCATCCGGAAGTGCATCCGAGAGTCATCCAGCATTTCGAACCGTGGATGGCGTTGTCGTTCAGCGAGGGCAGCATTGGCGGCGACATTGAGCATGTCGATCTGCAACAACTCGCCGCGTTTTATGGTGATGATTCCTTGCCACAGTCGGCCGCCGTGCTGCATCCAAGCTGGGTGGAACCGACCGGCTCGAACGGCATCGCCATCGCACCGAAACTCACGGTCGATGGCCACGCGCTGTTGTGGATCAATCCACACACCTCGTTCTATTTCCGCTCCGAGTTACAGATGTCCAGCGACTCGGGGCTCGATGCTTACGGCGCGGTGACCTGGGGTCAGTTCTTCATCTATCAGGGATTCAACAAGCACATCGGCTGGATGCATACCTCGACCGGCGCCGATGTCGTCGATGAGTTTACGGAAACGATTGTGCACAAGGACGGCAAGTTGTTCTATCGCTACGGGAAGGAACTGCGCCCGATCAAGACACGCGAGATCGTCGTGGATTACATGGCTGCGGACGGCAAGCTGGCCTCACGAAAATTCACTGCCTATTTCACCCATCATGGCCCTATCGTGCGCAGGGCCGACGGCAAGTGGATTGCCATGGCGTTGATGAACACGCCAATCCCGGCGCTGGAGCAAAGTTGGTTGCGCACGACGGCCCACGACCTGGCCAGCTACATGAAAGTTGCAGAACTCAAAGCCAACTCATCCAACAACACGATCTTCGCCGACGACAAGGGCGAGATCGCCTATCTGCACCCGCAATTCGTGCCCAAGCGCGACGACCGCTTTGATTTCACTAAACCCGTTGATGGCAGCGACCCCGCGACCGATTGGAAAGGATTGACCCCGCTGAACCAGTTGCCGAATGTGATCAGTCCACCGAATGGATGGGTCTTCAACACGAACGACTGGCCTTACTCTGCCGCCGGAAAAAACAGCCCGAAGCGCGCCGATTTCCCCCGCTACATGGACACCTTCGGCGAAAATCCGCGCGGCATTCACGCCACGCGCCTGCTCACCGATGCCAGGGATTTCACGATACCGAAGCTGATTACCAACGGCTTCGACTCGTACCTTCCAGCGTTCGAGCGCCTGCTTCCAATCCTCGTTGCCGACTATGACGCATTGCCCGCGAACGATCCGCGGAAACAGAAGCTGCACGGTCCCATCGGCTTGTTGCGCCAGTGGAATTACCGCTGGGGAGTCGCCTCGATGCCGACGTCCCTCGCCGTGTTCTGGGGCGATACCTTGTGGGATGAAGCCAGTGCAGCGGCCGCTGCCAGTGACCTCGATCCACAGCAAGAGGTCACGCGCATCTACGACTACATGGCCGAAAGAGCCGGCAGCACGGTGCGGCTAAAAGCCTTGTCGGAAGCCACCGATCGTTTGCAAAAAGACTTCGGTAGTTGGGGCACGGCCTGGGGTGAGATCAATCGTTTTCAGCGCATAAACGACGACATCGAATCGAGTTTTGACGATGCAAAGCCGAGCATTCCGGTACCGTTCGTGTCTTCACGCTGGGGCTCTCTGGCTTCGTTCGGCGCACATCGCTGGCCCGGTACGAAACGCTATTACGGCACCGGCGGGAACAGCTTCATTGCCGCCGTCGAATTCGGCCCACGAGTCAGCGCACGCGCCATTACCGCCGGCGGCGAAAGCGGGCATCCGGATTCACCCCACTTCAACGACGAAGCCGAACGCTACACCACCGGCAACCTGCGCGAAGTGTACTTCTGGCCGGAGCAGTTGAAGCGGCATACCGAGCGGATTTACCAGCCCGGCTCTCATTGACAAGAGGCGGCGCGGATCCGAGCTTCGTTGAGGCAATCGCGGCTAATGGCAGAATTCGTGGGATATCTGTCGTTCCGGCTTGGCTGCGCGTCGTTATCATTCTCCGATCAGTCGCCGACCCGGAGAACTTGCTTTGAAATTCTTTGCACTAGTCGCAATGCTGGCACTCCTGCCTACCGCAAGCACATTCGCCGTAATGCCTGGAATGGCGACGCCGCCAAAAAACGGCATGATCAAGGTCGCGGTTGTGTTGAGCAAACATGCAACTGTGATCGACTTTGCCGGGCCGTGGGAAGTATTTCAGGACACTTCGATCAAGGACGGAGACGGCAACGACATCAGCCCATTCGAACTTTTTACCGTAGCCCCCGACAAAGCCGCGCTGCATACAACCGGTAGCAACCACTTCGGTCTGACCATCACGCCGGACTACAGTTTCGCCGACGCGCCGATGCCCGACATCGTGGTGGTCGGTGCGCAAATGGGCGGACCGGGATTGACCGATTGGCTGAAGAAAGTACACGCACAACACAAAGTGATCATGTCGGTGTGCACCGGTGCCTTCCAACTGGCGAAAGCCGGATTACTGGACGGCAAACAAGCCACGACCCACCACTGGTATTTCGGCAACTTTACCCGCGAATTCCCGGACGTGAAACTGGTCAAGCAAGTGCGTTACGTGAAGGCCGATCCCTTCACCTTCAGCGCCGGCGGTCTGACCTCGGGCGTGGATCTGTCGCTGCATATCGTCGCCGAATATTTCGGCGAGGAAGTGGCGCAGAACACGGCCGACTACATGGAATACCAAAGTACTGGCTGGAAATCCAACAAGGGAATTTCGGTATTGACCACGCCGGTCACTCACAAGAACTGGGCAGGCAACATCGGACCCGGCAACAGCGTTGTCTTGCACATGACGACCATCGGTGCGAGCCCATCGTTCACAACCGACATTCCGGCGGAAGAAATAACGGCCGCGCCCACAACGGTGCAGCAGAACAGCACGCAATTGAGCATCCATATCGATATCGCGGGCCATCCGGCCATGATCAGCGGCACGATGGATGAGGATGCAAAGTTGCTCCGCGGCACCTTCACCCAGAACGGCAAATCCTACCCGCTGATCCTCAAACCGGTGGCTACGCACTGACGCTGCGGGCGTGGGCGATAGGAACCCGGCCAACTGAAGTTTCAAGATTTGACGGGTCTTCGACGCGGATCTCGATTTCCTTCCCCCGCAAGGCGAGGATCATTCTTTTCTTCCCTTCCCCCGCAAGGCGAGGATCATTCTTTTCTTCCCTTCCCCCGCATGGCGGGGATCATTCTTTTCTTCCCTTCCCCCGCAAAGCGGGGATCATTCTTTTCTTCCCTTCCCCCGCATGGCGGGGATCATTCTTTTCTTCCCTTCCCCCGCAAGGCGGGGATCATTCTTTTCTTCCCTTCCCCCGCAAGGCGGGGATCATTCTTTTCTTCCCTTCCCCCGCAAGGCGGGGGAAGGTGCCGAAGGCGGAAGGGGGCGCTCTTGATCTCCATTTGGTAGTGCAAAAGCGCCCCCATCAGCTCGCCCGGGCAGCTTCCCCCGCTGCGCAGAGGAAGCGAAAGCATATGTCTTTCGCGCGTTGAATGATTCGACGATGCCCCAATGCACCAATTTCAACCATTACCTGGCCGCATCAATATTCAGGCCACTACACTGCGGAAACGTTCGCGATAGTCGCTCGGCGATACGCCCAGCTCCGAGGCGAACGTGCGCCGCATGGTTTCATCGGTGCCGAAGCCGCAGAGTCGCGCAATCCTGGAAATGGGCAGGCTGTTCTCTTCCAGCTTGCGTCGCGCGGCGTCGAGTCGAGCGGCCGAAACGTATTGCGCTGGGGTCATGCCCACGCTGGCGGTAAAGCGACGGGCAAAATTACGCTCGCTCATGGCCGCATACGCGGCGAGGTTGGCAACGCACAAATCCTGATCCAGGTGATCCAGTACCCACAACTGCAATTTCCGCAGTTTGTCGTCCTCGCTGAATTGGGCAGCCAGGTGCCGGCTGAATTGCGACTGCCCGCCGGGGCGCTTGAGAAACATCACCAGTTGCTGGGCCACGGCCAATGCTGTGGCTTGACCCCAGTCGCTCTCGACCATCGCCAAGGCCATGTCCAGACCCGCCGTAACGCCGCCGGACGTGTAGAGGTTGCCATCGCGCACATAGATCGCATCGCGCTGCACCTTGATCGTGTCGCTGATGGCGGCAAGCTGATCGGTGTAACCCCAGTGTGTGGTGGCTGACTTGTCGTCGAGCAAACCGGCGCGCGCCAGGATCAGCGCACCGTTGCACACCGAACCCAGGCGTGAAACCTTCGGCGCCATGCGCCGAATCCAGCGCAGCACTTGCTCGTCGCGCATGATCGCGGTGCAACCGATGCCGCCGGAGATCAGCAACGTATCCGCATGGCGTACGTCGTGGAAACTGCGCTCGGCAACCATGCGGATTCCGGACGAGATGGCAAAGGCCCCAGCCGCTGGTGCGACGAGTTCGATCGTGTAAGCCGGCGTGCGGCTGATACCCTTGTCGCTCAGCCAGCGTGTGCTGCGACCGAAAACCTCCAGGGGCCCAGTGATATCGAGCATTTGCGCGTCGGGATAGCCGAACATGACTATCCGATGCGGTCTGCGTGGCCGGGAAGGCAGCGAGTGCCTGGATGCACGTGCCTGGGACATAAGCCGATTATAGGCGCCGGACGATTAGCCGAAGGGACAACGACCCCACAAATTCTGCCAAAGTGCGTCGGACTCGTTATAGCGAGCAGACGCTGCAAGACGGGTTGCTGAAAGCTGCTAGTCCGAAATTTTATGTGCGGTGTCTTGGTCTTGGGCAAAGCCATCCCCATTTATGTCGGGACGCCAGCATCCCCCGCACCATCAGCATTCACTGAGGCCCCCATGCCGAACTACAGCAAGACACCGGAAGCCGTCGCACGGTTGACGCCCGAGCAACATCGCGTAACCCAGGAAGGTGGCACGGAACGGCCGTTCGAGAATTTGTACAACGCCAACAAGCAGGCGGGACTTTATGTCGACATCGTTTCGGGCGAGCCCTTGTTCGCCTCTCTCGACAAATTCGAAAGCGAATGCGGCTGGCCGAGTTTTACCAAACCCGTCGAATCGGATCATGTCGTCGAGAATCGAGATATGACTCATGGCATGATCCGCACCGAAGTGCGCTCCAGTCACGGCGACAGTCATCTGGGGCACGTCTTCAGCGACGGCCCGCGCGATGCCGGAGGCCTGCGCTATTGCATCAATTCGGCATCGCTGCGATTCGTGCCGTTGGCCGATCTGGAAAACGCAGGCTACGGCGATTACCGCAAGCTTTTTGAAAAGGAACAATCCCGCACATGACTACTTCGACACAACGCGCCATCCTCGCTGGTGGCTGCTTCTGGGGCATGCAGGACCTGATTCGCCGCCAGCCGGGCGTGGTTTCCACGCGCGTGGGCTACTCCGGAGGCGAGGTACCCAACGCGACCTATCGCAATCACGGCTCGCATGCTGAAGCCATTGAAATTGTGTTCGATCCGCAGGTGACGAATTACCGCACGATGCTGGAGTTCTTCTTCCAGATTCACGATCCGACCACGACCAATCGCCAGGGCAATGATCTGGGCACCAGCTATCGCTCGGCGATTTTCTATCTGGACGACGAACAAAAACGCACCGCGCAAGACACCATCGCCGATGTCGACGCCTCAGGTTTGTGGCCGGGCAAGGTCGCGACTGAAGTGACCAAAGCCGGCGATTTCTGGGAAGCCGAGCCCGAGCATCAGGATTACCTGGAACGCTATCCAGACGGCTACACCTGCCATTCCATACGTCCGGATTGGAAACTGCCGCGGCGCGAAAAAGTGATCTGAGTATTTGCAGCGCGCTTGATTGCCCCGCACTCGAAAAAAGATCGCCCTGAATCAGCGCGCACGTTGCATGCAGGTTCGCCAACGATCATCAACACGTTTGGCAAACCACGCGGTAGTCAGCTTGCGCGTGATCTTCGGGCTCTCCAGCGTGATTCCGGGCAGCACCGCACGTGGCAACGGCTTGTGCGCCACTCGCTCAGCCAGATCGAACACGTGCTTGTAGACGTCAGTCGCTTCGAAATCGAACGTTTCGCCTTTGCGCAACGCGTTGTGGATTTCGCGGTCACTGACGTCGAGCTTCCTGGCCAGTGAAAGCACGACCAGTTCTGTCGCACCGGCGTCGCGGGAATCATAGCGGATCAGATCGCCATCAAGCGCCAACTTCTTTCCAGACGCAATGTTCACTGCCTGCTGAAATGCGGCATTGCGACTCGCGTACCAGCCCGCGTTGAAATCGGCGAAGCGGTACAACACTTCAGGGTAATGCGTCGGGTATCCGAGCAGATGCAGGATGCCGAAATACATGCCGCCGCGACGGCTGAAAACTTCGTGTCGAACCGACTCCTCAATCGGATACGGATAGTTTCGGTCATGGGCTTCGGCGAAGGCAATGCTGACCTGCATGGGGCCTGCGGTGTGAACAGGATTGAGTCCACCGAACAGGCGTTTTCCCAAAGGCACCACGCCAATGAAATCCTCGAAGATCGCACTGAGTTGCTTCTCCGTTCGGGCGCCAGCCAAGCGATCGCTGTAGCGCTTGCCATTGGGCGACTTCAATAACAACGCGGTGTGCACAACGAAGGCTGGAATATGACGTTCGCCGGCGCGGCGATCAATTTCCTTCTGCGCAATGCGTCCCAGATCCGGCACGACGGGATCAACATGGAATCCGGATTCCTGTTCGGTCACAGATAACACCGCGCAAAGATTCTGCGTCGTCGCGGGGAGATCCAGCGCGGCGAACGCAGCATCAATGTCAGCGGCCCAGCCTTGTTTGTCAGTCGCGCCCGACGGTATCAGGCGCACGATCTGCGCGCGAATCGCTTCGGCGTTGCGCTTTGGTTTTTGCGGGCCCGACAGGGCACACCCGGCAAGCAGCAACCCAGCCAGCATGCAAAATGTGAATTGCGGTTTGCGCTTCAGCACGACGTTTTGCGCGGCTAGCGTGCGATCGATTGTGCTATCCATTGTCGAGTCAATTCAAATCGTGTTGACGCGTGCGTAGCTCATTCAACGTGACGGTATCAGTTTCGATTGATCGTTGCGACCTACGTATAAACCGAACGCGCTAAACTGGACGAATTCCCATCGATGCGAGCCCAGCGCGCATGTCGTCCACCCTCTCCCGCCGCCCAAAAGCCGTGCTTGCCACATTCGGCACTTACGGCGACGTGCATCCGTTCATTGCCTTGGCGATCGCGTTGAAACAGCGCGGCGTGGAACCCACGATTGCTGCGGCTGAATCCTATCGATCCAAGATCGAAGCCGAGAGAATTGCGTTTTATCCCATGCGCCCCGATGTGGACGAGGTTGCTACGCGGCTGGACATGGACCAGCAACAGATCGCGCGCGCGATCGCCGCACGCCCGGAATTTATTTTGACCGATGTCGTGCTGCCATCATTGCGCGAGTCTTATGAAGACGCCATGGCGGTCATGCGCGATGCCGATATGGCAATCACGAATTCAGTTGCCTACGGAGCGCAACTTGCGGCGGAAAAATGCAGGCTTCCGCATTTCGGTGTCGCCTTGCAGCCTTTTGTTTTCCTTTCAGTCTACGATCCGCCAATCGTGGCCACGCTGCCGCGAGCGTCTGCCTGGATATTCCGTTTTGCGCCCTGGTGCATCCGCGCATTCTTTGGGCTGGGCAAGATCGTCGCGCGTCGCTGGGCGAGACCGATCGACGCGTTGCGCCGCGAAATTGGCTTGCCCCCTGCAACAACGCATCCGCTGTTCGAAGGACAATTCGCCGGCAATGGTGCGATCGGCATGTTCTCGCCACTGTTTGGCGCCGCGCAACCGGATCACCCGCCGAATACGTCAATCGTCGGTTTTGCGTTTTACGACAGTGATGCCGGTGGGCCGCCCACGTTGTCGGACGAATTGCGAAAATTCCTCGATGCCGGGCCGCCACCAATCGTTTTCACCCAAGGCACATCGGCGGTACACGACGCGCACAATTTCGTACGCGAAAGCATGGCCGCGGTGCGTGAACTGGATGCACGCGCCGTATTCGTTCTTGACGACGAACAATCACAAAATTGGGCGTTGCATGCGTCGGATCGAATCCTGCTGACCGGCTATGCGCCCTACTCGCTGTTGTTCTCGCGCGCGCTCATCAACGTGCATCATGGCGGAGTCGGCACCACCGCGCAGGCGCTTCGTTCGGGTCGGCCACAATTGATCGCACCGTACCTGGTCGATCAACCCGACAATGCGGCGCGCGTCGTGCGCATGGGCGCGGGTCGAAGCCTTGCGTTGAAGCGCTATCGAACGGCTCTCATCGTCGAAGAACTGCGCCATTTGATGAACGACGCGCAGTACACACAACGTGCCCAGGCAATCGGCGCGCAGGTAGCAAATGAAGACGGTGCCGCTGCCGCAGCCGATATCATCGTCGCGGCAATACCCAAGCCGACAATTCCGTGATGATCGAACGGCAACAAAGGGTTCGATGAACCGAAATCAATCCCCCTTTGGAATTTCCAATCCGCGCTGGACGGCCGGACGGGCCAAGCCACGTTCGAGCCACGCGCCAACATGCACAAAGCGATCGTAATCGACGAGTTCGCGCGCATCGTAGAACATGATGAGGTTGCGCACCCAGCCAAGTGTTGTGATATCCGCGATGGTGTAGTCGCCACCCATGATCCACTCGCGACCATCAAGGCGCGTGTCGAGCACACCGAGGAGTCGCTTTGACTCGTTCACATAGCGTTCGAGTGGACGCTTGTCTGGATATTCCTTACCCGCGTACTTGTTGAAAAACCCGACCTGACCAAACATCGGGCCAATCGATGCCATCTGGAAAAACACCCACTGGATTGTCTCCCATCGGCACGACACATCTGCTGGCATGAACTTGCCCGTTTTGTCGGCAAGATACATAAGAATCGCGCCCGACTCGAACAGTGCCAGTGGCTTGCCGCCAGGTCCATCGGGATCGATGATCGCGGGTATCTTGCCATTGGGATTGAGTGACAGGAATTCCGGCGTGTGGCTTTCCTCGTTCGAGATATCGACCCGATGTGCCTCGTAGGGCAATCCCGTCTCCTCGAGCATGATCGATACTTTGACGCCATTGGGCGTGGTCAGCGAGTAAAACTGGATACGATCCGGATGTTTGGCCGGCCAACGTTTGCAAATGGGAAACTCAGACAAGTCAGCCACGGCGTGCCTCCTGCGTGATGCGTGTGCGCAAACATGAGGCGCGTTGCACCACACGTCAATATTTCAACCCGATCACGTTGTACGCTGGGCTGCCAAACCCAGCGTACGCGACCCGATTGCTAAATTCGCAACGTCCGCAAGCGCAACGCATTGCTGATGACGGATACGGACGACAGGCTCATCGCTGCGGCGGCAATGACCGGACTCAACAGCAGGCCGAATACCGGATACAGCACGCCAGCCGCAATAGGAATGCCAATTGTGTTGTAGGCAAACGCAAATGTGAGGTTTTGATGGATGTTACGTACGGTTGCGTGGGCAAGCCGACGTGCGCGCAGGATGCCGGCCAGTTCGCCTTTGACCAACGTGATTTGCGCGCTTTCCATCGCCACGTCGGTACCGTTGCCCATGGCGATACCGACATCCGCGGCGGCCAGTGCCGGCGCATCGTTGATGCCGTCACCTGCCATCGCCACGTGCGCACCCGATGCCCGCAACTTCGAAATCCATTCGGCCTTGCCCGCCGGTGTCTGTCCGGCATGAACCTCGTCAATACCCAATTCACGGGCAACGGCTTGCGCAGTGTCCAGACTGTCGCCACTGAGCATGACGATGCGTAAACCTTCTGCGTGCAGCGCGGCCAGCGTCGCTTTGGCATCGTGCTTGACCGGGTCGCGTACAGCGAGCAGGCCAAGCAGGCGATCGCCGCGGGCAAGGAACATCACCGTGCGCGCCTGTTTGCGCAATGCATCGGCGCGTTCGGCGAGTGCTTCGGGTTCAACGCCAACGGCCTGCATCAACGCGACATTGCCCAGCGCGATATCGGCACTATCCACGCGTCCGCGCACACCCTGCCCGGTCACGGAATTGAAATCATCAGCAGCCGTGAATGCAATCTTGCGGGTGTTCGCTGCATCGAGGATCGCGTGCGCCAGCGGATGTTCGCTGTGCGCTTCCAACGCTGCGGCCAATGCAATCACCTCGGATTCGACAACACCATCGACAGTTTCGATTTCGGTCAACGCCGGTTTGCCTTCGGTCAGCGTGCCGGTCTTGTCGACAACCAGCACATCCACGCGGGCCAGGGTTTCGATCGCGGTTGCGTCGCGAAACAACACGCCCGATTCCGCCCCACGCCCGCTGGCAACGGTAATCGAAATCGGTGTGGCCAGGCCCAGCGCACACGGACACGCGATGATCAAAACCGCGACCGCACTGACGATCGCGTAGGCCAAGCGTGGCTCCGGTCCCCACAGCCACCACGCCGCGAATGCCAACAATGCGACGGCGACGACGGCTGGAACAAAAAACCGCGAGACACGATCGGCGAGGCGTTGCAATGGCGCTTTGGAACGCTGCGCCGTCGCCACCAGATCGACGATACGCGCAAGCACGGTTTCGCGACCCACGCGTTCGGCGCGCATCTGCAAACTGCCGCTGCCATTGAGCGTGCCGCCAACGAGCTTGTCATCGGCATGTTTGGCTACCGGCATCGCCTCGCCCGTCAGCATGGATTCGTCGACATGGCTGCTGCCTTCGACAACAATGCCATCGACCGGGATCTTTTCGCCGGGACGAATGCGCAGCCGATCGCCGACCTGCACCGCGTCAAGCGCGACGTCTTCTTCGCTGCCGTCGGCGCGCACGCGGCGCGCCTGCTTTGGCGCAAGATCGAGCAAACGCCGGATGGCCGCGGAAGTCTTGCCGCGGGCGCGCAGTTCCAGCCATTCACCGAACAACACCAGGGCAACGATGACGCCGGCCGATTCGAAATACACCGGCACCATTCCATGCGTATCGCGCATTGCCGGCGGAAACAAACCCGGCGCGAACATCGCCACGAGACTGGACACAAACGCGACCAGCACACCCAGCCCGATCAGCGTGTACATATTCGGCGACGCGACGAGCAAGCCCTTCCAACCGCGCACGTAATACGCCAACCCGGCCCACAGCACCAGCGGAGCCGCCAACAGCATCTCGGCCCAGCGCAACGCATGCGCAACGTCCGCATCCAGATGTGGAAAGAAAAAATGCGGAATCATCCCGACAAGCAATAGCGGCACCGCCAACACGCTCGCGACGATCATCTTGCGCCGAACCGC
>JBDTLA010000113.1:0-24437 GCA_039935035.1 Rudaea sp. | reverse complement strand
CACGACGCTCGGCTCTTCGCCGGCATTGGCGACGATTTCACGCAGCGGCGATTCCATCGCACGCTTGGCGATCAGGATGCCGTGGTCCTGGTCTTCGTTGTCGCCCTTGAGTTTCTTGATCGCATCAAGCGAACGGATCAGGGCAACGCCGCCGCCGGGGACCACGCCTTCTTCCACCGCTGCACGCGTGGCGTGCAGGGCGTCTTCGACGCGGGCCTTCTTTTCCTTCATTTCCACTTCGGTCGCGGCACCCACCTTGATCACCGCAACGCCGCCGGCCAGCTTGGCCACGCGCTCTTGCAGCTTTTCCTTGTCGTAGTCGGAGGATGTCTCTTCGATCTGCGCCTTGATCTGCTTGATGCGCGCCTGGATCGCCTTGCTCTCGCCGGCACCGTCGATGATCGTGCAGTTTTCCTTGGACACCTGAATCTTCTTGGCGCGGCCCAGATCCTTGATCGTGGCCTTCTCCAGCGACAGACCGACTTCCTCGGAAATCACCTGGCCGCCGGTCAGCATCGCCATGTCTTCGAGCATCGCCTTGCGACGATCACCGAAGCCCGGCGCCTTGACCGCACACACCTTGACGATGCCGCGAATCGTGTTGACGACCAGCGTGGCGAGGGCTTCGCCTTCCACTTCTTCGGCGACGATCAACAGCGGCTTGCCGGATTTGGCCACGCCTTCGAGGATCGGCAGCAATTCGCGCACGTTGGCGATCTTCTTGTCGTGCAGCAGGATGTACGGATCTTCGAGGTCCGCCTGCATCGACTGCTGGTTGTTGATGAAGTATGGCGACAGGTAGCCGCGATCGAACTGCATGCCCTCGACGACGTCGAGTTCATTGTCCAGACCCGAACCTTCCTCAACCGTGATCACGCCTTCCTTGCCGACCTTTTCCATCGCCTTGGCGATGAGGTCACCGATATCGGAATCCGAGTTCGCCGAGATCGAACCGACCTGGGCGATTTCCTTGCTGGTCGAGCACGGCTTGGACAGCACCTTCAACTCGGCAACCGCACCGATCACGGCCTTGTCGATGCCGCGCTTCAAGTCCATCGGGTTCATGCCCGCGGCGACGGCCTTAAGGCCATCACGGATCAGCGCCTGGGCGAGCACGGTCGCCGTGGTGGTGCCGTCACCGGCAACATCGGAGGTCTTGGAAGCGACTTCCTTGACCATCTGCGCGCCCATGTTCTCGAACTTGTCGGCCAGTTCGATTTCCTTGGCGACGGACACGCCGTCCTTGGTAATCGTCGGGGCACCGAAGCTCTTGTCGAGCACGACATTACGGCCCTTCGGGCCGAGTGTTGCCTTGACCGCATTGGCCAGGATATTCACACCGCGCAACATGCGTGCGCGTGCATCTTCAGAAAAACGGATTTCTTTGGCAGCCATTGTCTTGATTCCTCGATACGTAACTATTAATCGTCTGAACTATTGAATGTCATTCGCGCGAAAGCGTGAATCCAGTTCTTGGCGCGTTGCGCCTTGATTGAAGAACAGGATTCCGGGTTCCGCCTTTGGCGGCCCCGGAATGACGGCTATTGAATTCGGTTTTGTCGGCTCTTACTCAATCACCGCCATCAAATCTTCCTCGCGCATCACCAGCAGATCTTCACCGTCGACCTTGACCTCGGTGCCGGAATACTTGCCGAACAGCACTTTCTCGCCAGCCTTGACGCCAACCGGGCGTACCTTGCCGTCTTCGAGAATCTTGCCGCTACCCACAGCAATGACTTCGCCCTTGATCGGCTTTTCGGCCGCGGTATCGGGAATGACAATGCCGCCAGCGGACTTGGTTTCCGCCTCAAGGCGCTTGATGATGACGCGATCGTGCAACGGACGCAGCTTCATAACGACTTCCTCAACTGATTGATTGGTAAAGAGTTTTATTCGGCTGTTAGCACTCAGCCTAGGCGAGTGCCAATTTTACCCGTAAGCAAATACTCTTGCAAAGAGGGGAATCGCCGAATGGGTTAGAAACATGGGCGCGCGAATTGGGGTTTCAAGGGCTCAAAACATCCACTTCCGATTCTCGAACCCTTGAACCCCTCTCCTGCCGGCCGAGGGGTTGGGGTGAGGGCCGGAATAGACGCACGGATTGGTAACTCGGCGGGTCCAAAGAAAAGCACGACTGCAACTCTCTCGGTGATAATCCTCACATGAGCGCCATCCTTGTCCTGTGCACCTGTCCCGATTCGGCCTGCGCCGAACGTATTGCCACGGCCTTGGTCGAAGAACACCTGGCCGCGTGCGTCAATCGGATCGCGGGTCTCGAAACGATATATCGCTGGCAAGGAAAGGTCTGTCGCGACAACGAACACTTGCTGGTGATCAAGACCACGCGCGACCGGTTTGACGCATTGCGCGAACGCATCGTTACTTTGCATCCAAACGAAGTACCGGAAGTGATCGCCATGGATATCGTGCTTGGACTGGAACGCTATCTTGGCTGGATCGAAGAAGAAACCAGCGCGTGATGCAAGGGTTGCGTTTCGAACCCGGTCAAGTGCTCGACAAACCTGCGACAATTGGCTGATGAAAAATTTTCTGCTCACGTTGTGCCTTTCCCTCCTCGCCATCGGCGCGCAAGCGCGTGCCGACGATCAAGCCGACTTGCTGCCGGTTGAACAGGCCTTTCAGGTCACCGCCAAGGCGGTTGATCGCAGTTCGATCGAACTGGATTTCAAAGTTGCGCCGGATTACTACCTGTATCGCGGTCGCATCAAGACGAAAGCCGCCGATGCGAATACGACGCTGGGTGAGCTGCACCTACCGGACGGGGAGAAAAAGCACGACGAGTTCCTGGGCGACGTCGAGGTCTATCACCATGACTTCACCGCCACGCAACAAGTAATGCCTGCGACTGGCAGCAACGACGTCGCAGTGCAATTGAGCTACCAAGGTTGCCACCAGGTCGATCCGAAGATCTGTTTCCCACCGCAGAAAGTTGTGCTGCACATTGCGTTGCCGCCAGCGACATCCGCCGGTGCGGCACCCTCATCGCTTGCCGCTGTACTCGGTACGGCACCGAGTGGTTCGCTGCTCGATCACGGCCCGTTGCCCGCCGAGCAGGCTTTCGTGTTCGAGACCATCGCGACTGCGCCGGATGCCGTGCTCGCACGTTTCACCATGCCGAAAGGCTATTACCTGTATCGCGACAAGACGCACTTCAGCGTGCCCGCGGATAGCGGTATGCAACTGGGCGCGCCGCAATTTCCGTCCGGCAAATCGCATACCGACGCGAATTTCGGCGCGACCACGGTGTACTACGACCAGATTGAAATTCCGATCCCGCTGATCCGAAAAAGCACCGCCGCACAAGCGCTCGCACTGACCGCCAGTTTCCAGGGCTGCAAGGAAGGCAGCGTCTGCTATCCGGTAATGACGCGCACAGTGAAAGTGTCGATTCCGGCGGGAAGCGGTTCGACAAGCGCTGTAGCAACCACGACTCAGGACACAACCAGTACCGATGGCGATTCCGATAGCCGTTTCAAGAACGCCTTGAATGGTTCGTTATGGCTGGTGTTCGGCGTGTTCTTCCTCGCCGGTCTAGGCTTGGCTTTCACGCCCTGTGTGTTCCCGATGATTCCGATTTTGTCCGGCATCATCGCCGGAGCGGGCGAGAATATTTCCACGCGACGCGCGATTGTACTTTCGGTTGTCTACATTTTCGCCAACGCAGTGATCTTCACGATTGCCGGCGTGATCGCGGGATTGGCGGGCAAGAATCTGCAGGTCGCATTCCAGACCGCATGGGTGCTGTGGTGTTTCGCCGGTTTGTTTGTCGTCATGGCGCTGGCGATGTTCGGCTTTTACGAATTACAGTTGCCCAGTTCATGGCAGGCGAAAATCGCCAATGTCAGCAACAAGCAATCCGGCGGATCACTATTTGGCGTGGCAATCATGGGCGCGCTGTCGGCGTTGATCGTAGGGCCATGCGTGACGCCGCCGCTGGCCGTCGCGATCCTTTACATCGCGCAGAAGCACGATGCTCTGCTCGGCGGCTTCGCGTTGTTCACGCTTGCGATGGGTATGGGCGCGCCGCTGGTGGTGTTCGGTGCCAGCGCCGGAAAACTGTTGCCGCGCGCGGGTGCGTGGATGGATGCGGTCAAGGGCGTGTTCGGCGTGACCTTCCTCGCTTTGGCGATCTGGATGCTGTCGCGCATACTCGACGCAGCCTGGATCATGCTGATGTCCGGTTTGCTTGCGGTGGCATGCGCGGTGTACCTAGGCGCACTGGATCGTATCGCCGACGGCGCATCGGGTTGGCGCAAACTTTGGAAGGCGCTGGGCGTGATGTTGTTGATCGCCGGCGCGGCCGAGTTGATCGGCGTTGCCGCAGGTTCTGCCGACCTGCTGCAACCGTTGCGCGGCATCACGGCTGGCGCAGGCGCTGCGGGATCGAGCACGGATGCATCGCATGCCGACGCATTGCCGTTCCGAAAGGTCAAATCCATTGCCGACGTTGACCGTGAAATGGCCGCGGCGAAGGCGGTCGGCAAACCGGTCATGTTCGATTTCTACGCAGACTGGTGCGTGTCGTGCAAGGAAATGGAAAAGTTTGTTTTCACCAAACCGGCGGTACACCAGGCGCTCGCGGATTTCGTATTGCTGCAAGCCGACGTCACCGCCAACGACGATACCGATCAGGCGCTAATGAAGCACTACAGCATTGTCGCCCCGCCGGACACGCTGTTTTTCGGGGCGGATGGAACACACAAGGCATCGCTGCAACTGATCGGGCCTGAAACTGCCGACAAGTTCGTCAAGCGGATTGAAGCAGCGAACCGATAAGGTCGCGCTCGTTTTGTTGGGCCATTGAATATCCTGAGCAAGAGCGCCCTCTTCCGCCTGCGGCACCTTCTCCCTCGAGCGGAGGAAGGGAAATAGGTGTGTTCCCCGCTCGCGGGGGAAGGGAAATAGAGGTGTTCTCCGCTCGCGGGGAAAGGGAAATAGAGGTGTTCTCCGCTCGCGGGGAAAGGGAAATGGATGCGCTTTGCGCTTGCGAGGGATGTGAATCGGAAATTCTCCCGGCTTCGCAGGTGAAGAAACGGCAACAGCTTCAACGTTGAATTCTTCAGTGTTGTGTGGCCGCTTGCGACTGTCCTTTCCCCCGCTTGCGGGGGAAGGCGCTGCCAGGCGGAAGGGGGCGCTTTTGATCTGCGCTTCCAAGTGCGCATGCACAAACTGGCGGGATTCACTTCGCTACCCTCGCCTTACAATCTTTCCACGATCGCTTTGGCGAATCGCTTAAACTATCCGGATCATGTTCTCGCGTACCAATCTTCTGATCGTGCTGGTCGCACTGGCTGGCGCCCTGCTCGGCTTGTTCGCCACGAGCTTCGTGAGGCAGTCGCCCAATCGCCCAATTCCCGCTGGCGTGACACCGCTTAAGGTCGGCGATATGCGCGCCAACCTGCAATTTCCCGGTACCGACGGGGTCAGTCACAACCTCAGCGACTGGGATGGCAAACTGGTTCTGCTCAACTTCTGGGCAACCTGGTGCGGACCGTGCCGCGAGGAAATGCCGTTGCTCGACAAGGTCGGCACGGACTTGGCAGATTCCGGTTTACGCGTGGTCGGTGTCGCCATCGACAGCGACGACGCAGTGCGGGATTATCTGCAAACCCATCCCGTGAAGTATCCAATCCTGCTCGGCAGCAGCGCCGAAATTGATCCTTCACTGGTGTTCGGCGACACACGCAGTCTGCTGCCCTACAGCGTATTGATCGGTCGCGATGGCAAGATCCTGGCGCAACATGCCGGCAGCTTCAGCGCGGACAGCCTGACCGATTGGTTGTCCGGCCATATTTCTGCAACTAACTGATATTGCGCTAAACGTCGGCTAACTCCTGCGATATGGGAACGATCGTGCTGGACAAGTGCGATTGTCTCTTGCACACTTGCGCGCCTAACCCGGATTATTCATGATACTGCGCGATGATGGCGCAGAGACTTGGATTCACAGCGGTTTTTGAGAGGCGGGCCATAGCGGTGACTGTGGCTGACTGAGCAAAAATGGCTGTGGGTTCAAGGATCAAGCCAGCGCGCTCAGTTCATGAATAATCCGAGCTAGCCCCAAGAAAACGGCAACGAGGCATTCCACGCGTGGCGAAGATTCTGGTTCTGCACGGCCCCAACCTGAACCTGCTCGGCGAACGCGAGCCGCAGGTCTACGGGCGTGCCACGTTGGCCCAGATCGATGCCGAATTGGCGAAAGCCGCCGCGACCGCGGGCCATCAGCTCGAATCGTTCCAGTCCAATGCCGAACATGCTTTGATTGAACGCCTTCACCACGCGCGTAGCGACGGCACCGCGTTCATTCTGATCAACCCGGCCGCATTCACCCACACCAGCATCGCCCTGCGCGATGCGCTCGCGGCAATCGGCGTCCCCTTCATCGAAGTGCATTTGTCCAATGTGCATGCGCGTGAAGCATTTCGCCGCCACTCGTATTTTTCTGACATCGCCGTCGGCGTCATCGCCGGGTTCGGCGCCAACAGTTACCGGCTGGCCCTGTCCGCCGCGATCGAACAACTGAACCAGAACCCCTGACCTGTTCTGTTCAAGAAACTTGAGGATGTGAGCCGTGGATCTGCGCAAAATAAAAAAACTCATCGACATACTCGAAGAATCCAACCTTGCCGAACTCGAAATCAAGGAAGGTGAGGAATCCGTGCGCCTGAGCCGCATGCCGAAAGTCGGCGCCGCGCCCGCCCCAGTCGCGGCACAATTTCAAGTCGAACCGCCGCGTGCCGCCGCGCCACCGGCAAGTGCGTCTCAGACCGAAAATGCCGCCGGCACATCGGACAAATCGTTGCCGGAAGGCCACATCGTGCGCTCACCGATGGTCGGAACGTACTACGCCTCGGCGAATCCGGAATCCCCGGCATTTGTGAAAGTTGGCCAGCAGGTCAAGGTTGGCGACACGCTCGGCATCATCGAAGCGATGAAGATGTTCAACCAGATCGAAGCCGACGCTGCCGGCACGATCGTGTCGATCCTTGCCGAAAACGGTCAGCCGATCGAGTTCGACGAACCGCTGTTTGTTATCTCCTGACCATGAGCGGATGCGGACCCATCTGCGACTTCCGGAAACCCCATGCTCGATAAAGTAGTTATCGCCAACCGCGGCGAAATCGCCCTTCGCATCCTGCGCGCTTGCCACACGCTCGGTATCCAGACGGTTGCGGTGCACTCCACGGTGGATCGCAATCTCAAGCACGTCGGCATGGCGGATGAATCCGTATGCATCGGACCGGCACCTGCGGCGGAAAGTTACCTGAACATACCCGCGATCATTGCTGCGGCCGAAGTCACCGATGCGCAGGCGATCCATCCCGGTTATGGGTTCCTGTCGGAGAACGCCGACTTTGCCGAGCGCGTCGAGGAATCCGGCTTCATCTTCATCGGTCCCACCGCTAGCGTGATTCGCCTGATGGGCGACAAGGTCCAGGCGATCAAGACGATGAAGGCTGCGGGCGTGCCGTGCGTGCCAGGTTCGGGCGGGCCGCTGGGTGACGAGCTCAGCGAAAATGCCCGCATCGCGCGCGACATTGGCTACCCCGTGATCGTCAAGGCGTCCGGTGGCGGCGGTGGTCGCGGCATGCGCGTGGTGCGCACCGAAGCACACCTGAACAACGCCATCGCCATGACCAAGTCCGAGGCCAAAGCGGCATTCGGCAACGATCAGGTGTACATGGAAAAGTACCTGGAGAATCCGCGCCATATCGAAATTCAGGTACTGGCTGATGGTCAGGGCAACGCAATTCACCTGGGCGAGCGCGATTGTTCGATGCAGCGCCGCCACCAGAAAGTGGTCGAAGAAGCGCCTGCCCCTGGGCTGACCGATACGCAGCGCGAACAGATCGGCAAGGTGTGCGTCGATGCCTGTTTGCGCATTGGCTACCGCGGCGCGGGTACGTTCGAGTTCCTTTACGAGAACGGCAAGTTCTACTTCATCGAAATGAACACGCGCCTGCAGGTCGAACATCCAGTGACCGAATTCATCACTGGCGTTGACCTGGTCCGCGAACAGTTGTTGATTGCTGCGGGCGAGAAGTTGTCGCTGCGCCAGTCCGACATCAAGCTGACCGGCCACTCGATTGAATGCCGCATCAACGCCGAAGACCCGGATACGTTCATGCCCTCGCCCGGCACGGTAAACCGCTATCTTGCTGCCGGCGGCCCCGGCGTGCGTACCGACACTCACATTTACGACGGTTACCGCATTCCACCGAATTACGATTCGATGATCGGCAAACTCATCGTTCATGGTCGCGACCGCGAAACCGCCATCGCGCGCATGCGCATTGCACTGGGCGAAGTTGTCATCGAAGGCATCAAGACGAATATCCCGTTGCAGCAACGCATCATCGCCGACGGCGGTTTTCAAAGCGGTGGGCAGAATATCCACTATCTGGAAAAACGCATTGCCGAGCAGCGTGAGAAGAATTTGGCCATTGGCTGAGGGTTTTAGGGCTGAGCCCCCCGCTCTTCGTTCGCACCTGCGAGCCCTCCTCTCCGCAACGTTTCCGAAGCTACGCCGAGCGGATCGTCATGATTCCTTGGTCAATGTCGTGAACCTCCCCTTCCTCGTCATTCCCGATTCCCGTTCCCGCTTCCTCACTTCCCCGCCTCACACCCATGCCCTGGCTCGAACTATCCCTCACTCTGAACGCCAATCGCCAGGCGCAGTTCGAGTCCGCGCTGGAAGATCTGGGTGCGCTTTCGATCACCTTGTGCGATGCGGATGCGGAAACGCCCGACGAGCGCGCAATCTTCGAGCCCGGTGTCGGCGAAACGCCGTTGTGGAACGAACTCGTGTTGCAGGCGTTGTTCGACGCAAATACGGATCGCGATGGCCTGGTGCACGCGTTGGCCGATCTGGTTTCCGATCTCGCGCCTGACCGTATTACCTTTCGCGACGTCGCCGACCAGGACTGGACGCGCGCGTGGATGGATCAATTCAAGCCGATGCAATTCGGGCAGCGCGTATGGATTTATCCGTGGAATATCGAACCACCGGCCGATGCCGCCGATCAGGTCGTGGTGCGCCTTGATCCGGGTCTTGCCTTCGGTAGCGGGACGCACCCGACCACGGCATTGTGCCTGGCATGGCTCGACGGGATGAAACTGGCCAGCAAGACACTGATTGACTACGGCTGCGGCTCCGGCATTCTCGCCATCGCGGCGCTGAAACTGGGTACCACACATGTCATCGGCATCGACAACGACCCGCAGGCGTTGACTGCCAGCCGCGACAATGCACAGCGCAACGGTGTTGCGGAAAAGCTCGATCTGTTCCTGCCTGAAGCGTTTGCTCCAATCCCTGCTGATGCGCTGGTCGCCAATATCCTCGCCGGACCACTGGGCGATTTGGCCCCGCGATTCGCGGCGTGCTGCAAACCCGGCGCGGTCTTCGCCATCTCAGGCATCCTCGATGGTCAGCAGCAGGAACTGCTCGCGCGTTATGCCGAATGGTTCGACGAACTTGCCGTCGAAGTACTCGATGGCTGGGTACGCATCAGCGGAAAAAGATTCGCTGCGCGCTGAGCGCAAAGCCAAAGACGATTAGCACTTGGCCTTCAGCCGTCCACCCTGCTCTCAGCTACAATTGCCCAATGTACACGCAATGCCCGGAATGTCTGACGATCTACAAGGTCGCTGTGGTCGTGCTCGCCGAGGGACACGGCAGCGTGCGCTGTGGACATTGTGCGGCGGTATTCGACGCCTTGCGTACGTTGACCGAACACCTGCCGCCGGAACCGGTTCAACACCTGCTTTCGCATTCGGATGAGGGCACCTTGCCGCAGCTGACAGTGCCGGCTTTGCGGCCGCAACCTTCCGAGCAACAGAGTTTATTGTTCGATCCGGACGAACGCCCGCGTCACGCTTCACTGCGGCGCGCGCAAACACCGGCGTTTGCGCGTACCCGCACTCGCCATGTTCGGCCGGACGTGCGCAACTGGCCATGGGCGCTGGGCGTGGTTGTGCTGGCGACATGTTTGCTAGCGCAGGTCGGCTACGCCAAACGCGTGCAGTTGCTCGACAACGCCAGCGTGCGCCCGTGGCTGGATGGGATTTGCGAGAATATCGGTTGTAGCCTGCCGCTGCGCCACGACCCGGCCAAACTTGAATTGTTGTCGCGCGATATTCGACCGCACCCGTCGGTTCCCGGCGCATTGATTGTTTCGGCAACGCTGCGCAACGACGCGGATTTCCCGCAGGCGTTTCCGGGGGTGGAGATCACGTTGTCGGATCTGGATGAAAACCGCATTGCAATGCGCCGATTCCTGCCCCGCGAATATCTGCCCAACAGTCATAGCCTCGCCACTGGCCTGGCCCCCGGCGCCACCGCTGCGCTGGTATTTGAAGTGGCCGATCCCGGCAAGAATGCGGTGGCGTTCGAATTCAAGTTTCTGTAGCGGCACTTACCATGGCAGCCGCTTGGGGTTAGACTCGCCGCCCGCCATTTTTCGCGCTCCCTGCGATCAAGACAGATCGCAAATGGGGAAATCAAAGGATTTGAAGGGTTGCCCGTTGCAGTGAAAGCTACCTCTACCACTCGTCTCGACTCGGTTGCCGAGCCGGCCCTGCAACCGGCGTTGCGTGAATGTGTCGCGCGCGCGGTGCGTCGCTATCTTTCCGACATGGACACGCACATGCCCGAGTCTTTGTACGAACTCGTGCTCAGCCAAGTCGAAACTCCCCTGCTCGATGAGGTGCTGCGCTGGAGTGGCGGCAACCAGAGCAAAGCATCCGCGGCACTGGGCATGAATCGCGCGACACTGCGCAAAAAGCTGGCCGCGCGCGGCTTGAGTTGATCGCCCCTGCGGGCCGCAAGCGGTTTATAATCCGCCACTTGCCGTTGCAGGAACGCAGATGTTCGACACCACCCTCGTACCGATCCATCGCGCGTTGCTGAGCGTCTCGGATAAAACCGGACTCGTCGACCTTGCGCGTGGGCTGGATGCGCTCGACATCAAGCTGATCTCGACCGGCGGCACCGCACGTGTACTTCGCGATGCCGGCCTGGATGTGAGCGATGTCAGCGAGGTGACGGGTTTTGCGGAGATCATGGACGGTCGCGTCAAGACCCTGCACCCGAAAATCCACGGCGGTCTGCTTGGCCGGCACGGTACCGACGATGCGATCATGGCCCAACACCAGATCGAAAGCATCGACCTGCTGATCGTCAATCTCTACCCGTTCGAGCAGGTAACCGCCGCGCCAGATTGCCCCATGACCGAGGCAATCGAACACATCGATATTGGCGGTCCGGCGATGTTGCGGGCAGCGGCGAAGAATCATGAACACGTGACTGCCGTGGTTGACCCAGCCGACTACGCGCAACTGCTCGAAATCCTGCATGCCGACAACGGCACCACGCTCGAATTGCGTCGGCGACTTGCCGCAAAAGTCTACGCGCACACGGCGCGCTACGATGGCGTCATCGCCAACTGGTTGGGCGCGCGCATGCGCAACGACCGCGTCGAACAATTTCCGGACAGCCTGCACCTTGCGCTTTCGCGCGCCAAGCAATTGCGTTACGGCGAGAACCCACATCAGAACGCCGCGCTTTACATCGAACGCAATGCGCCCGGTGGCGACGTCGCCACGGCGCGTCTGCTCGCCGGCAAGGAATTGAGCTTCAACAACATCGCCGATGCCGACGCGGCGCTCGAATGCGTCAAGGCGTTCCAGAAAGCACCGGCCTGCGTCATCGTCAAGCACGCCAATCCCTGCGGCGTCGCACTGGCCGGAAGTTCGCTGGAAGCCTACGAAAATGCTTATGCCACCGATCCGGTATCGGCTTTTGGCGGAATCATCGCGTTCAATCAACCGCTCGACGCGGCCACGGCGCAAGCCATCGTGCAGCGTCAGTTCGTCGAAGTCGTGATCGCTCCGTATGTCGACGACGACGCGCTTGCGGCATTCGCGCAAAAACCCAACGTGCGCGTGCTCGCCTGTGGCGAATGGCCGGAACAGGCGCGGCCATCGCTGGAATTCAGGCGCATCGCGCACGGCCTGCTAGTCCAGGATGCCGACCGCGACACCCTGCTGTTATCCGACCTCAAGGTCGTGAGCAAACGCGTGCCTGATGCCGACTGCTTGCGCGATTTGTTGTTCGCCTGGCACGTGGCGATGTTCGTCAAATCCAACGCCATCGTGTACGCCCGCGATGGCCGCACCATCGGCATCGGTGCCGGCCAGATGAGCCGCGTGATCAGTGCGAAGATCGCCGCCATGAAGGCCGAGGAAGCCAAGCTGGATGTGCGCGACAGCGTCATGGCATCGGATGCATTCTTCCCGTTTCGCGACGGCATCGACACGGCTGCAGCCGCCGGTATTCGCGCCGTGATCCAGCCCGGCGGCTCGATGCGCGACAGCGAAGTGATCGCCGCCGCCGACGAATATGACATGGCGATGGTATTCACGGGCGTGCGGCATTTTCGTCACTGACGCTGCGCGTCACTGACGAAAATGCAGTTTTTCCCTTCCCTGGTACTGAGTCCCGGGCAGTCCTTGGCCGAGATGACGTGAGATGTATCGGCCATGAAAATTCTCGTCATCGGTTCCGGCGGTCGCGAACACGCGCTGGCCTGGAAACTCAAACAATCGCCACGAGTAGGCGAGGTCATCGTCGCTCCCGGCAACGCGGGCACGGCGATGGAACCGGGTGTGCGCAATGCCGCTGTCGCGATGAGCGATATCGATGCGCTGGTGAGCCTGGCGAAATCGGAGGACGTTGCCGTAACCGTGGTCGGGCCCGAAGCGCCGCTGGTGGATGGTGTTGTCGACCGTTTTCGTAACGAAGGCTTGCGCTGCTTCGGGCCGCGCCGAATTGCTGCGCAACTGGAAGGTTCGAAATCGTTCGCCAAGGAATTTCTCCAGCGCCACAATATTCCCACGGCAAAACACGCCACATTTACCGAACTGGCAGGCGCGCTGGCCTACGTGCGTGCGCACGGCGCACCGATCGTGATCAAGGCCGATGGCCTGGCCGCGGGCAAGGGCGTGGTCGTCGCGCTTACGCTGACCGATGCCGAGCAAGCGCTACACGATATGCTTGGCGCGCACGCGCTGGGGGCTGCATCCGCACGTGTGGTGATCGAGGAATTTCTTGAAGGCGAGGAAGCCAGCTACATCGTTGCTTGCGATGGTCGCAACGCACTGCCGCTCGCAACCAGTCAGGACCACAAACGTCGCGACGACTACGACCTTGGACCCAACACTGGCGGTATGGGCGCGTACTCACCGGCACCGGTCGTGACTGCCGAAATCGAGCAACGCATCCTGCGCGAAATCATCGAACCGACCCTGGTCGGCATGGCCGCGGAAGGCGCGCCGTTCATCGGCTTTCTTTATGCGGGTCTGATGATCGACAAGAGCGGCAGCGCGCGCGTGATCGAATTCAACGTGCGCCTGGGCGATCCGGAAGCACAACCGATTCTGATGCGTTTGAAATCCGACTTGCTCGATCTGATCGACGCGGCGATCGACGGCCGCCTGGACCGCATTAGCGTGTCGTGGGATTCGCGTCCTGCACTCGGCGTGGTGATTGCCGCGCACGGTTATCCCGGCAAGGTGCGCAGCGGCGATGCGATCAGCGGATACGACGCAACGTTGGATAATGACGTGAAAGTGTTCCACGCCGGCAGCAAACTCGAAAACGGCGAAGTGCTCACCAGCGGGGGGCGTGTATTGTGCGTGTGTGCGCTAGGCCACGGCCTTGAACAGGCGCACGCCAAGGCGTACGCGGCTGTGCGACGCATTCGCTTCGATGGCATGTTCTATCGACGCGATATTGGTTATCGTGCGTTGACGGGTAGATAGGGCGCAGCTGGGAAACGGGAAAAGGGCTGTCGTGACATCAAAAAGTACGTCATTCCCGCCTACGCTGGAATGACGAGATGTAGAGCTTTTTCGATTCCCGAATCCCCAATCCCAGCCATCCATCAACAGCGCTTGCGCAAATGCATCACATTGCGACCGTCGATGTATTCGTAGCGGAATTCATCCATCAATTCGCGCACGAGGCGGATGCCGTGGCCACCGATTTGCGAGGCTTCAATGCTCTTGCTGGTGGCGGCTGACGCGAATTTGGTGGGATCAAACGGTGCGGCCAGATAGCTGACCGTGACATCCAGCACGCCGGGACTGCGCGCAAGTTTCATGTCGATCGCGCCGGTGGCATTTTCGGCATGCATGATCGCATTGGTCAGCAATTCGTCGAGCGCCACCTGCACCGCGCGCAGAGCCGTGTCCGGTACGCTTGGGCGCAGGTTGAGTTCGAGTCGATCGTTCAGGCGGCCAACCGCGCCGCGTTCGCGCTGCACTTGCAAATGCCACACCACGGCCGTCGACGCTGTCGCCGCTGCCTGCGGTTTGCGCCACCAGTTACGCCAGCGTTCGCGCCAACTCTCCATGGGCGCGATGGTGACGAAAACCGGGCGACTTGGCAACTGTGGCAGTTTTGGACACGAATCAACACGGGTGAACCTGGATGAAGCACTCGAAGGTTGCGGGTAAGCGAATGCGAACCCCGACATTGATGCCGTTATTGAACAGGCACGGTTTATCGACGACAACCTTCACCCCGGAATCGCGCCGGGAACCGATCCCAACTACATGATTTTCATCCGCGTCGATCCGCGCAAGAAAACGCTCTTCCCAAAAAAACTACTTCTGCTTCTTATCAGACGCCCTAGTCGGCAGTGGGCTCAACAGCGGTGGCTTGAACAAAATGTCATCGCTCGGCCACGGACTGTGCGGCATTTGCTTGGCGGCAAATTGGCGCATCGTCTCGCGGTACATTTTTGCCCGCTGGGCGTCGCCGGTGCGCACGGCTTCAAAGATCGCCTCGGCTTGGGATTTCTGCGCTTCATCGAATTTGCCTTGCGCGGCTTCGGCCAGGGCCAAGGCCGTCGAGTCACCTGCATCCGGACGCTGCTTGTACAAGGCCTTGGCATAGTCCAGCGCCATGCCGCGCTCCTGTTCCGATGCCGCGTTGCAGGTGCTAGCCAGACGTACGAACACCTGCATCAGATCGCCGTCGTGGGAACGCTTGCTCAGTGCCGCGTTGACTTGCTTCAATGCATCGCCACATTTTCCTTGCGCGACCAGGGCAGCGGCAATCCGCGCGTCCACATTTTCGCTGTGCGGATCGAGGACGGCCACGTGACGATATTGTTCGGCTGCCGGCGCATATTGCCCGCGGCGCATCAACGCATTGCCGAGCAACAGGTGCGCATCGACCTGGATCGGATCGAGCTGGACCGCGCGCTGGTAAAACGGAAAGGCCTTTGCATCGTCTCCGGCGAATTCGTAGACCATGCCTTGACTCAGGTTCGCGGCAGCATCGTTCGGTTTCAGCGTGAGGGCGATGGAGGCAGTCTTCTGCGCAGCGTCATGGCGTCCGAGCAACGCATCCAGGCGCGCGCTCAACGCCAGGGCTGACACATCCTTGTCGTTGGCCAACAGCGCTTCGGCAACTTTGGCGCGCGCCTGCCAGAAACGACTCATGGCCAGCAATTGCTGCGCCTGTTCCAGCGCGGTGCCATGCAAAGAAGGTCCGCTATTGTACATTTTGGCGACTATCGGATCGGCCAGATCCGGCGGTGTTGTGCCGATCCTGGCTTGCGCGTTCTTGGCTTTTTCGGCATCGCCTTGCGCGCTGTAGGCCGCAGCCAGGTCTTTGTACAAAGCATTCGCCTTGGGCTCAAGTGTCAGTGCCTGTTCAAGGTGTGCGATCGCATCGGCATAGAGTTTCTGCTTGAGTTCAAGCCGACCAAGCATCGCCAACAAAGCCGCCTGGTCCTTGTGCTTGGGCAATGCGTCGGCAAGTACCTTGTGCGCAGCATCCAGATCGCCCAGTTCGATCAAGGTATCGGCAAGCCGGTAGCGAATCGGCAAATAAACATCATCCAGGGCAAGCGCTGCCTGGAAATCGGCGCGCGCATCGGTGTTGAGTTTTTGCGCGCTTGCGAGGACGCCGCGTAGATACAGCCACGCGGGATTTTTCGGCGCGAGTTGCGAAGCGTCATACATCGCGATCGAGGCTACGTCGTTGATTCCAGCACGCGCATAGATGGCGCCGATTTTGGCATAGGCCTGGGCCAGTTGATCGCCGACCAGATTGATCCGATCCTTCTCAAATGCTGCGCGTGCCTCAGAGATTTGCTTGGCAACTGTGGGCGAAAGTTTGCTCGTATCCGGTTGCGGCAGCGTGCGTACCACGGCATCGGCAAACGCGCTGGCAGAACAGGCCAAAAAAAACGCAGCCAGTGCGCAAGTGAACAGCGAACGATTGAATTTGGACATGATGGGTATCGGATTGAGGCCGGCGGACGTGCCGGCGCGGATTGGGGCGGATTGTGGCGGTACAGTCTAGCGACGTGTGTCGGTATCCACCAGCACGCGTATTGCATTCGGGTTTGGTACTCTGTTGGCGTTGCCCGGGGATAAGACATGGCCGAAACCAATCAGTTCAATTTGTTGCGCGAGCGCCGTTTCCTGCCGTTTTTCGCAACCCAGTCATTGGGCGCGTTCAATGACAACGTATTCAAGAACGCATTGGTCATCCTGGTCGCGTTCCTGACGGCTCGCCTGAGTACGGCGGACGTGAATTTCTATACGAATCTGGCTGCAGGACTTTTCATCCTGCCGTTCCTGCTGTTCTCAGCCACCAGCGGCCAGCTTTCCGACAAGTTCGACAAGGCGCGCCTGGCGCAGTTGGTCAAGGTGCTGGAAATCCTGATCATGGTCGTCGCCTGCGCGGGATTCGTCACCCGCAACATCAACCTGCTGCTGGCGATGCTGTTCATGATGGGCTTGCATTCGACGCTGTTCGGACCGCTCAAATACGGCCTGCTTCCGCAAGTTCTCGACGAACGCGAGCTGGTCGGTGGCAATGGCCTGATCGAACTGGCGACGTTCGTGGCGATCCTGCTCGGCACCATCCTCGGCGCGGAGTTGATTCGCGTCGGCGAGATGGGTGCGTGGCTAGTCGGAGGCGTCACCATTGCCATTGCTGTCATCGGCCTGGCATGTTCCCTGGCCATGCCGCGCGCACCGGCACCGGATCCAGATCTGAAGCTCAACTGGAATCCGTTCAGTGAGACCTGGCGCAATGTCACCTACATTCGCGGCAATCGCTCGATCTTCTTGTCGTGCCTGGGCATTTCCTGGTTCTGGTTTTACGGTTCGATCTACTTCACCCAACTACCGAATTTCACCAAGGATGTCCTCGGCGGCGGTCCCGGCGTTTACACCTTGTTGCTGGCATTGTTTTCGGTCGGCATCGGCGTGGGTTCGGCACTGTGCGAAAAATTGTCCGGCCACAAGGTCGAAATTGGCCTGGTGCCATTCGGCTCGATCGGAATGACGGTGTTCGGTGCGGATTTGTATTTCGCCCACCCGCATGCGGTCGGCGCATTGGGCCTGGGCGTTGGCGCGATGCTGGCCCAGCCACACATCTGGCGCATCATGATCGACCTGGTACTGATGGCGATTTTCAGCGGCTTTTTCATCGTACCCTTGTTTGCGCTGGTGCAAACGCGCAGCGACCGGGCGCGGGTTTCACGCGTGATCGCGGCAAACAATATCCTGAATGCATTGTTCATGGTCGTGGCCGCGCTGGTGTCGACACTGCTGCTCAACAAGGCGCACTTGAGCATTCCCGCGCTGCTGCTCGCGACCGCGCTGATGAATGCCGTGGTGGCAATATACATTTACACCCTGGTGCCGGAATTCCTGCTGCGCTTCGTCGATTGGGTGCTGATCAACACCTTGTACCGGATTCGCAAAGTCGACCTGGCCAACATTCCCGAACACGGCCCGGTGCTGCTGGTGTGCAACCACGTCAGCTTCATGGACCCGATGGTCATCATGGGCAGCGTGCGCCGACCGGTACGCTTCGTCATGTATTACAAGATTTTTGAAACGCCGGGACTGAAATTCCTGTTCAAGGCGGCCAAGGCAATTCCGATCGCCGGACACAAGGAAGACCCGGAAATCATGCGGCGCGCATTCGCCGAAGTGGACCGCGAACTAGCCGATGGAAACATCGTGTGCATCTTCCCCGAAGGCGGCATTACGCGAGACGGCAGCATCCAGGCGTTTCGTCCGGGCGTCGAAAAAATTCTCGCCACCCGGCCCGTGCCAGTCGTGCCTTTGGCAATCCGCGGCTTGTGGGGCAGCATTTTCAGCCGCCGCGATTCGGCATTGCGGCGCATGCGCCTGCCACGACGATTCCGCTCGAAGATCGAACTGGTAGCAGGCGCACCGGTGGCAGGCACGGAAGCCACGGCGGCAATGTTGGAAGAAAAAGTTCGTGCACTGCGTGGTGACGCGGCGTGATCAGCACATGCAATTCGTCGGCGGATAATGAATCGGCGTGATGGATTACTACCTGCAGATCAAGATTGTTCACATCGCCTGCGTGATTGCCAGCGGTCTCGTGTTTCTCACGCGAGGAATGCTGATCAACATCGGCTACACCAATCTCGCCCAGCGCCGCGGCGTGCGCTGGATGAGTTACGCCATCGACACGACCCTGCTTACGGCCGGCGTGTTGCTGGTGGTGATCCTGCCGCGTGGAATGTTCGCCAACGGCTGGCTGGCCACCAAGCTGCTCGTGCTGGTGGTCTACATCGTCCTGGGCATGTTTGCGCTCAAACGCGGTCGCACGCCGACGATTCGCAGAATTTTCTACGTCGCCGCATTGCTGGCGTACGCAAGCATCATCGGTATTGCGTGGGCACACCAACCGTTGGGCTGGTGGTATTTGTGGACGCATGGCTGATCCAGATCACGCACGCATCAAAAGCGCTGCGCTATGCTTGCCAACATGAGCATCCTGCAACCTATCGAAAGCAACCTGACGCCCGATCAAATCCGGATTCTGGTTGACACATTTTATAACCGTATCCAGATACATCCCGTGCTTGGGCCCATCTTCAATGATGTCGTCACCGATTGGGATGCGCACAAGCAACGGCTGACGTCGTTCTGGTGTTCCGTGGCGCTGGGCACACGCAGCTATCACGGCAATCCGCTGGCCATGCATCTACCGCTGCCGATCAACAGTGGGCATTTTCAGCAATGGTTGGCGCTGTGGCAGCAAACCACGCGTGACGTGCTCGGTGAGGATCTGGGCAATCACATGCTCGATTACGCCAAGCGCATTGCCCGCGGCATGCAGATGGGCATGGATTTGTTGCCACGCGGCCACAACACACTCGGCATTCCCGTATTCAACGCGCGACCCGATCAGCCAGAGCAAGCCGACTGATTGCGCCTGCACGCATCACAGCATCTCGGGCACATCCGCGAACGCGATGCAGCATTCATCGATGGCGTAAATTCCCACCGGATAATCCGTTTGCAACCATCCTCGAAGACTGCGGTCTCAAGGTGACCTGCGCAAAAGTTGTTCGTGCAGGACGAACTGGTTTGTCGATGTTCAGGATCGCTATCAAGGTCACGCAGCGAAACTGATCTGGATCAAGACGAGCCATAACCCAAAGTGCTGAAGTAAACATCCACGCCTACCGGGAGGTATCGCCATGACACTGCTTAAATCACATCACGACCCCTATTCCATCACTATCGCACTATCCAATATCGATATCATCAGCATGCGGACGCCATTGTCTAACGCAGCGGAAATTCGTCAGCCGCGCCTGAAACGCGAAAAACGCATCAACGCGGAATTGTTGCAAAACTTGCCGGCCAACGACCCGCTGCATCGAGCGCAAAAAGCCTTGTCTTGAGGGTCGCGTAACAACGATTTCACGATAATGGATCAGCCTCTCTCGGACAGGAGCCGTTCATGGAAACAACAATGTATCCACCATCCAGCGTCGAGCTTGCGCGCAAACGCCAGGCGTTGGCGCCCGAACCGCTGAAGGCGTTCAAGGCCTTCAGTGCTGCGGTGTTCGCCGACGGCGCGCTACCCAACGTCACCAAGCAATTGATTGCGGTGGCCGTGGCACATGTGACGCAATGCCCGTACTGCATCAAGGGGCATACGGCCGAGGCATTGAAAAAGGGTGCCAGCGAAGAGCAAATCATGGAGGCGATCTGGGTTGCCGCCGAGATGCGCGCGGGCGGCGCTTATGCGCATTCCATGCTCGCACTCGACACGATGCACCAGGCTCACGCGCACGCGGGAGTCTGAGCATGGCCACGCGCTTCGTCGCTGTCTCCGGCAGCATTCTCGATGCGGTTGGCGACACGCCGCTGCTGGAAATCGAGGGCATTTACGCCAAGATCGAATTCCTCAATCCCTCGGGTTCGATCAAGGCGCGCATCGCGAAATACATGATTGAGCGTGCGGAACAAGAGGGCGCGCTCAAACCCGGCGACACCATCGTGGAAGCGACCAGCGGCAACACCGGCAACGCGTTGTCGATGGTTGCCGCAGTCAAGGGATACCGCATGCTGGTGGTGATGCCCGAAGGCTTGTCCAGTGAGCGCGTGGCGATTTCGCGCGCGTTCGGTGCGGAAGTGTTGTTCTGCGGCAACTTCCACGTCAACGAAGCCTTGAAGCGTGCCCGAGAACTGGGCCAGCAACCGGGGCATTTCTGCCCCAGCCAGTTTGAATCCGAATGGAACGTGGAAGAGAACCGTTTGGTTCTCGGCCCGGAAATCCTTGCCCAGCTGCCCGCTGGGCGCGTGCCCGATGCGCTGGTGTTGGGCGTAGGCACAGGCGGTACCTTGATCGGCGTCGGCCAGGCGTTTCGCGCGGTCAATCCGAACGTGCGTCTGTTCGCAATGGAACCTTCCGAATCATGCACGATCCTGTGCGGTGAAATCGCCACGCACACCATCGAGGGTATTTCCGACGGTTTCGTGCCGGGAATTTTCCAACGCCATGCCGACTTGGTGAACGACGTGCTGAGCGTTTCCAGCGTCGATGCGGTGAGCGAGATGAAGCGCCTGGCGCGCACTTACGGTTTGTTCTGCGGACCCAGCTCCGGCGCGCACATGCTGGCCGCCACACGCATCCGCGAGCGCTTCCCCGAACTCAAAACCAACGTCACCGTGTTTTGCGATGAGGGTGAGAAATACTTGCACGAGTATTTCATGACGCCCATAAATACCGGAATGGACGCAACGCATTTCGCCTGAGAACCGAGTGCCCGCAGCAAGACCATGACCCACGTCGTCACCGACAATTGCATCAAGTGCAAATACACCGATTGTGTCGAGGTGTGCCCGGTGGATTGTTTCCACGAGGGTCCGAACTTCCTCGCCATCGATCCGGAAGAATGCATCGACTGCACGCTATGCGTGCCCGAATGCCCCGCCGACGCCATCTTTCCGGAAGACGACGTGCCCGCAGGCCAGGAGAACTATCTCACCATCAACGCGGAATTGGCGCCTCGATGGCCGGTAATCGCCACGCGCATCGATGCACCTGAGGACGCCGACAAGTGGAATGGCGTCGCCGACAAACTGCCGTTCCTGGAGCGCTGAATACCATGGAATTCGACCACCCATTGCGTGAACGGCTGCCCGACCTGGTGCCATCGTGTGCCGAACATATTTGCCAGGTACGCTGGTCGGACCTGCCCTTGGCCTGCCCCATGCCGGGCACGAGCATGTGGAACGCGCATCCACGCGTCTACTTGGCCATCGAGGATAGCGGTCGCGAAATGTGTCCGTATTGCGGCACGGTTTACATCCTGCCTGCGCCACAGGTCGGTGAACCAGTTCCACCATTCACCAGCATTCACATCGAGAAATGCTACTGGCTGGCGCGGCAAAAAGTAGAGGCCCTTGCCGATCGGCGCGAGCGCAGTGCACTGCTAATACCAGCAAACGCGAAATGATTTTCGCGCCATAAAGCGAGCCGATTCATCCGGCAGACTAGCTTCAGGTCCTATCGTGCGCCCATGAATCACGCAGCAACAATCGTGTTCACCATCGGACATTCGTCGCGCCCGCTGGCCGAGTTTCTCGACTTGCTGGGCGAGTCGAACATCGAATGCGTGGTCGACGTGCGACGCCTGCCCGGCTCGAATAGCTTTCCGCAATACAACGCTGATGCGTTACAGGCCACATTGGCCGAGCACGGAATCGATTACTGGCACCTCGAAGCGCTGTGCGGCCGACGCAGCAAGCGCGACCTCGATGGCGCAGCGCCAGAGGATTTTTGGACCAACGCCAGCTTTGCCCGCTACGCCGCGTACGCGCGCGGCGCGGCTTTCGCGCGGGGTCTCGAAGAACTGATGCAACGCGCGCGCATACAACGTTGCACGTTGATGTGCTCCGAAGCAGTTTGGTGGCGCTGTCACCGGCGCATCATCACCGATCACCTGCTAGCGCGCGGCTGCGAGGTGCGCCACATCATGGGCGCGGGGAAAGTCGTCACGGCGACGCTGACTCTCGGTGCAAAAGTACGCAACGGCGATGTCGTTTATCCGGCGAATCCATCCGAGTCGCCGAAAAATCCTGCATAACCGAAAACGCAAAGGAGAATGCCATGAGCAAACATTTCAAGGTTGGCGACCACGTTCGCTGGAATTCCGAGGCTGGTCACGTCACCGGCCACATCACCAAAGTGCACACCAGCGACACCACGTACAAGGGCTACACGCGACACTGCAGCAAGGACGATCCGCAATACGAGATAAAAAGCGACAAGACCGATCACGTGGCCATGCACAAGGGTGACGCGCTGGCGCATATGCACTGATGACAAGACGCGAGCCTGTTGGCGTCGCGCCTACTTGCGCGAGACATGCGGGTTATCGCGCACGTACCAGCGCCACGGTTCGTCGGCCGCGTGCGAGATGCCGACACGTGAAGTTACCACCGGATACGCCGGCGGCGGCGTGCCGTCGTCGATGATGGTCAGGCCTTGCGTGCCCGTGACCAGATCAATGCCATCGTGCGCACCGTTGATGCAGAAAGCCTGACTCAAGCGCGCAGGCCCGCGGCACAAGTCGCGGTCGCGGTGGCAGGCCGGGCGTGCCGCGCGCATGGCGTCGAGCCCGGTCAGCGGCTCCAGCGCGCGCAACAGCACGGCGATACCTTCGTCCACTTCACCGCACACGGCGTTGCAGCACCAGTGCATGCCGTAGCTGAAATACACGTACAAGTGGCCGGGCGGCCCGAACATGGTGGCGTTGCGCGCGGTCTTGCCGCGGTACGTATGCGCGGCGGCATCCAATGCGCCGCAGTACGCTTCCACTTCCACGATGCGACCGCTACGACCATCGCAATGCCGCAATACCTTGTTCAACAGTTCCGGCGCGACGGCGCGCGAATCGCGCCGATAGAATTCGCGATTGAGCACCTTTGGGCTGTTCTTTTGCTTGCGCGTCATGTCCGACAATGCAGCATGCGAAATGGCCGTACCTTGTGGGCTTTTGCCTTCTTGTCCATGCTTCGCCTTTAACAAAAACAGTCATCGATGCAACAGATGATACGCCTGCTCGATTCACGAACCCGGACAGCGACGATTGATACCTCCACTCGGCACGTCGAATAACACACATCCGGACGCGCTCCGATCCTCGATTCGTAAATCAGTTTTTCCTTCGCCCGAGCGGGTTTAAACTAGACCACGAAATCTGATGACCGCACGCCATCACCCATGACTGAATCCAGCCTGCTGAGAGCGACCCGCGCGCTAGCGCGCGACGTCGGCGCATTGCGCTTCGTCACGCCTAGCCATGTCTACAATCCGCTGGATTATGCATGGGCCGCGCACCGCGAATATCTGCAACGCTACGGCACGCAGCGCGGGCGCGTGTTGCTGCTGGGCATGAACCCCGGACCCTGGGGCATGGCGCAAACCGGCGTGCCGTTTGGCGATGTAGTGACCGTGCGCGAGTGGTTCGGCATCGAATCGCGCCTGGGCAAGACGCTGCCGGAGCAACACCCCAAATACCCGATTCTCGGCATGGCGTGTCACCGCAACGAAGGCAGCGGCTCACGCGTCTGGCGCTGGGCACAGGAGCGCCTGGGTTCACCAGACGAATTCTTCACGCGCTTCTTCGTTTGGAATTACTGCCCGCTGCTGTTCATCAAGGACGGGCGCAATCTCATCCCCGAACATTTGAACCAGCGCGAGACCGAAGCACTGACCTCCATCTGCGATCGCGCACTGGCGTCGGCCGTCCGCGCACTGGAACCGATTGCTGTCGTGGCAATTGGACGTTATGCCGAACGCCGCGCCAGGCACGTGCTCGGTGCGGATGCGGATGTGCGTTATCTACTGCACCCAAGTCCAGCCAATCCGACAGCCAATCGCGATTGGCCGGCGCACGTGGAGCAAGTGCTCAAGCCGTGGTTGCCGCCGCACAAGCGCCGCCGTTCAGGCACACGCGCTAGCGATTAGCGCGGCACCGATTCGCGTCCGCAACCAGTCAAGTCAGTCGGAACCAACGGTCAACACCTTGCCCGGATTCATGATG
>JBDTLA010000112.1:0-21017 GCA_039935035.1 Rudaea sp. | reverse complement strand
GGTACCGTAGCCGCAGACGGTTTCCAGTGCGTGGCCGAAGGTGTGGCCGAAATTGAGCAGGGCGCGTTCGCCTTGTTCGGTTTCGTCGCGCGCGACGATCGCCGCTTTTTGCCTGCAGCAAGTCGCGATCGCTTGTGCCAGCAATTCCGGATCGCGTGCGCTTAGCGCGCCAGCATGCGTTTCCAGCCACGCAAAAAATTCGGCATCGCCCAACGCGCCATATTTGACGACTTCGGCGAATCCGGCGCGCAATTCGCGGTCCGGCAGCGTGGCCAGGGTATCGGTATCGATGAACACGGCACGCGGTTGATGAAATGCGCCGACCAGGTTTTTGCCTTGGGCAAGATTCACGCCGGTTTTGCCGCCGACGGATGAATCCACCATCGCCAGCAAGGTAGTAGGCATTTGCATGAAGTCGATGCCGCGCATCCAGCATGCCGCGGCGAATCCCGCCAGATCGCCGACCACGCCACCGCCCAGTGCGATGATGCAGGCGTCGCGATTGGCCCCCATACGCGCCAGTGCATCGAAAATCGCTGCGCAGGATTCGAGCGACTTGGAGGTTTCGCCGGGGGCGAAAACCAGTTGATCAAGCTGCTTGCCTTCGAAACCTGTCGATAGCTTACCTGCATACAAACGCGCGACGTTTTCGTCGCTGACGACGAGCACATGCCGGCCGGTAATCGCTGCACGCCAGTGTTGCGTTTGCGCGAGCAATCCTGCGTCGATGCGTATCGGATATGTACGTGCGCCGAGCTCGACGTTCAATTCCAGCGGCGTGGTGACGCTCATGCGACTCGGCCCGATGTCCGGGCCGCGACATTGGGGCGCTGCCAACGTTTGTCCAGTTCGGCGACGAGTCGTTGTGCCACCTGCGCAGTGCTGCCGACGTGTCCGGGTGGGAGGGTGAGGTCGGCGACTTTGCGGTACAACGGTTCACGTTGTTCGGCCAGCGCAATGAGCCGCTCGCGTCGATCCGGAGCCACCAGCAGCGGGCGTTTGCGGTCGCGCGACAGGCGTTGCAGTTGTTCGTCGACGGTGGTTTCCAGATAAACGACAAATCCGTGTTCACTGAGCAGTCGACGGTTTTCTTCTGCGAGCACGGCGCCGCCACCGGTGGCCAGCGCAATGCCCTGTCGCGCCACGTATTCGGCCAGAACCATGCTTTCGCGATGGCGGAATCCGGATTCGCCTTCGATATCGAAAATCAACGGGACATCCGCGCCGCAGTGTGTTTCGATTTCGTGGTCCAGGTCGAAAAACGGCATGCCGAGCAACGCGGCCGTGCGTCGACCAATGGTGGTCTTGCCGGCGCCCATCGGGCCGACGAAGAAAAGATTGGGTGCGGGATTCATGGGCGGAATGCTAGCAGAGACGTGAGACGTGAGACGGGACTTGGGACTCGATCAGCAGGAACTCCATCGCTCGTCTTTCCTGCGCAGGCAGAAATCCAGTTCTCGCTTTGGTACGTGTTGGTGTTCAACGACTAAGCGCCGCAGAACTGGATGACCAGTTCTGCGGCTGTTGTAGAGCCCCTCCAGCTTTTACTGGAATGACGAAGCGTTTATGCTCACCGCCTTCCTGCCCGCCTTCCTGCCCGCCTGCCTCCCCAGTAGATTCCCATGTTCCGCTTCATATCGATCTTTCTCGTCAGCCTCATCGTCTTGTTTACCGCCGAATTGCTGCATCCGGTGCAGACGCATGTGATCGCGCCATTCACCTCGGCAATCGCGCATGTCAGTGTGTGGCTGATGCGCTTGTTCGATCACGGCGTGCTTGCGCGCAACAACGATATCCTCAATGCCGCGACGGGCGGTGGCATCGAGATTGTTGCTGGTTGCAACGGCGTGGAAGCGGTGCTGATCCTGGTTTCGGCGATTCTTGCTTTTCCTGCCCCGCTGAAAAACAAATTGGTCGGAATCGCCCTCGGATTTGTCGCGATACAGACGCTGAATCTCGTGCGCATCATCAGTCTGTTCTATCTGCACGAGTGGAATCAGGTCTGGTTTGAGTGGTTTCACCTGTATCTGTGGCAAGCGCTGATCATTCTTGACGCACTGGTTTTCTGGCTGATCTGGTTGCGCTGGCTGCCGCCGGTGCGCCGTTCGGCACCAGCAGCATCGTCGTGATCCAGTTTTGTTACACTGCCCGTTCAACCACTTTCACCAACGCTAAGGAGAAGTGCCGTGAACAATATCGCCAAGGTCATCGAAATCAGTGCGTCATCCAGCAAAGGATTTGACGATGCCGTCGCCGGCGGCTTGAAGAAGGCCAGCAAAACGGTGAAGAACATCAAGGGTGCCTGGGTGAACGAACTCAACGTCATCACCAATGACGATGGCAGCATCAAGGAGTGGCGCGCAAACATGCGCATCACCTTCATGGTCGATTGACGCGAGACCGAACTTGGCCAGTATTCCTGCATCGATGGTGACGAGCTCATTTGAGCTGCCCGGACAAAAGATCGTGCGCAATTTCGGTATCGTGCGCGGGATCGTGGTGCGTTCGCGCAGCGTCGTCGGCAGCATCGGCGCAGGTTTGCAAACCCTGCTCGGCGGCAACATCACGCTATATACCGAGTTGTGCGAGAAGGCACGCGAAGATGCCTTCGAGCTGATGGTCAGGCATGCCGCGACGCACGGTGCCAATGCCATCATCGGCATGCGTTACGATGCCAATGAAGTGGCACAAGGCGTCACCGAGGTGCTGGCTTATGGCACGGCGGTGACGGTTGCGCCGAGCGCGTAAGCGTTCGTCCGCCGCACCGGTATGTCGTTGCTTTACGATGAAGCCATTGCAGCGGTCGCTGGATTGCGCGACGCCGCTCGCGCTGTAGGCGAACCCGAACCGACAGCAATGACGTTGGCGACGGCCGGCATCGATGGGCGCGTGTCCGCGCGTATTGTGCTGCTCAAGCAGATCGACGAGCGCGGGTTCGGGTTCTACACCAACTACGACAGCGCCAAGGCGCACCAGCTGGAAGAGAATTCCAGCGCTGCGATTTGCATCCTCTGGAAGACCTTGAACGATATCGTGCAGGTGCGCGCGGAAGGCGTGGTCTGCAAAGTTGCCGCTGCCGATTCCGACGAATATTTCGCATCGCGAGCGCGCGCCAGCCAGATTGGCGCCTGGGCGTCCCGGCAATCGCAAACCCTTGCAACGCGTGAAGAGCTCGACGCGCGCGTCGCCGAGTTCGAGCGCAAATTCAAAGGCGTGTCCGTACCGCGACCACCGCATTGGGGTGGCTATTGCCTGGTGCCGGAGATGATCGAGCTGTGGTACGGCCAGCGCGCGCGCCTGCATGAGCGCGTGCGTTATGAAATCTTGGACGGTGCCTGGAGCAAGCGGCTTTTGTATCCGTGATGCGTATGCCCTCTCCCCCGAGCTTGCTTGGGAGAGAGGGCAGGGTGACGAGGAGACGCCTTGCATTGACTCAAGTTTCGGTTATCGTTGCGACCATTCCCATCACCCCCGCCCTCTGCCTCAACGACGAGTCGTTGGGGCAGAGGGAGCAGAAGCCTTCCCATGCACGGCCCGCACCGCATCGTTTGCCTTACCGAAGAACCCACCGAAGTGCTTTATGCAATTGGTGAGTCGGATCGCATCGTCGGCATTTCCGGGTTTACCGTGCGGCCAGCGCGAGCGCGCAAGGAAAAGCCGAAAGTCTCGGCGTTCACCAGCGCGAAGATCGGCGAAATCCTCAAGCTCGAACCGGATTTCGTTGTCGGGTTTTCCGATATCCAGGCGGATATTGCTCGCGAATTGATTCGTGCCGGTGTCGAGGTGTGGATCAGCAATCACCGATCCGTTGCGGGCCTCGTCGATTACATTCGGCGCCTGGGCGCGATCGTCGGCGTTGCCGACAAGGCCGAGGTGCTGGCGCAGCGCGCGTTGCTTCATATTGCACAAGTGGAGAAAGCGGCATCGCGATTCGTCCGCCGGCCGCGCGTATATTTCGAGGAGTGGGACGAGCCGATGATTTCCGGCATTCGCTGGGTTTCTGAATTGATTCGCAGTGCTGGTGGCGACGATATTTTTCCGCAACGTGCGGCCGCGTCGCTAGGCAAAGATCGCATCATCGCCGATGCGCGCGAAGTGGTCGACGCGGCGCCGGATATCATCATCGGATCGTGGTGTGGCAAGAAATTCCGGCCCGAGAAAGTTTGGGCGAGACCGGGTTGGGAGGCGATCCCGGCGGTTCGCGACGGCGAGCTGCACGAAGTGAAATCGCCGATCATCCTGCAGCCCGGACCCGCGGCGTTATTCGATGGGCTGGATGCTTTGCACGCGATTATCGCGGCGTGGGTGCGGCGTCAGTCGACTACGTAATCGGTATTGAATTTGATCACGTGCGGTTGGGTTTCGCCGGGAAGTGTCAGGCGCACGCTGAAATGGTAAGTTCCTGAGCCATTCAACTCGAACACGCCGAGGTAGTCGATTTCCCCGTCCTCACTGGTTTCGCGCATGCGGATCACTTGATCGTGTCCAAGCAAATCCCCAACGCGAGCGCTGACATCGACGCGCACCATGTGCGATTCGCCGCCTTTCTCCTCGATCGCGATATTGAGCAAGCCGTGGTTGGCGTCGCGGTTAATGCCGTAGCGCCGGGCCATCGCCGGCAAGAGTTGATTTGTGGAAATTGCGCTGTAGTGGACAATGTACTTGCCCACGTCCTGTGAAGAGTCGCTTTGCCCATGCCCATGTCGCGGCGACGCCAGGAGTATCAACAGCAAGGCGAGGGCAACAAGGGTAACGCTGGTTTTGTGGGCTGCGCGCATGTGGGATTCCGATCCGACGCGTGCGATCTTACTCCGCGGAGTCAGCCAATGCGCAGCGACAAATCGGTTAGCGGCGCGATTACCAGCAGGCGCAGCAGGATCAAGGCGATACAGGCTGCCCAGCAGGATAGATCCAAGCCGCCCAGCGGTGGAATCAGGCGCCGAAACGGTCGCACAACCGGCGCGACGAATCGCACCAACAACTGGAAGTTGGGATCGGATCGCAATGCGGGGAAAAAGCTCAGCACGCAGAACGCGATGATTGCAACGAGCTGGATCAATATCGCCCAGTCCAGCGTGTCGACCAGCGCATGTACTACGATTCCCAGTGCCCCGAGCGGCAATCCAAACAACGCGACCAGCAGCGCCAGTTCAACGATTCCGAGCAGCCAGGCAATCAGGATGGATGCCAGCTCAATGCGGCGCCAGCGCGGTACGTACGAACGGATCGGATTGATGGCTGGATTCGTCAATTGGTAGACGAAGCGGCAAACCGGTTCGTTGAACGGCGCGGCGATCGCAATCAGCATCATGCGCACCAGGAACAGACAGATGAAAAAACCGAATGCGCTGGTGATCAGGAACGCGCCGGCATTTTGCAGATAAGTCATGGCTAAGCTTGATCGTCGAGTTGTGCGGAGAGTTCTTGTCCGCGTCGTGTCGCCGCGGCCACGGCACGCGCGACGATCGCTTCAAGTCCTTCGCTGTTGAAACTTTCCAGTGCGGCTTGCGTGGTGCCCCCGGGGGACGTTACGCGTTGGCGCAATTGCGCCGGTGTAGCGGCATCTTCAGTCAACATGCGTCCGGCGCCAAAGCAGGTTTGCGAAGCCAGTGCGCGCGCGATTTCGCGGGGAAGTCCTTGTGCCGCGGCGGCATTTTCAAGTGCTTCGACCAGGGCGAAAAAATATGCCGGGCCAGAGCCTGAGATCGCCGTTACCGTATCCATCAGCCCTTCTTCACCGATCCACGCGGTGCTTCCGGCAGCGGCAAGTATGCCTTGCGCCGCTTCACGTTGCGCGGCACTGCACTGCGCATTGGCGAAAAGGCCCGTCGCGCCGGCGCCGATCAGGGCTGGCGTGTTCGGCATGCAGCGCACGATCGCGGCGCCACCGCCCAGCCAGCGATCCAGTTGCTCGACGCGCAAGCCCGCGGCAATGGAAATAACCAGCGGCTTGGCTTTCTGCACACAGTCGCGCAAACCCGCGCAAACACCGCGCATCACCTGCGGCTTGACAGCCAGCACGATGACATTTGCGGCACGCGCTGCGGTGTCATTGTCGGCATGCGCAGCAACGTCGAAATCCGCGGCCAGCGCGTCCCGCAGCCGCGCGTTGGGTTCGGCCACGGCGAAGTTTGTCGCAGGTACGCCATTGCCGATCAGCCCGCCAATCAGGCTGCGGGCCATGTTGCCGCCGCCGATAAAGGCGATCTGTTGGAAAAACGATGGGGCAGAATTTTGAGATGAATCCATTGGAAGGCAATCCCGGGAAGAATGTAGAAGTTTAGCAAGGTGGACAATTGCTGGCCTGGAGTGGGGTTTCGCGAAGTCAAAAGGGCTGCTGATTTTCGATTCCGGACGCGAACGCACCCTCGGGCATCGGACAGCTCCATACGCACTCGTGGGTAAACTTGACGCAGTAATATTGCGCTGAAGAAAGTCGTCGCAAAGGGTTGCGCTGACTGGAAATTATCGCGCTATACTGCAAGTGAAAGCGCGTATTCCGCGCGCAACTGGATTGAATCGAGGGGACTACCGCATGGATATCGCCGAGTTGCTGGCATTTTCGGTCAAGAGCAAGGCGTCGGACTTGCATTTGTCCGCCGGCGTGCCGCCGTTGATCCGCGTGGATGGCGACGTGCGTCGCATCAATATTCCGTCGCTGGACCACAAGCAGGTGCATTCGCTGGTGTACGACATCATGTCGGACAAACAGCGCCGCGACTACGAAGAGTTCCTCGAGGTCGACTTCTCCTTCGAGATCCCAGGCCTGGCGCGTTTTCGCGTCAATGCGTTCAACCAGAATCGTGGCGCCGGCGTGGTGTTCCGTACGATTCCATCTGAGGTGCTCAGCCTTGAAGACCTGGGCTGCCCGAAGATTTTCAAGGAATTGATCGATCAGCCGCAAGGTTTGATCCTGGTCACGGGACCCACCGGTTCCGGCAAGTCGACCACACTGGCGGCAATGATCGACCACATCAACAAGAACGAATACGGCCATATCCTCAGTGTTGAGGATCCGATCGAATTCGTGCACACCTCGCAGAAGTGCCTGATCAACCAGCGCGAAGTGCATCGCGATACGCATGGATTCAACGAGGCGCTGCGTTCGGCATTGCGCGAAGATCCCGACTTCATCCTGGTCGGCGAAATGCGCGATATCGAAACCATTCGCCTGGCCCTGACCGCAGCGGAAACCGGGCACTTGGTATTCGCCACGTTGCACACGTCATCGGCGGCCAAGACCATCGACCGCATCATCGACGTGTTTCCCGCCGGTGAAAAACCGATGGTGCGCTCGATGTTGTCCGAGTCGCTGCGCGCCGTGATCGCGCAAACACTGATGAAGAAGGTTGGCGGCGGGCGTATTGCCGCTCACGAAATCATGGTTGGCATTCCGGCTATTCGCAACCTGATCCGCGAGGACAAGGTCGCGCAGATGTATTCGTCGATCCAGACCGGAAACCAGTACGGCATGCAGACCATGGATCAATGCCTGCAGGATTTGGTCAAACGCGGCCTGGTTACGCGCCAGCAGGCCATCGGTCGCGCCAAGAACAAGGAAATCTTCAAGTGATGGCAGGATGCCGTCACCCGGTGCAGTACATGGATGTACGATGACACGAGATCCATCCAGGCAGTCGCCGTCATCCCGTGCAGCACATGATCGTGTAGTGACACGCGACCCAGTTACACGAGTATCGGGGCGTTGAACCCGGGAGTTTCGCCATGAGCGCAGTAGATTTCACTTCCTTCCTCAAGTTGATGGTGCACAAAAAAGCATCGGACCTTTTCATCACGGCCGGTGTGGCACCGTCGATCAAGGTGAATGGACGCATCGCGCCAATCACGCAGAATCCGCTGACGCCGCAGCAATCGCGCGACATGGTGTTGAATGTGATGACGCCATCGCAACGCGAGGAATTTGAAAAAACCCACGAATGCCAATTTGCCATTGGCGTATCGGGCGTGGGTCGTTTCCGCGTGAGCTGTTTTTACCAGCGCAACAACGTGGGCATGGTGCTGCGCCGGATCGAGACGCGCATTCCCACGATCGAGGAACTCACCCTGCCGCCGATCATCAAGACTTTGGCGATGACCAAGCGCGGCATCATCATCTTCGTTGGTGCGACCGGTACGGGTAAGTCGACCTCGCTTGCCTCGATGCTCGGCTACCGCAATCAGAATTCTACCGGTCACATCATCACGATTGAAGACCCGATCGAATACGTGCACAAGCACGAAGGCTGCATCATCACCCAACGTGAACTCGGCATCGACACCGATTCCTGGGAAAACGCGCTGAAGAACACCCTGCGCCAGGCACCGGACGTAATCATGATCGGCGAAGTGCGTACGCGCGAAACCATGGAACACGCCATCAACTTCTCTGAAACCGGTCACTTGTGCCTGTGTACGCTGCATGCGAACAACGCCAACCAGGCGATGGATCGCATCATTCATTTCTTCGCCTCGGATCGGCGCGAGCAGTTGTTCATGGACTTGTCGCTCAATCTCAAAGGCGTGGTCGCCCAGCAATTGATTCCCACCCCGGACGGCAAGGCGCGCCGAGTCGCGGTTGAAGTTTTGCTCGGCACGCCGCTGGTGCAGGATTACATCCGCAAGGGCGAAGTACACAAGCTCAAGGATGTTATGAAGGAATCCACCAACCTCGGCATGAAGACTTTCGATCAGAGTCTGTTCGAGTTGTATCAGGCCGGCGAGATTTCCTACGAAGACGCGTTGCGCTATGCCGACTCGACCAACGAAGTGCGCCTGAAGATCAAACTCGCCCAAGGCGGCGACGCGCATACCTTGTCGCAAGGCATGGATGGGGTGGAACTCGTTGAGAACTGATTGGACAGCTGGGATTCTGGAGTCGGGAGTCGAGAGCCGCGAATCGGGAACCGTAAAGTCAACGATGTAGGCGTCTGCGTTTACGTTTCTCCGTCTCCCCGTCTCTCACGCCTCCCACCCCATGCCCAATGACCTCAACCACCTACGCACCACCTGGAATGCGCTCGGCCACGACGACCCGCACTGGGCGATCCTGTCGCGACCGGACAAGCGCGGTGGACGATGGAATAACGACGAATTTTTCGCCGCCGGCGAGATCGAAATCGCTGCAATCCAGGCATACTGCGAACAACTCGGTCGTCCGCACCAGCGTCGCATGGCGGTCGATTTCGGGTGTGGGATCGGGCGCCTTACGCGCGCGCTGGGCTCACGTTATGACCACGTCATTGGCGTAGATATTTCGCCGAGCATGCTGGCGCAGGCACTCAGCGCGAATGCCCATCTGGCCAATGTTTGCTTTGTGGAAAATGCCCAGCCGCGGCTGGATTTTCTCGCCGACGCCAGCGTCGATCTGGTCTATTCCGTGATTACCCTGCATCACATGCCGTCACGTTTGCAGCGTGCGTACATTGCTGAATTCTTGCGCGTGCTCGCAGTCGATGGCTTGGCGGTATTCCAGATTGCAAACGGCTTCAGTAGCGATTGGCGCGGGCTCGGTTATCGCTTGTTGCCCAACGCAATGCTGGCGCCTCTGCGCCGCCTGGTACATGCCAGTAAAGCGGCGGCGGAGATGCACGTGCTTGCCGAATCCGATGTTGCGGATGCAGCGCACGCTGCCGGCAAGCGCATTCTTCAGTCGCATGATGTTGACAGCGCCGGGCGCGGATTTCGCGGCCGGCTGCTGTGGGTGGGTTGATGCGCGTGGTTGTTGAAGGGGCGTTTAAGCAGCTTGCTGAAAAAGTCGCTCCCGGACTTTTTCAGTCGCTCAAGCGTGGCAAAGCCGGCGAACCTCGCTGCGCGAATCAATCATCTGCGTGATCGACTCGCGCGCGATGCATCGCTGCGGTGCTTTAGCTGGGTGTTTTTCAACATTCAGTCAAGTCTGGCCTCAGTTTTGCTCGACGGTTTCTTCCAGCGCAATGCCGCTTGCATTGACGCTCATGTTCAACTCGAACGACCGGATCCATTTCTCGTAAACCTTGAACATTTTGGATTGCGCATCGAATTGTGCCTGGGTTTCTGCCGGCATTTTGGATTTGAACTCTCCCATGAAATCGGCCATCAGGCCATAAATGGCCCCACTGCCGTAGACGCGGAAGAATACCGGCTTTTGCGCCGCCGGCGCTGCCAGGAATTTCGTGAGCGCCGCGTCTTCGCCGCTTCCTGCGCCGATTGCCAGTGCTTTGTCGGACATGGCCGCAAACAACGGTGGCGTTCCTGCAGGCGCGAGTCCAGCAGGCAGTGCGACTGGCTTGCTGTCTGCAGTCAACTTCAGGTCCTTTAGCGCCGGTACCGTCAATTGCGCCATCGCCAAGGCGGCGGCCGGGTTGTTCGAGGCGAACAACACACGTCCTGCAACGTCGGGTATGCCTCCGGCACGCGGTTGTAGTTTGTCGACGACGACACGCCATCCGGTCAAGTCGCTCAAGGGTGGCGGGACGGTGATGTCGAGTTTGGATTTCATCTCGCCGAAGCCCTTGTTCAGGTCGGCCAGTGCCGGGCACGAAAACGGATGGGCGACCACGGCATCGGCCTGCGCGAGCCAGAAGTCCTTGATTTTGAGCAGGGGCAGCGAAACGCTGAAATCGACGATTCCTTCTCCTGATGCGCCAGTACCCGGTGCTGCCGGCACTGCGGCCATGAGCTGCTTGGCCACATCCGCGTCAGTTTCCAATTGCATGCCGACACGCACGCGTTTTTCACTCAACTCTTCGGCACCAAAGGCCAGACGCGGGAATTTTTGCGCGATGCGCAGGTAATCGCTCTTGCATGCTGCATCGCTGCCGCCAGTCGGCAGCCCCAGCGCCTTGGCGATTTCCAGATCGGTGCCGGTCGGCGCGCTACTCAAGCGCGTTGCGATGCGGGTAAAGTCGATGAAGCCTTCGCCATATGGCGAGTAACCGTATTGTTTGGCGAGTGTCTGCAACGTGCCTGCGGCGGCGATCGACTGGGCCGGACGAATCATGCCAAGCAACGTTTGCTTGAGCGTGTCGGAAGCATCCGTGGGCGCTACTGTCGCGACCAATTGCGAGCCTTCGATCGCAACAATGACCATGGCCTTTGCATGGGCCCACTGCCAATATTCCTGTGTTCCTGTTTTGCCAACGGGCAGCTTTTCACCGGCCTTTTGTTCAACGCGCGCGACTTCCGCCTTGAATGCCACCGGATCGCCCAGTTCGATTCGAACCACCGGCGCCATGCCAACACCGTAGGCCGCGATCAACGCATCGGGCCTGACTCCGATCGCGCGCAATTTGTCCACGCTGTCGAGGGCCTTGAGTTCGTCCACCACCGCGTGCGCGATTTTCAAGAATGGCGCGGACTTCGCGTCTGCCTGCTTGTCCAGTTTGGCGAGCATGCCGTCGTACATGCCGAACGCGACGGGCCAGTATTCCTGCATGTGTTTCGACCACTGCTCGGTGACGGCTTTCGGGGTTCGTTCAAGGTTAGCGTAAACGTACGGCGTATCGGCAGGCACAAAGGCAAGCGGTGCGCCGGTGTCGGTGCTGCTCTTGCTGCATGCGGCAAGCAAGGTTGCGACGCAGAGGCAGCACATGAGATTACGGATGCGAATCATGGGTATTTTCCGATTGGCCGTGGACATGATGGTGAGAGCGCGATTATGCGCGATTAAGGAATTGTTGTCTGCGCGCTGCGGCGTGGGTTTCCAGGAATCAATCACCGACGCGATTTTCGAGTAATTGCGCCAATGCGGCCATGCGCGCGAAAACGCCATTGGCGACCTGCTCCAGAATCAACGATTGCGGGCCATCCACTACATCACCAGCAATTTCCACCCCGCGATTGACGGGGCCTGGATGCATTACCAGGCAGTCGCTGCGTGCATGCCGCAGACGCGCGATGGAAAGCCCATAACGTTGGAAATATTCGGCTTCGGAGGGAATTGCCGCGGCCTGCATGCGTTCCTTCTGCAGGCGCAACATGATCGCCACGTCGACGCCATCGATGGCGTCGTCGAAATTGTGGAAAAGGTGACAATCCGGAAATTCTGCTGGATCGGCCTGTAGCTCCTGCGGCGCGCATAAACGGATTTCGCGCACCTGCAAGGCACGCAGCATGTGGATATCGGACCGGGCCACGCGCGAGTGACGGATGTCACCACAAATCACCACCCGCAGTTCGCCAAGTTCCGGACGGTGGCGACGCAGCGTTACCGCATCGAGCAAGCCTTGGGTGGGGTGCGCATGATTGCCATCGCCGGCATTGATAACGGCGGCTTGCGAACGCAGGTGTCGGGCGATGAATTCCGGCGTGCCAGTTTCCTTGTGGCGCACGACGAACGCGTCGCAATGCATCGCCTCGAGCGTGTGCACCGTATCGAGCAGACTTTCGCCTTTGATCGTGGACGAACTGGCGAGGTCGAAATTGATCACCTTGGCACCAAGCCGCTGTGCGGCCAGATCAAACGATGTGCGCGTTCGCGTGGACGGTTCAAAAAAAAGATTGATGACGGTGCGACCGCTGAGCAAGTCCAGCGGGCGCGTGCCCGCATGGCTGTCGCGGCGCATGGCATCAGCGCGATCGAGCAACGCGAGGACGCGTTCGCGCGGCAAACCGTCAAGGGTCAGCAGGTGGCGCAGGTTGCCATGGCGGTCGACTTGAGCGGCCGCGCTGGACGTAGTGACTGTGTCGTTGGTCATGATGGGCCTGCACTGGCGATGTGCGCTGGCAGTTTCGATTGCGCCAACCAGGTTTCAATGATGATTTCTGCGGCCACGGCATCAAGCGTCTGCGCATGCTTGCGGCGCGCCTCCCCATTCGCGCGCCGCGCGGCAAAGCGCGATGCTGCCGCATGCGAGCTCAGGCGCTCGTCGACCAGGTAAGTGCGCAGGTCGAATCGTTCGGCCAGCGCCGCTGCGAACGCGCGCGCTGAGCGACTATTGCCTTGTTCGTCGCCGTCCATTGTCAACGGCAAGCCGATCAACAGTGCGCCGGGACGCCAATCACGCACCAGCATGTCAATTCGCTGCCAGTCGGGACCACGCTCGCTGTTGCCAATGACTTCCAGCCCGCGCGCACCGGTCATGGCATTGCCAACCGCGACGCCAATGCGCTTTGCGCCATAGTCGAAACCAAGAACCGTACCGACGGCGGACGGACCGGACGCCAAAGACGAAGCGTGTTGAACTGCAGATGGGGTCGCCGTTCGTGGTGCTTCGGTTCTCGCCTCTTGGCTCATCGCCCGGGCCCTTTGTACTTCGATCCTGGTCTTGCTACGCATGTCCGGCATAGCCAGTTAGGCTTGAAATATCGACGCCGACCAGCGCGGCCGCAGACTCCCATCGGCGTTCCAGCGGCGTGTGAAAAAGTATATTTTCGTCCGCGTTGGCGGTGAGCCAGGCGTTTTCCTTTAATTCGGTATCGATCTGGCCTGGTGTCCAACCGGAGTAGCCCAAGGCCACAAGCGCATCGGATGGACCTTCGCCAACCGCTATCGCGGCGAGAACATCGCGCGAGGTGGTCACGCAAACACGTTCGGAAATCTTGTAAGACGACTCCCAGTTCCCGTGCGGCGAATGCAGCACGAAGCCGCGTTCGGGTTGCACCGGCCCGCCGATCAGCACGGGTGCATTGCTGATCTGGCTGGAATCGGATTTCAGGTTCATCTGCGCGAGTACGTCACCGAGCCGGTATTCGGAAAGCCGGTTGATGAGCAATCCCATCGCACCGTCGTCGCCGTGCTGGCACATGAAAGTCACACCGCGACGAAAGCCCGGATCGCGCATCGACGGCATGGCGATGAGGAAATAGTTGGCCAGGCTGCTGATTGGTTGCATGTTGGTCATGTGGGTATTGTACAAGCGGAGCGGTGAACGGGGAGCGGGGAGAAGGGGCGGTGCGAGACGTTTGGCTGGGAGACGTCAAATCAAAGGCTCGTCATTCCAGCGGCTCGCAACAGCCGCTGGAATGACGAACTTCTCCAGCTCGTTCCCGATTCCCGATTCCCCATGTCCGGATCTCCCTCAACGGTTCCGCAAAATATCTCCCGGCAGAAACTGCCAGGTACGCGTGATGTAGAGTTCGTCGACGCCTTCCTTCGTGGGAATCGCAGGGAAGGGCGCGGCCAGTCGGACGATGCGGATGGCGGCGTCGTCGAGAACCTTGTGTCCGCTGGATTCGATGACATCGATATGCTTGACCCGGCCGTTGCGGTCCAGTGCAACGGTCAATACCAATTGACCATGCACTTGGCGCCGACGCGCCTCGTCGGGATAGTTGAGGTTGCCGATGCGCTCGATGCGCGCAACCCATGCGGCCATGTAAGCGGCGTAGCCATATTCCTTGGTGTTGGCCGATATATATTTCTTTTTCGGGCGCTTGGCATAGGCTTGCGATTCATGCGCGATTTCCGCGGCCAAACGCGCCATTTCGAGTCGCTTTTCCATCAACTCGTGCACGTTCGGTTCGTCTAGCGGCTGCTGCTCGGGGGCAGCCTGCTCGGTGTTCACCGTGAACGACGATTTTTGCTGGACCAACAACTCGTGCGGGGTCGGCGGATGCGGCGTGGGTGCCGAAGCAATTGTTTCGCGCGGCGCAATGCCGGGTGTCGGTTTGGGTTGGGTGCTGGACGTCAGCGCGCTCGGGCGCACGGCGCGGTCGCTGTTGCCGCCGCCGGTATTGTTGGCTTGGGCGAGGAAATCGGCCTTGACCGGTTGCTCGCCGCTAGCCGATTGCACCAGGATTACATCCAGCGACGGCAGGCTTGGGGCGGGCTTGGGATAGCTGAACGTAAGCCCCAGCGCGAGCACCCCATGGGCGATGACCGAAAACAGCAGCGTTACTCCAAGACGGTCGCCGCTACCGACAGCCGGACCACTCACTGGCATTTTCCCTCGATGACGTCGAACAACTGACCGGCGATATTCAAATCGAACTGGGTGTCGAGTTCGCGAATGCAGGTTGGTGAAGTCACATTGACTTCGGTGAGCCAGTCGCCGATGACGTCCAGGCCAACGAAGATCATGCCGCGCCGACGTAGTTCCGGCCCAACCTGGGCGGCAATCCAGCGTTCGCGGTCGCTGATCGGCATGCCCATCCCTTTGCCGCCGCGGGCGAGATTGCCGCGAAATTCGTCGCCCTGCGGCATGCGCGCCAAGACATACGGCACGGGCTCGCCGTTGATGAGCAACACGCGCTTGTCGCCGGCACTGATTTCCGGCAAGTAACGCTGTGCAATCGCGAAATTGCGACCTTCCGCAGTCAGAGTTTCAAGGATCACGTTCAAGTTCGGATCGCCGCGACGGCTGCGGAAGATTGATCGACCGCCCATGCCATCCAATGGCTTGAGCACAACTTCGCCAACATCGGCGACGAAGCGTTTCAATTCAACCGCATCACGCGCAATCAAGGTCGGCGGGATACATTGTGGAAAATGCAGCGCGTAAAGTTTTTCGTTGGCGTCGCGCAGCGCCTGCGGATCGTTGACGACCAGCACGCCGGTGCGTTGGGCCAGCTCCAGCACCATGGTGTCGTACAGAAATTGGTCGTCGAAGGGTGGGTCCTTGCGTGCCAGGATCACGTCCAGGTCGCGCAAATCAAGCCAATGTGGCGATTCGAGCGTATGCCAATGTTTGGCGTCGTCGCGAACCTTCAGTGCGGCGGCGTGCGCCCACGGGGCCGCTTCGCGCAGCGCCAGACTTTTTTGCGTCAGATAGAGCAATTCGTGGCCACGCCGTTGCGCCTCGAGCAACATCGCAAATGTGGAATCCTTCTCGACGTGGATGTTGTCGATCGGGTCCATCAACACAGCAACGCGCAATTTCATGGGCAGATCTCCCATTTGCATTGCGCAATTGGGCAAAAGTTGGCACGGGATGTGCTGGTAAAACAAGTCATTGTGACAACGCGCGAGCGACCGGTAGCGGGCTATACTACCACTCCGGCGCGCTGCGCCGGGTGCGCGGAATGGTCCAAATTGGTCATTGTGAGCCGGGATTTTTCCCAGCAGACATGAACACTTAGCGGAAATACTTGACAGATTTGCTAAGTATTGGTTAAACAGCACAGGCAAGACTTGCGCGATTCCGCGGACAACGATGCGCGTGCAGGTATTCGGTACTCCGTTGGGTTTGGGGAACAGGACGTGGAACAGACAGCGAAAGATGGCCAGCTGGCAGGTTTGAAAGTCATGGTGATCGATGACTCAAAAACCATACGCCGCACCGCCGAAACCCTGCTCAAAAAAGAAGGGTGCGAGGTGGTTACCGCAACCGACGGATTCGAGGCGCTGGCAAAAATTTCTGACCAGCTTCCGAATATTATTTTCGTCGACATCATGATGCCGCGCCTGGATGGCTATCAGACGTGTGCGTTGATCAAGAACAACCAGATGTTCAAAGCCACGCCGGTGATCATGCTGTCCTCCAAGGATGGCCTGTTCGACAAGGCGCGCGGCCGCATCGTCGGCTCGGAACAGTATTTGACCAAACCGTTCACCCGGGAAGAATTGCTCGGCGCCATACGCCGGCATGTCAGCCATAAGTGAGCGTGGAGGCCATCCGTACAGGCAAGGGGAAAACGATGGCGCATATTCTTATCGTCGATGATTCACCAACCGATGTCCGTGTATTCACCACGCTGCTGGAGAAACACGGACACCAGGTCAGCAGCGCGGCAAATGCCGAAGAAGGCATCGCGCTGGCGAAACGCGCGCGTCCGGATCTGGTCATCATGGATGTCATCATGCCCGGCATGAACGGATTCCAGGCCACGCGCACGCTCAGTCGCGAGGCCGACACGTCTTCGATTCCGATTCTCATCGTGACGACCAAGTCGATGGAGACCGATCGCGTCTGGGGCTTGCGTCAAGGCGCGAAAGATTTCCTGATCAAACCCGTTGCCGAGCAGGAATTGCTCGGTCGGATCCAGACCCTGCTGGCAGGCTGAATCGACCATGGCCTCCGTTCTCGACTCCCGGCAACTGTCGCCCTTTGATGCGCTTGCCGATTACGAGCGCCGCAGCCTGGCGCACGTCGCCGGTTTGCCCGAGCAGATCGAGGCCCCCGGTTTGTGGCGTGGGATTGGTTTTCGAGTTGGCGCGCGGTATCTGGTCAGCAGCATCAATGAGGTCAACGAAATCCTCACCATGCCATCATTGACGATCGTGCCCGGCACGCGCAACTGGTTGCTGGGGGTTGCCAACGTGCGCGGCAACCTGGTGCCAGTGGTCGACTTGAAGTTGTATCTGATGGAAGAACGCACGCAGGTGACCGATTCCAGCCGTGTGCTGTTGGTGCGTCAGGCTGGCGGCAGCGTGGGCTTGCTGATCGACGAGTTGCTGGGACAACGCAGCTTCACCGAAGAACAGCGCAGCGATGCGCTGGAGGAAGAAGACGAACGCTATAAGCGATTCGTGGCCGAGAATTATCCTTTGGGCGATGTGCATTGGGGCATGTTCAGCATGGCTGCCCTGGTTCGCACACCCGATTTCATTCAGGCGGCAGCATGAACGCCGTCGACAATCCGAAGGGGTGAGTTATGAGTGTGACGACTGGTGCAGTTGGCGGTAAGGAGCGGGCAGGTGCCAATACGCTGCTCGTCGTATTGCTGATCATCGCAATCGTGGTTGCGGTATTGGACTTCGGCCTGTTGACCTACAACGCGTCGCAGGATGCAAAGGCCAGTGCCCTGGTGACGAAGATCCAGGTGCTGTCGCAGCAGTTGTCGACCGTGGCCAACGACGCCGCCAGCGGCAACATCGATGCGTTCAAGAGTCTGGAGCAGACGCGCAACACCATCGATGGCATGCTCATGAAACTCAAGAACGGCGATCCGAAGACCGGCATGCACGGTTACGCGGATACCTCGGGCGTGAGCACGCAGATCAAGGATCTGGACAAGGCCTGGGCGGTTCTCAACACCCACGCTACCAAGATCCTCGGCAACAAGGAACAGGTACTCAACACCGCTGCGGTTGCTGCGGATTTCAACAGCAAGATGCCAGTGCTCAACTCGCGCATGGAGGAAGTGGTCAAGATACTGACCGAGAAAAACGGCTCGGCCAGCCAGGTGATGATTTCTTCGCGCGAGATGTTGCTCGCCGACCGCATGCAGCGGCGTGTGCAGACCATTTTGCAGGGTGGCGAAGAAGCGCAATCGGCCGCCGATGGCCTGGCTCGCGACGCGCAGTTCTACGGCGCAGTGTTGACCGGTTTGATCGACGGCAATCCGGATTTGAACATCCACGCGATGGCCAATCCGAACGCCAAACAGATTCTCGACGACGTCAACACGCAGTGGCAGGCGCTGGTTGGCGATCCGGTCAAGAAGCTGCTTGATTCCGCCTTGGCGCTTCAAGATGTGAAGCAAGCTGCCGACCAGGCGTCAATCGATTCCCAGACAGTACTTCTGAAGGCCGATCCAGTTGCACAACGCATCAACGACTTGGCTTCCAGCCGCTTGTTTCCGAGTCTTTTGATCGGTGCGGTGGCGGCATTGTTGTCCATCATCCTGGTCGTGTTGCTGGTACTCAGCCAGATCCGCAGCCAGCGTCAACGTTATCAGGTCACCGCCGAACTCAATCAGCGCAACCAGGAAGCCATTCTGCGCTTGCTCGATGAAATGGGCTCGCTGGCAGAGGGCGACCTGACCGTCAAGGCGACCGTTACCGAAGACATCACCGGCGCTATCGCCGATTCGGTGAACTTCGCCGTGGAAGCGCTGCGATCGTTGGTAACCACCATCAACGACACCGCAATGCATGTGTCGACGTCGGCCCAGGAAACCCAGGCCACCGCCATGCATCTGGCCGAAGCGGCAGAGCATCAGGCGCAGCAGATTACCTCGGCATCGGCGGCAATCAACGAAATTGCAGTATCCATCGACGAGGTGTCGAAAAACTCCGCCGAATCGGCCGACGTGGCGCAACGCTCTGTGCAGATCGCATCCAAGGGTGCGGGTATCGTGCGCCAGACGATTCAGGGCATGGATTCGATTCGCGACCAGATCCAGGAAACCTCGAAACGTATCAAACGCCTCGGCGAATCCACGCAGGAAATCGGATCGATCGTCGAACTGATTAACGACATCGCCGAACAGACCAATATTCTGGCGCTCAACGCCGCCATTCAGGCCGCATCGGCAGGCGAAGCGGGCCGCGGGTTCGCGGTGGTCGCCGACGAAGTGCAACGACTGGCCGAACGCGCATCCGGCGCCACACGCCGAATTGAAACTCTGGTGCAAACCATTCAGGCCGATACCAACGAAGCGGTTACCTCGATGGAACAAACCACGTCCGAAGTGGTTGCCGGCGCACGCCTGGCCGAGGACGCGGGCCTGGCGCTGGGTGAGATCGAAAAGGTGTCGAACGACCTGGCAGACCTGATTCAGAACATTTCCGAAGCTGCGCGTCAGCAGTCGGCGGCGGCCACGAATATTTCGGCCACCATGAACGTGATTCAGGAAATTACCACGCAGACATCGGTAGGTGCCGGTCAAACGGCCGAATCGATCGGAAACCTGGCCCAGCTTGCCGCAGACCTGCGCCGGTCGGTGGCCGACTTCAAACTTCCGGCGTGAGCGGTGACGCATGGCGTCCGGACTGGCCGGGTGCGGTATTCGATTCCACCAACAAGCGGCGCGGGGGCAATCTCGATGGGCGTGGGATCGAAATCGTACTGGATGCAACGAACGCTGCGAATTGATGCGGATTGCACGGCACGCTGCCAGTCGTTCAAGGTGAAAAGCGAATATGGCGTCAGCCAACGGAACCTGGTCGCCGCTGGCACAAATGCCGGGCATGGACGACAGCGAGTTTGCGCGTTGGGCGAATCTGCTCGAAAAGCGCACGGGCGTGGTCGTGCCATTAACCCGCAAGGCGTTCCTGGTGACCAGCGTGCGCGGACGTATGCGCGAGACCGGGCATACGGATTTCGAGACCTATTTCCGCGACCTGCAGAAAGTACCGGAAGGGGCCATCGAATGGACGACTCTGGTCGATCGCCTGACCGTACACGAAACGCATTTCTTCCGGCATCCGCCATCGTTCACTCTGATCTCGCAGGAATGGTTGCCGCGCATGCTAGCCGACGCAGCATCGACGACGTTGCATGCCTGGAGCGTGGGTTGCGCGACCGGCGAGGAAGCCTACACTTTGGCGATGGTGCTGGATGCGCAGATGCATGTCACGAGCACACAGCGCATGTACTTTGGTGTGACCGCGACCGACGTCAGTCTTCCCGCTCTGGCCGTTGGTCGTGCCGGGCTTTACGCGCGGCAGAAAATGCACGAGATTCCGACGGAGTATCGACAACGTTACTGCAAGGAACTGGACGACGACAGTTTTCAGATCAACGAATCATTGCGCAAACGCGTTGGTTTTGCTTCGTTCAACCTGCTCGATGCGGCGCGCGCGCCACTGAAGCGGCTGGACCTGATTTTCTGTCAAAACGTATTGATTTATTTCGCGCGCGAACGGCGTCGCGAATTGCTGGTGACATTCGCCAACCTGCTCAAACCAGGTGGTCTGTTGGTGCTGGGCGCGGGCGAAGTGACGAATTTCGCACATGCCAGTCTGAGCCGAGTGGAAAGCCGCAACGTACTGGCGTTTGTGCGCAATAGCGGGGCGTGAATGCACCCTTTGAACGCGATGCACGGATGCATCGCACGTGGCTCGACCACATGGGTGGTTGATCTGCAGCAACGCTCGCGGGCTTTGCCCGTGCGGAGCGACTGAAAGAATCCAGGACGGGTTTTTTCGGCAACCTGATTGTTGAGGCAACGGCTATGAAACTGCAAGACGGCATCGACTTCACCACCCTGAATTGGGTCAAACAGGAACTCGACGAGACCCTGAAGCAGGCGCGTCAGGCGCTTGAGGCTTACGTCGAAGATCCGGCCGACTCCAGCCTGATGCGGTTCTGCGCAAGCTACCTGCACCAGGTGCAGGGAACCTTGCGCATGGTCGAGCTTTACGGCGCAGCGATGGTCGTTGAGGAAATGGAGCGCGTGGCGCTGGCCCTGCTCGAAAAGCAGATCAAACCGCA
>JBDTLA010000111.1:0-43566 GCA_039935035.1 Rudaea sp. | reverse complement strand
GCTTCAACCAGTATTGATGGAATGGCAGCCAGCCCAGGTCCTGGCCGATATTGCCGAACCCGTGGATATACGAATCGCCGGGCTTTCCCCAATCGTTGAACTGCACGCCCAGCTTGAACGTGCCGCGCGTTTGCTTGATGAATTCGATCTCGTCGATGCCGAGCACGTTGTTGAAGGTTTTCAGGTGCGGCACCGTGCCTTCGCCAACGCCGACGATGCCGATCTGCTCGGATTCGATCAGGCGTATCGAGTATTGCGTGGCGAATACCCTGGCAAATGCCGCTGCCGCCATCCAGCCAGCCGTTCCGCCGCCGACAATCACGATGTTCTTGATACGCTGTTCAGTCATGGATTTCGCTGGTAGTCAAAACAAAGCCCGCATTGCGGGCTTTGTAATGACGCATTTCAGGTCAAGATGCAAACAGTTTGTGGGGGGTGCTTTCGCCTCTTAGAAACGCAATCCCAGCGACATTTTGATCGTGCGCGGTACACCAGTGATATTGCCGATGCTGTTGTAGCTGACTGGATATTTGTTGAGCACGCCATTGCCGCCGTAGTTGCTGATGTAGTCCGAATAGTTCTTGTAGTTGAATGCATTCAGCAGATCCACGCGGAAATACAGGCTCATGCCGCGGGTCAGGTCCCAATTCTTGGTGGCCTGGAAATCGACATCGCGGTAGCCGAATATCTTGCCGCCGAAGCCGAACGATTGCGGCGTGGTCGCGTGCGGATCGTTGACCGTACCACCGCCACTGGGTGTGGCGGAGATCGGCGTGCAGTAGCTACCGGTATTGAACAACACGCCGTAGCAGGTGATGTCGTTGCGCGGGGTTGGCGTCTCCAGGGTCACCTTGGTCGCGAAAGTCATGCCCCACGGGCCGTCAATCGAGCCAGTGGCGACGAGACGATGCTTCGGCGCGGCATTGGAAGTTATGAACGGGTAGTCATGGATGGTCGCTTCATCGAAGGAGTAATGCTCATTGATGTCGCGATTCTGTGTTGCATCCGTGTAGGTATATGCAACCGTTGCGCTCCAGCCGGAATCCTTCGTGTAGGGTTTGCTGGCCGAGAGCAGCAACTGGTTGGTACGGGTCTCGATGCCGTTGTTGCCGACGATAAAGTTGCCGAAGCCGGGTACGCCGTTGCCCCATGGCTGCGAGGTGCAGGTTGCGCCGCAGCTCTGCCAGAAGTCGCCATTGGGGTAGCGGTTGCCCAAGGTGAATGCGAGGCCGTCGTGGCTGAGGATTCTGGCCACGGCGACGCTGGTGTTCCAGTCGCCGACCTTGTTGCGGATGCCGAAGCTGAACTGGTCCGAATACGGCGCTTTCAAATTGTTGTTGATCAGATCGACTTCCTTGCCAACGTTGCTCGCCGCGGCCAGCGGAGACAGGTTTTCCAGACCGTTGAAGTAATTCGGATCGAAGGGAATGCACGGCGTACCGCCGAGATGGCAATTGCCGTTCGGATCCTGGAAATAGTAGGTGAATTCCGACAGCGCCTGCTTGGTCTGTTCCAGCTGCAGGTAGTCGAACAGGTCGCGGTCATAGGCGCGACCCGCACCACCGAACAGCACGTGTTGCTCGTCGCCATTGAGATCGTAGGAGAAGCCCACACGCGGCTGCCATTCGTTCTTCTGTGCCTTGCGGTTGTGCCCGTTGCTGATGTAATCGTTGACATCGATGCCGCCGAGCTTGAGCGCCTGCGCATAGGTTTGCCCTGGCGGCGCGTTCCCATCCGGGTTCGGCCCGGTGAGTGCCGCGATCACGTTTGCCGGCGTCACGTAATCAAGGTATGCCGGAGATTCCTCGTAATCCCAGCGCACACCGAGGTTCAGGGTCAACTTGTCGTTGACCGCCCAGTCGTCCTGGATATACGTGCCGAATTGCTTGTTGTTCGATGTTGAAACCGGACTCAGCCCCGGCGCGGAGGCCGGAAAAAATACTTTGTAAGGCAGCGTATCCGTGCCGTCCGGGGTGACGTTGTAAGTAAATTGGGGGTTGTTCAATTCCGCGTCCTGCGCGATCAGCTTCACATCCTTGAAACTGACGCCCATCTTGACCACGTGGTCGCCCATCCATTCCAGATCGTTGAAGGTCAAATCATCCTGGATACCGGGGCCTTTCTGGCCCTTGTGCTGAGTCGCCAGCGGTGATGCGGGGCCAGTGGTCACGATCGTGTTGTCGTTGCCACCAATGTTGACGGTGTAAATCGCCCCATTGCCCAGACCGAACGAGGAAGGATCATTGAACGATTTTTCGTAGGTGAACAACACTTCGTTGAACCAGCGGTCCGCGCTGTGCTGCCATCGCGCGTCGATGCGCGTGTCATCGTTTTTCGTATCGATTCCGGCGGAGGCTGCGACCGAGCCACCCACGTTGTCAGTCTGGTTTTCGCGGCGCACCGTGGAACTGATCTCGATGCGGTCGCGATCGGAGAATTCCCAGTCGATCTTGCCGAAATACAGGTTTTCGGTGAACGGCAGTCCCGATGGGCCGAATTGCGATTGCACATTGGCTGGCAGCAGCGTTTTCACATCAACGCCCGCTATATCCACGCCCGGAGTAATCGTGATCGGCGTGTCGTAACGCTTGCCTTCGTAACTCAGGAAAAAATGCAACGTATCCTGGATGATCGGTCCACCGATGGAGAAGCCGAAGTCTTTCTCATGCGACTTGGTTTTTTCGCCAGCGTTTTTTTCTGACGGCGTCTCGCTGCGATAGCTGTCGTCGGTATAGTTGCTGAATACTTCACCGTGGAATTCATTGGTGCCGGATTTGGTCAGCGCGGTCACTGCCGCGCTGGAAATCTGGGAGTATTCTGCCTTGTAATTGGAGGTGATGACCTTGTATTCGCCGATAGCCAACTGCGGGAATGGATTGCCCTGACTCGCAAACTGACCGCTGACGCCACCTTCCTTGACGTAACTCTTCTGGCCGACGCCATCAATGTAGACGTTGACCGAACTGTCGTTCTGAGCACCGCCGCGCAACGAGGTGTGACCTTGCGAATCGACGCTGAACGCCATGCCGGGGACCGTGTCGGCGAATTCGAGGAAGTTGCGCGTGATTTGCGGGATCGTGTCGATTTCGTGCTGGCTGACGATCGTGCCGACTTCCGAGGTCTTGACTTCGGCCAAGGCGGTCGCATTGACGGTGACGCTTTTCAGTGTAGTCGCGCTGGTGGCGACCAGGTTCAACGTGGAGGTCGAGGCCACACTGAGGATGACGGTTTGTTCGGTGCCCGGCCCGGCATCGACTTGGTAGGTGCCCGGCGGCAGTCCGACGAGCGCATAGCTGCCGTCGGCATCGGCGGTGGTGCGACGCACAGCACCCGTAGCGACGTTCTTCGCCGTGATCACCCCGCTGGCGGGCGCCGTGCCGCGCAGGGTTGCGTCCGCGGACTGCGCCCAGCTGATGCTCGGTGCGACAACGGTCGAGGCGATGGCGCTGGATATCAGCGACACCAGCAGTTTCTTTCTGAGCGGTAATGGCGTTCTCATGACTCTCCTCCCGGGGACATAATTCTTTTGTTTGGTTGTGCGTGGGTTCGATCAGGCAATCTTCACGTTCTTATGGGTACGGGCAAATGCGTTGGCACCGCACGACGCGCGTACCACGATCTCGCAAGGAAAGGTCTGCGGTGGCGACGGTGTGGTGTCGCCCTCTACGAGTTGGGTAGCCAGTTCCTCAAGCGCGCTGCGGCCAAGATTGGCGATGCGCACACGCACGGTAGTCAATGGCGGACTGACGAACGGCGCGATCGGAATATCGTCGAATCCGACCAGCGCAATATCTTCCGGCACACGCACGCCGGCTTCATTCAAGGCGAACAGGCAGCCCACTGCCATCATGTCGTTGCTGGCGAAGATGGCGCGTGGCCGGTTGCGCGTTGCCAACACCTGGCGTCCGGCGTAGTAGCCGGACTCCTCGGTGAAATCCCCGCTGTACGTGTTCGACTCGATCGGCTCGCCGCTTTTCGCGACTGCATCCAGATATCCGCGCAGGCGTTCGCTCGCGTCGAAGTTGCCGTCCGGACCGCCGATCAGGGCGATTTTTGGATAACCGCAACGGATCAGGTGCTGCGTCATCGCGAAGGCACCGCCGTAATTGTCGATGTTCATGGTCGAATAGCGCGCGCTGGTAGCCGGTGAATTCATCAGCACGGCCGGCATCGATCCCGGCAGGTAGCTGCGCAGGAACTCATCATCGACATGCGGCGACATGATCAACAAGCCATCGACGCGGCCCTGCATCGATCGTAGGGCGGCCGCAGCCTCGGTTGCGTTGCCGTGTGAACTCGAAACGAGCAGGTGCAAGCCGCGACTGCGTGCGGCCAGATCGATACCGCGGATCAATTCCGAGAAGAATTCACCGAACAGGTCCGGCAAAAGTGCCCCGACGGTGTCTGTGCGGCGCGTAATTAAGCTGCGCGCCATGGCGTGCGGAACATAGTTCAAGCGTTTTGCCACCGCGAGAATCTGCTGACGTGTTTCGAGCGTTACGCTGGCGCTGTTATTCAGCGCACGCGATACCGAGGCCACGGACACCTGCGCCTCCCTCGCCACGTCTTTTATGGTAATCGCCATGACGAATCTCCCACTTGGCCGCAGCTGCGTTCAAGCCCAACAACAGCGCGAATGTAATCGTTTTCATCGGCGATTGCAAAAGCACTGCAACAAGACTCCAAAAGGGTGGAAATCACAGCTTTGATCACACCGAAAATCGCGGCGATTGGTCAGCCCACATGGCGATGGATTCGTCGGCCGCGCCGATCGGGTACGCTTGCGCCGAACTTAATCCGCAACAGTTCGCCATCGAGCAAATACCACGGTTTTGTTCGGATCGACCGCATTGGGTAAAATGGGCGATTCTTGAGCGATGCCGATATTCGCGGCACTGCGCACTTTCGGGCTATGCATCAATGAAAACCCTTTTCGTCACCGGCGGCGCCGGCTTCATCGGCGGCAATTTCGTGCTTGGCCTCGTGGCCGACGGCGGCTATCGCGTGGTCAACCTGGACAAACTCACCTACGCGGGCAATCTGGATACGCTGACTAGCCTGCGCGGCAATCCCGATCATGTATTCGTCCAGGGCGACATCGGCGATCGCGATCTGGTGGCAAAGCTTCTGGCCGAGCATCAGCCCGCCGCGATCGTGAATTTTGCCGCCGAATCGCATGTGGACCGATCCATCGATGGGCCGGCGGAATTTGTGCAGACCAATGTCGTGGGTACGCTGGCCTTGCTCGAATGCGCATTGGCCTACTGGCGCGCGGCACCGCTGGAGCGCCAGGACGGTTTCCGCTTCCTGCATGTGTCCACGGATGAGGTCTACGGTTCGCTGGGGCCGCTGGGACGCTTCACCGAAGATTCCCCTTATCAACCGAACTCGCCGTATTCGGCGTCCAAGGCCTCGTCGGACCATCTGGTCCGCGCGTTCCACCATACCTACGGATTGCCGACGCTGACGACAAACTGCTCGAACAATTACGGGCCGTACCAGTTCCCGGAAAAACTCATTCCGCTGATGATCCACAAGGCGCTGGTTGGCGAGGCGCTGCCGGTCTACGGCGACGGACGCAATATCCGCGACTGGTTGTACGTCGGCGACCATTGCACGGCGATCCAGCGCGTGCTCGAAATCGGGCGTACCGGTGAGGTCTACAATGTCGGCGGCGATGCCGAGTGCGAAAATATCGCGGTGGTGAAGACGATCTGCGCGCTGCTCGACGAGCGCCGTCCGCTGGCTGATGGCGCTCGCCGCGAGGCATTGATTACCTATGTGAAGGATCGGCCTGGCCATGATCGGCGTTACGCGATCGACGCCGGCAAGATCAAGACGCAACTCGGCTGGCGTCAACGCGAGAGCTTCGAATCGGGCCTGGCCAAGACCGTGGATTGGTATCTGGACAACGATGGTTGGTGCCAGCGCGTGCTGGATGGAAGTTATCGTGGTGAGCGATTGGGCGTTGTCTGAGGAAAGAGGACTAGCTGACTATTTTTTGCTCGTCATCCCCGCTTGCGCGGGAATGACGATAATCAGGGTCGATGACGACTCGATATTGCGGAACATTTGAAAAATGTCTAAATGTGAAAAAGGCATCATCCTCGCTGGCGGTTCGGGTACACGCCTGTATCCGCTGACCCAGGTCGTGAGCAAGCAACTGCTGCCGGTCTACGACAAGCCGATGATCTACTACCCGCTGTCGACGCTGATGCTGGCCGGCATTCGCGAGGTGCTGGTGATCAACACACCGCACGAGCAAGCCATGTTCCAGCAACTGCTTGGCGACGGATCGCAGTGGGGCATCCGCATCCACTACGCGGCACAGCCGTCGCCGGACGGCTTGGCGCAAGCCTTCATCATCGGGCGCGAATTCGTGGACGGTGATCCGAGCTGCCTGATTCTTGGCGACAACATTTTCTACGGCCACGGCTTGACCGATGTCCTGCATCGCGCTGCGCAACGCACGCATGGCGCTACTGTGTTCGGTTACTGGGTGCGCGATCCGGAACGCTACGGCGTGGCGCAATTCGATGCGGCTGGCAAAGTCTCCGGACTTGAAGAAAAGCCCAATCAGCCGAAATCCAACTATGCGGTGACCGGCTTGTACTTCTACGATCAGCGCGCCTGCGATTTCGCCGCCGAACTGAAACCTTCTCCGCGCGGCGAGCTTGAAATAACCGATCTCAACCGGCGCTATCTGGACGAATCCTCACTGATGCTGGAAAAGCTCGGTCGCGGCTATGCGTGGCTGGATACCGGCACGCATGAATCGCTGACGGACGCGTCGAATTACATCCAGACCATCGAAAACCGCCAGGGACTCAAGGTGTGCTGTCCTGAGGAAATCGCGTGGATCAATGGCTGGATCGACGCCGAACAAGTGCTGCGGCTTGCAGCGCCACTGGCCAAGAACGGATATGGTCAATACCTGCAGCAGCTCGTCAAACAGGGACCAGTCGCGTGAAAGTCATCAAAACCGACATCGCCGGCTGTGTTGTGATCGAGCCGGATGTGCACGGCGATTCGCGCGGATACTTCTATGAAAGTTTCCATGCACAAAAATTCCGGGATGCCGGGCTGGACCTGCGCTTCGTGCAAAGCAACGTATCGCGTTCCGCGCATGGCGTGTTGCGCGGATTGCATTATCAGTTCCCAAATCCGCAAGGCAAACTCGTCAACGTGCTGGAAGGCGAGGTGTACGACGTAGCCGTCGACATTCGCGTCGGTTCGCCCACGTTCGGTCGCTGGGCCGCGGCCATGCTCAGCGCGGAAAACAGGCGTCACTTCTGGATCCCTGAAGGCTTTGCGCACGGCTTTGCAGTGTTGTCCGAATACGCCACGTTCTGTTACCAGTGCACCGCGCTTTATGATCGCGCCGCCGATGCGGGTATTCGATGGAACGATGCGGATATCGCCATCGACTGGCCTTTGAACGCACCGTTGTTGTCGGAGAAGGACGCGTGCGCAGCGTGCCTGCATGAAGTCGCGCGCGACAAGTTGCCGCAATACTCGGTCAAGCAAGACGTCGCGTGAAAATCCTGCTGCTCGGTGCCAATGGCCAGGTTGGGTTCGAACTGGCGCGGTCTCTCGCGCCATTGGCCGAGCTGATCTGTGCGACCCGCGATGGCGGCGGTGAGAAGAGTTTTGCGTCTCAAAAAATCGATCTGGCAGAAGCCGATGCACTCGAAACGGTTTTGCAATCAACGGCGCCGGATATCGTCGTCAATGCCGCTGCCTACACGGCGGTGGATCGTGCGGAGGATGAGCCGGAACTGGCCGATCGCATCAACCATCGCGCGCTGACTACCATCGGCAATTGGGCCACGCAAAACGGTGCATTGGTCGTGCACTATTCGACCGATTATGTGTTCGATGGCAGCGCAACGCGCCCGTATCGGGAAGATGCTGCGACCGCACCGCTGGGTGTTTACGGGCGCAGCAAACTCGCCGGTGAAGTTGCGCTGTGCGACTCGGGTTGCAGTCATCTGATTTTCCGCACCGCCTGGGTATATGCCGCGCGCGGCCACAATTTCCTGCGCACGATGTTGCGCCTGGCTGGTGAGCGCGACCAGTTGAGCGTGGTCGACGATCAACGTGGCGCACCGACCACGGCGCGCTTGATTGCCGATGCCACGGCAGCGGTGTTGACAAAACTGTGGGCGGACCGGCCGCAGATCGACACGACACAGATCGACACGACCGCGACGCTTGGCGTATTTCATTTGTGCGCGAGTGGCGAATGCAGCTGGTATGAATTTGCGTCCGCGATCTTCGCCCGGGCAAGCGCGGCGGGTCTCGTTACGCGCGCGCCGAATGTCATGCCGATCTCCACGTCGCAGTATCCAACCAAAGCTGCGCGCCCGGCGTATTCGGTGCTCGATACGCAGAAAGTCCAAACAACGTTCGGGCTACACTTGCCGGCGTGGCAGCGAGGTCTCGACGCGACGATCGAGGAACTGGTCGCCGCAAAGTAGGTTGCGGGTGAGCGCAAGCGAACCTCAACCTTCATGAAGGCGCGCGCGGTTCAGGCAGGATCCGGACACCGTTCAGGGAAACTGCGGAGCCGACAACAATCAACCAATAGCCGATGATGCAAGGTGGAAAAGTATAAATGTTGATACCGGTGATACTTTCTGGCGGTTCCGGGACGCGCTTGTGGCCGGTTTCGCGCAGTGCCTATCCGAAGCCATTCATGCGCATGGCCGACGGTCAATCGTTGCTCGCCAAGACCCTGGATCGCGCGCTGCGCCTGCCTGATGCCAAACAGGTACTGACGGTCACTGGTCGCGATTACTATTTCCTCAGCCGTGACGAATACGCGCAACATCCGCAAGCGAATATTGACGCGCTGCCTTTCATTCTCGAACCGGGCGGCCGCAACACGGCCCCGGCGATCCTGCTGGCGGCTCTGCATGCCGCCGAACACATCGATGCGCAAGCGACCCTGCTGGTGCTGCCGGCGGACCATCTGATTTCCGATATCGAGGCTTTTGTCGCCGATGTTGCGCGTGCGCAACGCCTGGCCGCGCAGGGTTGGCTGGTCACGTTCGGCATCGTGCCGGATCGTGCCGAGACCGGATTCGGCTACATCCGCAAAGGTACCGGGTTGGATGATGGTGCGTTCGCGATCGGTGCCTTCGTGGAAAAGCCCGACAGTGCCACCGCCGTCGAATATCTGCAAAGCGGCGATTACCTGTGGAATTCAGGCATGTTCTGTTTTCGCGCCGATGCCGTACTGGCCGCGGCGCAGGCAAGCTGCCCGCAGGTATTGGCGGCCGCACGTGCTTGTTACGCGACAGCCCGGTCGCACGACAGCCCGCTGGAATTCGAGCGTGAGGCGTTTATGGCCCAGCCGGACATCTCCATCGATTACGCGTTGATGGAACATGCCGCGCGCGCCGCAGTCGTTCCGGCCACGTTCGACTGGAACGACATCGGGTCGTGGAAGGCGGTCAGTGAGTTGGAGTCCGGCGTACAAGCCGATGCCTCAGGAAATCGCGTGCATGGCGCCGCGATCGTCATTGAAAGCGAGAATTGCTACATCCAGGGCGAGCAGCGCATGGTCGCGGCTGTGGGCCTGAAAAACCTGGTCATCATCGACACCGGCGATGCCGTGCTCGTCGCCGATCGCGAGCGCGCGCAAGCCGTGAAGCAAGTCGTCGAGCAATTGCGTGCGAGCAATCATCAGGCGGCCGCGCATCATCCTACTGTGCGTCGTCCGTGGGGCAGCTTTACCGTGCTTGAAGACAAAGATGACTGCAAGGTCAAGCGCCTCAGCGTGAAACCCGGCGGGATTCTTTCCCTGCAACGCCATCAGCGCCGCAGCGAACACTGGACGGTGGTGGAGGGCGTGGCCACGGTGCGTGTCGGCGATGCCGAAACGCAGCTTGAGCGCAACCAATCCACATATATTCCGATGAACACCTTGCACCGGCTGGAAAATCGGACTGGCAAGGCCCTGCACCTGATCGAAGTGCAATGCGGCGATTATTTTGGCGAAGACGATATCGAGCGCCTCGAAGATGTCTATGGGCGTATCGGCAATACGTGATGGTTCGACTGGATTGACACACAATTGCAACCCCGCGTAGCGCTTATCTGAGCAAACCCACGAACTTACTCCGTTCGCCCTGAGCGTAGCGCAGCGAAGTCGAAGGACGCGACCGTTCGATTTCGGCCCTCCGGGCCTACGCTCAGGGCGAACGGCTGCTGAGATATAGCGTTGTTCAGGATTGCAATTGGCAATACCGCTCATCCGGCCAGCGATCGCCACGCGCGTGAGTGCATGGCGGCAACGGATGGCGAATGGAAACACGACTCAACCATCCGGAGAAAATCATGCTATCGAAAATGCTGCTGGCGTTCCCCGGCATCTTCTTCGTCTGCACGGCGATGGCCGAACCACCGCCACTGAGCGACTTCGCCCGCCACCCACAATACCGACAGGTAAAAATTTCGCCGAACGGCGATTACCTCGCCGCGAGCGCCATCGTCGGCGACCAGACGGTGCTGTCGCTGATCCATCTGAGTGACATGAAGGGCGTAAACGTGGTTCCGCGCGGACACGACGACCTCGCCGGTTTCGATTGGCTCGCACCTGATCGCGTGATGTACAGCGTCGGCGAACGTTTTGGTGGCCTTGGCGCGCCACTGGCAAGCGGCGATCTGTATGCAGTGAATGCGGACGGGACCGACGCAAAAATACTCTTTGGTTATCGCGCTGGCGACGGGCAAGCAAGCCATATTGCCCATGCCGGCAGCGAATTGGCGTTCGGCAGCCTGATCGCAACTTTGCGCGACGATCCGAAACACGCACTGATCTCAAGTCAAGCATTTGGTTCGGCGATCGGCGTATTTTCCGAAGCGTACCGTATCGATTTATCCACTGGCGTGAAAGTGCGCGTTGCCATTGCGCCGATGCGCAACGCGGCGTTCCTGGCCGATCACAAAGGTGCGGTGCGGTTCGCGTACGGCGAAGCCAACGACCAGATGCAAAAAGTATACTATCGCGCGAACGACGACGCCGAGTGGAAGAAAATCTTTGACGAAGGTACGGGCGGCAAGCGCTATGCACCGCTAATTTTCAATCGCGACAATAGCGCGGTGTATTTTCAGTGCCCCGGCGACAAGCATGCAGGTGGCATCTGCCGCTGGGATGTCGCGACGGAAAGAATGTCGCTGGTATGGGGCGGTAATGGCTCGGACCCAACGGGACTCATGCTTACATTCGGAGACCAGGATGCCTTCGCGATCACGTCCGAGCCGGGCCGCTCTGCGATAACACTGCTCGACAAGTCTGCTCCGGAAGTGAAGTTGCTGATGGCGCTGATGCAGCAGTTTCCCGGCGAAGACGTGAACTTCGCATCGAGCACGCGCGACGGGTCCAAGGCCGTCATCCTGGTGAGTAGCGACACTGATCCCGGTGCGTTCTATCTGTATGACGCGAAGCTGAAAAAGGCGAGTTTCCTGCTGGCGCGACGTCCGTGGATCAAGCCGGCACAAATGGCGTCGATGCAGCCGGTCGAGTTTGCCGCGCGCGATGGACTGAAACTCCACGGCTATGTGACTCGCCCGTTGGGTCAGGAAGATGCAAAGCATCTACCGCTGGTCGTGTTCGTACACGGTGGTCCGTATGGTGTGCGCGACGATTGGAATTTTGATCCGTACGTGCCGGCGCTGGCCAGCCGCGGCTATGCCGTTCTCCAGGTGAACTATCGCGGTTCCGGCGGATATGGCGCCGCATTCGAAAAGGCTGGCTATCGGCAATGGGGCGGCAAGATGCAGGACGACGTCACTGATGCCACGCGCTGGACCATAGCGCAAGGCATTGCCGACCCCAAACGCATTTGCATTTTCGGCGGAAGTTACGGTGGTTACGCGGCGCTGCAAGGTGCGGTCAAGGAACCGGATTTGTATCGATGCGCCATCGGCTACGTTGGCGTGTACGATTTGCGCCTGATGACATCGCGTGGCGATATTCCGCATTCGTTGTTCGGTGCGAATTACCTGAAGAGGGTCCTCGGCGAAAATGCCGACGACCTGTGGAACCGCTCGCCGATCGCGCACCTGGACCAGCTCAAGGCCCGGGTCATGTTGATAGTCGGCGGCGCGGACAAGCGCGTGCCACCCGCGCAAGGCGAAAACCTGCACGCCGCGTTGGAAAAGCGTCACATTCAACACGAATGGTTGTATCAGCGCACCGAAGGTCACGGTTTTTACGATCCGGCGCATTTGACCGATTTGTTGCAGAAAGTGGTTGTGTTTCTGGATAGCCAGATCGGGGCGAAAAAATAACCAGCACCGGTGCAAGGCCCGTCCAGGGACGGGCCTTCGCGTTTTTTGCGAGCGGCGTTGCTTGACAGCTATACCCAACCTGGCCTGGATGCGAGATCAACCCTTCACGTAACACGTTTGCCCGCGTACCATCGGGATATTCCCGTGAGGAGATATCCAGATGAAGGCTTTGATCGCCGCCTTGGCGCTTGCGTTTTCCGTTCCAGCGGCTGCTGCACCGCATCCGTTCGATGTGCATGATCTGGTGATGATGAAGCGCGTCGGCGACGTGCAACTCTCGCCCGATGGCAAGCATGTCGCGTATCAACTGCGCGAAACCGACTATGCGGCGAACAAGGGCGTCACAGGAATCTGGTTACTCGATCTCGACGCGAAAAATGCCGCACCTACGCGCCTGACCGACAAGTCCATCAGCGCCAGCGCCCCTCGCTGGTCCATTGATGGCAAGAGTATTTATTACCTCGCCAACAACGACGATATAGCGCAGGTTTGGAATCTGCCGATTGCAGCGAAGTCTGCGCCGACGCAGATTACCCGCTTGCCGCTGGACGTCAACGCGTTCAAGTTGTCGCCAAACGGCAAACAAATGCTTGTGTCGGTCGACGTGTTCAACGATTGCGCTGCCGATGCGAATATTCTGGCCTGCACGAAGCAACGTCTGGACGAACGCAAGGCCGACAAGGCCAGCGGTACGCTGTACCACAAGCTGTTCATTCGTCATTGGGATGTTTGGTCGGATGGGCGCCGTTCGCAATTGTTCGTGGCCGACTTGCGCGGCAACGAAGCCATCGCTTCACCGAAATTGCTGACCCGCGGAATCGATGGCGATGTGCCATCCAAACCGTTTGGCGACGACAGCGAATTTGCATTTTCGCCGGACGGCAAGACCGTGTACTTCGATGTGCGCATCGCCGGCACGACCGAGCCGTGGTCGACCAACTTCGACATCTACTCAGTGCCAACCGATGCCTCTGCCGTACCGAAAAACCTGACCGCCGCGAACAAGGCCTGGGATGCTTCGCCGCTGCCATCGGCGGACGGAAAGACGCTGTACTACCTGGCGATGAAACGCCCCGGTTTCGAGGCCGATCGCTTCGGCATCATGGCGATGGATCTGGCCAGTGGCACGATTCGCGAGATCGATCCGAACTGGGATCGTTCCGCCGGCGCGCTGCAATTGTCTGCGGATGGAAAAACGTTGTACACGACGACCGATGATAACGGCGATCACGCCCTGTTTGCGGTGAATATCGCCAGTGGCAAGGCGAAGCGTCTGGTCGGCGATGGCACGGTGACGGGGTTTGCCGTCGGCGCAAAGACGATCATCGTGGCGCGCCAGGACTTCAAGCATCCGACCGATTTGTATACATTGCGCTCCGGTATATTGAACCAGATCACGCACGTCAACGCCGACAGCCTCAAGAATATTGCATTCGGCGACTACGAATGGTTCGACTTCAGCGGCTGGAACAACGATCGTGTGCAAGGCTACGTGATGAAGCCGGTCGGCTACGAGCCGGGCAAGAAATATCCCGTGGCGTTTTACATCCATGGTGGCCCGCAAGGCGCATGGACCAACGATTTCCACTATCGCTGGAATCCGGAAACGTATGCCGGGCAGGGTTTCGCCGTGGTAGCGATCAACTTCCACGGTTCCACCGGCTACGGCCAGGCGTTTACCGATGCGATTTCCCAGCACTGGGGCGATCGCCCGCTGGAAGATCTGCAAAAGGGCTGGGACGCGGCCTTGAAAAAATACAGTTTCCTGGATGCTGGCAACGCCTGCGCCCTTGGTGCCAGTTACGGCGGCTACATGGTCTACTGGATGGCCGGCGTGTGGAATCAGCCGTGGAAGTGCCTGGTCGATCACGATGGAGTGTTCGACAATCGCATGATGGCTTATGCCACCGAAGAGTTATGGTTCTCGGAATGGGAAAACGGCGGCACCCAGTGGGAACATCCGGAAAACTACGAGAAGTTCAATCCGATCGACCACGTGAAAGACTGGCGCGTACCGATGCTGGTCGTGCATAGCGCGCACGACTACCGCATTCCGATCGAGCAGGGCATCGCTGCGTTCACCGCGTTGCAAGCCCGCGGAATTCCCAGCGAATTCCTCACCTTCCCGGATGAAAGTCACTGGGTGCAGAAACCGCACAATTCCGTTCAGTGGCACGACACGGTCAACGCGTGGTTGAAGAAGTGGACGACGAAGTAACCAAGGCGCAGCCATGAGCGTTGTCGAAACAATTGCTGAACGCCGCAGCTTTGGCGGCATGCAGGGTTTCTATCGGCACGAATCGACGGCGTGTGCCGGGCCGATGCGCTTTGCTGTGTTCAAGCCGCCCCAGTCCACGACTGCGGCGGTGCCGGTACTGACGTTTCTGTCCGGGCTTACTTGCACTGAAGAAAACTTCACGGTCAAGGCCGGCGCACAACGCGTCGCGGCGGAACTGGGTTTGATGCTGGTGATCCCCGACACCAGCCCGCGCAATACCGGGATTCCCGGCGAGGCGGACGAGGAGGATTTCGGCGCTGGCGCTGGCTTTTATCTTGATGCGACACAGGCGCCGTGGTCACGTCATTTCAATATGTATACTTATGTCACGCAGGAACTTCCGGCGGTGATCGCCGCGAATTTCCCGGTGGACGACACACGCCAGGGTATCTTCGGACATTCGATGGGCGGTCATGGCGCGTTGACGATTGCGCTGAAGCATCCGGGAAGATATCGCTCGGTGTCGGCGTTCGCGCCGATCGTCTCGCCCATGCGCGTGCGCTGGGGTGAAGGAGCTCTGCCACGCTATCTTGGCGAAGATAGCGAAACGTGGAAGCCATACGATGCGTGCGAATTGCTTGCCGCGGGAAAACGTTTCGATGGCGAAATCCTGATTGATCAGGGCGATGCCGATCCGTTCTTGCACGAAAGCTTGCGTCCGGAACTATTCGACGAAGCGTGTCGCAAGGCCGGCCAGCCACTGCGCCTGCGCATGCAACCGGGTTACGACCACAGTTACTATTTCATCGCCAGTTTCGTCGAAGATCATCTGCGCCATCACGCGAGGTACTTGTGCGCTCGTCCATGAGAGCGAAAATCTGTCGAAGGAGAAAAGCATGAAAACCCGCGCCGCTGTCGCCTGGGAAGCAGGCAAGCCATTGAGTATCGAGGAAGTGGATCTTGAGGGTCCAAAAGCTGGTGAAGTGCTGGTTCGTATCGTTGCAACTGGCGTTTGCCATACCGATGCCTTCACGTTATCTGGAGCTGATCCGGAAGGGTTGTTCCCGGTCATCCTCGGTCACGAGGGTGGTGGCATCGTCGAAGAAGTCGGCGCCGGCGTGACCAGCCTTGAGCCCGGCGATCATGTCATTCCGCTTTATACGCCGGAATGTGGCGTGTGCAAATTCTGCCGATCCGGCAAAACCAATTTGTGCCAGGCGATTCGTGTGACGCAAGGCAAGGGACTAATGCCGGACGGTACGTCGCGGTTTTCGATCAAGGGCAAACCGGTGTTGCATTACATGGGCACCAGCACGTTTTCCGAATACACGGTGGTGCCGGAAATCGCGCTGGCGAAAATCGATCCGAAGGCACCGCTCGACAAGGTTTGCCTGCTTGGCTGCGGCATCACCACCGGCATCGGCGCAGTACTGAATGTCGCCAAGGTGCAGCCGGGTTCCAGCGTCGCGGTGTTTGGTTTGGGCGGCATTGGCTTGGCGGTGGTGCAGGGTGCGGTAATGGCCAAGGCGGCGCGCATCATCGCCATCGATACGAACCCGTCGAAATGGGAAATGGCCAAGGCGTTGGGTGCGACAGACTATGTGAATCCCAGGGAATACGACCGGCCAATCCAGCAGGTGATCGTTGATCTTACCGATGGTGGCGTGGACTATTCGTTCGAGTGCATCGGCAGCGTTGATGTGATGCGCTCAGCGCTCGAATGCTGCCACAAGGGTTGGGGCGAATCGATCATCATTGGCGTGGCCGGTGCCGGCAAGGAAATTTCGACGCGACCATTCCAGTTGGTCACCGGCCGGGTCTGGCGCGGTTGCGCGTTTGGCGGTGTGAAGGGTCGTTCGCAACTGCCCGATTACGTCGATCGCTACCTGAGCGGCGAGATCAAGATCGATCCGATGATCAGTGCCGTGATGCCGCTGGAGAAAATCAACGAAGCGTTCGATCTGATGCACGCGGGCAAGACGATACGCTCGGTGATTCGGTATTGAGGGCCGGGATTTGGTGTCCCGGAATCGGGCGACCGGGTCATCGGGGATCGTAGAATCCAAAGCGTCGATATGATCTCCGGCTACCGGCTACCGGCTACCGGCTCCTCAGCCCTTCCCGCGCTCCCGCGTCGATTTCAACGCAATGACCTGCGGCTCTTCGCCATCCAACCGCAGCGCAATCAACTCGCCACCCCACACGCAGCCACCATCGATGGCATACACGCCCATGCCCTGGAAGCGACCGAGTGTGGACCAGTGGCCGCACACGATGCGGATGTCGCGCTTGCACACACCCGGCACTTCAAACCATGGATACAGGCCGGGTTTTTGCGTGCCGGGTGCGCCTTTTTCCTGATAGGCGATGCGTCCGCGAATATCGCAAAAGCGCATGCGCGTCAGCACGTTGATGGTCGCGCGCCAGCGATCCATTCCCTGTAGGCGCTGCGACCATTGGTCGGGCCGATTGCCAAACATGGCACGCAGCAATCGCGATCCTTCACCGCCGCGCAGCTGCAGTTCGACTTCGCGCGCCGCGTTTTCCGCGCGTTCGACCGACCAGCGTGGCGCCAGTCCAGCATGGATCAGCATGAAGTTCAACGAGCGATCCACATGCACAAGTGGTCGCGTGCGCAGCCAGTCGAGCAACTCGGCACGATCTGGCGCAAACAGAACCTCGCGCAATTCCGGATTCACTTTCTCCTGATCGGCCATCGTGCGTTCGGCAATTGAAAGCAGGCTCAGGTCGTGGTTGCCGAGCACGACAATGGCGCGATCTCCGAGGGATTTGACCAGGCGCAAAACCGCCAGCGACTGACCACCGCGATTGACCAGATCGCCACAAAACCACAACGTATCGCTGGCACTGTCGAACTTCAGTTTTTCCAACAGCCAACCCAGTTCGTCGTAGCAGCCCTGGATATCGCCGATGGCGTAGGTAGCCATTAGAGCCGGGCCATCAGTGCACCGTACGCGGAATCGACAACGTGAATTGCGGGATCGCCGCGTCGAAACGACGCCCGTCGTCGGCCAGCATCTGGTAGCTGCCGCGCATCGTGCCGACTGCGGTTTCGAGCACTGCGCCGGACGTGTAGCGGAAATTCTCACCGGGACGGAGCCATGGTTGTTCGCCGACCACGCCATCGCCGCGCACTTCCTCCACGCGACCGTTGGCGTCGGTGATGATCCAGTGCCGCGAGATCAGCCGCGCCGGCACGTTTCCGGTATTGGCGATCTGGATCGTGTAGGAAAACACGTAGCGATTGTCGTCCGGCACGGATTGCTCATCAAGAAAGCGCGTTTGCACGGCAATGGTGATCGCGTAGGGATTGTTTTCATTCATGCGGTGATTGTCCGGTAGCGGCGGCGATCCGGCAAGGGGCCTTCATTGCCGTGTTGCAAGTATTTGCGCCAGCGCAACAAATGCCGCCGCTGGCAATTGTTCGGCGCGTGCGCGCGGATCGATGCCAGCCGCGTTCATCTCGGCGTTGGATGCGACGCCGGAAAGCGCGTTGCTGAGGGTCTTGCGGCGCTGGCCGAAGGCTGCACGCACGATGCGTTGCAGCAGATCCATGTCAACGTCCGGCAATGCGGTCGTCAGCAATGGCGTGAGGCGAACGACGGCGGAATCGACTTTCGGTGGCGGGCGAAACGCTCCTGGCGGCACGTGCAGCAGCGGCTCGACGCGGCAGCGCAACTGCAGCATCACGCTCAGGCGTCCGTAAATCTTGCTGCCGGGACCGGCGGCCATGCGTTCGACGACTTCCTTTTGCAGCATGAAATGCATGTCGCGGATGGCGTCGGCGTGATCCAGACAATGAAAAAGTATCGGCGTGGAAATGTTGTAGGGCAGGTTGCCGACAACGCGCAGCGGCGCGCCTTGTGCCAGCTCACGCAGATCGACTTTCAACACATCGGCATTCACGATGGTCAGCTCGCCGATGGATTGGGCACGCGCGCGCAAGGGTTCGATCAGATCGCGATCCAGTTCGATTGCGGTGAGTTTTCCGGCGGCTTTCAGCAAGGGCAGCGTCAACGCGCCTTCGCCGGGGCCGATCTCGACCAGCCGGTCATCTGCCTGTGGCGCAATGCACTCGACGATGCGCCGCAGGATTCCGGCATCGTGCAGGAAATGCTGGCCGAAGCGTTTGCGTGGGACATGCGTGGACGGAGTCGAGTGAATCGGTGTCATCACAAGCAATCCCGCTGACAGGCAATCGGCGAAAATAACGATATTTCGCGCAACACGCCAGCGCTATTATGCGCGTCATTCACAAACTCGCCGTGTCCTCAATTGTCGCCGGAGCGTTCCATGCGCGTAACCACACTGATGCAATTGTTGGCGCTGGGGATGATCTGGGGCGCGTCATTCCTGTTCCAGCGCATCACCGTGCCCGCAATTGGTGCGGGCATGACCGCTACCATGCGCATCGCGCTCGCGGTGCTGGTGCTTGGCATTGTCGTCGCGTTGCGCCGACGCCCGCTGCAGTGGCGCGCGCGCTGGCGCGACTACGTCTTGATCGGACTGATCAATTCGGGCGTGCCGTTCCTGTTGTTCGCGTTTGCCGCGTACTCATTGCCCGCCGGTTACCTGGCGGTGCTCAATGCCACCGTGCCGATGTTCACGGTGCTGATCGGTTGGGCGAGCGGTCCGCGACCGTCGAATTCAAAGCTGCTGGGCGTCGTTGTCGGGATCATCGGTGTCGCGGAACTCGTCCACTTCGGCAGCGTTGGTCTCACATGGATGACGATTTCCGCGTTCGCTGCGGTGCTGCTGGCGTCGGTTTTGTATGCGTTCGGCGCACGCGCCGTGCGTGCGCGTTTCCCCAACGACGATTCGATCGTCGTGGCTTGCGGCACCATGACCGGAACCTTGCTGCCGTTGCTGCCGTTCGCGTTTTTCAGCATTCCCGCAGCCGTGCCGACATTGGGCGTATCTTTGGCGCTGGTGGTGCTCGGCCTTGTCTGCACGGGGCTGGCGTACGCCATGTTCTATCGGATCATCCGCGAGGCAGGCAGCGAGCGCGCCGTCACGGTGACATTCCTCGTGCCGATATTCGCGGTGATCTGGGGCGCGATTTTCCTCGGCGAGCCGATCACCTGGGCCAGCGCAAGCGGATGTGGTTTGGTGCTGTTGGCGGTTGCGCTGATTTTCGAGCGCGTGCCGGGGCTGCGACCGCGTGCGTTGATACCGGTGGAACCTGTGCTGTGCACCAAGGCTGCGGACTAGACATCGCCGCTTGCTTGAATCGCGAACAATCGCACTTCGGTCAGGATCCTAGTGCCGACAGATTCAGTTGCCACATCGCGTAATTGAGCACGCCGGCGAAACTTACCCAGAGCAGGTAAGGAACCAGCAATGCGCCGGTGAGTGGGCGAATTCGCCAGAAAGCGATAACGGTAGCGACGATGAGTACCCACAGCAACACGATGTCGACGAATGCAACGGCACCCAGATGCCAAGCGAAGAACAACCAGCTCCACAAGGCATTCGCTGCCAGCTGCACGAGATACAGCGTCAAGGCAGTGCGCACTGCGCGGATTGCGTCGGTGCGCCATACGAGCCAAGCGGCGATTGCCATGAGAGCGTACAGCAGGCTCCATACCGGTCCGAACAACCATGCTGGCGGGGCCCATGTCGGTTGGGCCAGGTGCGAATAAAAATCGGCGGCATGGATTGATGCAAAGGCACCAACTCCTGCCACAACTGCACTCAGCGCCAGCCAGCCAATCAAGCCAAAAATATCGCGTCGTAGCGAAGGAGACATGCAAACCTCCGGTTAAATGATTTCAGGCATAAGTAACCGCTTGCGCGTGCAGGCCATGCCTACGCCCGTTTAAGGTAACCAGTCAGTGGTTTGATCAGCGCGTGCGCAGCGCTTGCTCGCACCACGCGCGAATCGGATCGGCAGAATGCTCGTACTCGATCGAACACGACGTGATGCGCGCTGGCAGCGGTTTGGAAAGCTGGATCATGGTGCCGGTGTAGGTGCAGATTTGCCAGCTCTTTTGGGATTCGATGAACGTCCAGCGGTTGACGAATCGGCTCTTGTCGGCCTTCGACGGCGCGGTACTGTCGGGCGCAAGCGTAGCCAGCTGTTCCGGTGGACCGTCCGAAAAACCCGTGACGCCTCCGTGCAGTTTTCCGTCGACGGTCGTACTGCGGTCTTCAGAAATATGCCAGCCTGGTACCGGTGTTATCAGCGTTTGTTTGGTCTGGATATTGTCTGGGCACGTCAGCGTAATCGTTGCAGCCGACGCGGTGCTGCCGAACAACACCATTGTAATGGCGAATAGGTGCATGGAAACTCACTTCAAGATTGCAGGGACAACAGGTTCGCGCATGCACTGCTCGGGAGGCGAATAAACGGTTGCGGCCGCTGACAGAATGTACTGCATAAACGCTGGCAACAAGCGGTGGCGAAGCCGCTCGCCTTGAGCGACCGTCAGGCCTTGGACGGCCGCATGTAATTCTCGAAGTCCTTGATGTAGTCGTCCAGGTTTTCTTCGAGCATGGAACGGAACTGCTCGACGAAATACTCCATGGTTTCGTCTTTGGCCGCGAGCATATCTGCGGATGACTCGAAACCACACGCACTCACCCATGCATTGAAGCGTGAAGCGGCATACAGGCATGACGCGCTGACCTGGCCACGTGAGATTTGGGCAAGCTGTTCGTTTGCCAGGCGGATGACGGCATCCGCGCGATTATAGAAACCTTCGTCGGTATCTGTGCTCACACGCAATCTCCCTGAGGCCTGACTAGAGATGCATGTCGCCACTGCGTTCGGGCTGGTAAGTCACTTGGATGATCTCGACCTTGACCATTTTCCCGCCGGGTGCCGGCCAGGTGATCTTGTCGCCTTCCTTGAGTCCCAGCAGCGCGCTGCCAACGGGCGCCATGACGGAAATCTTGTCGCTGGAGCCGTCAGCATCTTTCGGGTATACCAGCGTCAGCAGGAACTCCGTATCACGCGACTCAACCCGAAAACGCACGGATGAATTCATCGTCACGACGGTAGGTGGAACCTCGGCAGGCTCCACGACATGGGCGCGCGCAATTTCTTCTTCGAGCTCGGCAATGCCCGGAAGATTCTTGCCTTCCATCGCGAAAAGCAGCTTTTCCAAGCGCTCTGCGTCCAATCGAGATATTGTGATTTCCGGCTTGGTTTTCATAAGTCACCTGCAGGGTTGAACGATTACCGTTGCGATGGCCAAGAGCGGTCGGCCTCGAATTTTGTGGTCCCGACGTATGACACCGCTGGAAAATTCCGAGGTTCCATAGTCGCCTATGTTGGGGCGAATTGCCAGAAAAGTAGCGCGCGTCAACGTATCGTTCCCATTGGCATGACCGAAGTTCGCGCGACTGCACAACGTTGTGTCGCACCACGTGAAACTGGCTTGACGAACTTTGTTGCCATACTCGTTGGCTAAAAACTGGATCCGGGTTGCTTGAGGAATTCAATTTCTGCGGCGCTGGATTTGCGTCCGAGGATTTCGTTGCGATGCGGATAGCGGCCGAAGCGGTCGATGATGACTTTGTGGCGCAGTTCGAACTCGTAGTTGCTCTTTGGCGCATGTTCCCGAAACAAAACTTCGGCGATCTCATGCACAACCCTGGATTCGCTGTGCATGTAGGGCATCAGCAGGAACGTGCACTGCGCCGGATCAAGTTTCAGGTGGGCATTGTCAGCCACCGCCCATTGCGCAAGCGTCAAGGCCATCGGGTCGTGTGCAAACGCCAACGGTGTGCCGCGATGGATGTTGCGGGAAAACTGATCGAGCACAATGATTTCGGCGAGTCGGCCATCAGGCTCGGCACGCCAGCCGCAGCATTCGCCCTGAGCCGCGCGTTGCAGGGTCGCACCGAAGCGGGTAGCCACGAGTTGGTCGAACTTGCGCTGCGCAGACCACCACGATTTCGGATCGATCTCGTCGAACCAAAATGACAATATCTCACAATAAGCTTGACGATCGTTCATCGACTATTTCGCCTTGTTCGCCTTCGATTTTCGGGCCGACACATTCAGCGCGACAGCCTCGCGGATCAATGTCTTGAATGCATCCGCATCGATCTGGTCGTTTTCGCCGATGTCGATCGCGCGCCGCACGTTGCCATCCAGGCTCGCGTTGAACAGCTTCGCCGGGTCCTTCAATGAAGCGCCCTTGGCAAACGTCAACTTTACCTTCGCCTTGTACGACTCGCCGGTACAGATGATTCCATCGTGCGACCAGACCGGCGTGCCCATCCACTTCCATTCTTCGAGCACGGCCGGATCCGCGGCTTTGATCAGCTTGCGCATGCGACTCAAGGTTTTGCCGCGCCAATCGCCAAGCGCAGCAATACGCTGGTTAATGAGTTCGGATGCCGACTGGGCATCCGTGGTATTTGGCTTGTTCATGCGCGATCCTGCGAAGGCGAAAACGAAATCCGGAATTGATTCCGGTGGCAGGAAGAAGATGCCGTGGACCGCGCCAGAAATCAACCCTGATGATCGGCAGTTGCTTGGGTGCAGGAAGGTCCGTGAACGTCGTTGCGCGAGTCGATAATTTGCGTTTTTGACTCGCGTTCGATGCACAGCCAGCGATAGAAAAGCAAAACGAAGGCATGGCAAAGCCATAGCCGGCTATACCGGTACGAAGTGTTCCTCATGATGCATCCCCTGACAAAATTACGCCTTTAATGTAGCGCAAAATTCGAGTGTGGCGATCAAGTGGGCGAAAAAGTTTGTGGGCGCCACGCGCCGTTTGGTGGTGGCCGCCGCGCGCTGCTATTCAATGGCCAAGCCGGGCAGCGTATGATCGTCAAGGTTTGGATGGGTATCGTGGAGTCAATGAATCGTATAGACAGATCGATCAAGGAAGACCATGAGCGCCATTGACTCGTTCGTGTGGTCGTTGCGCCGGATGCTGCATTTGCGCACTGCCCCCGCGCAATTCGACGATGAAGAACCGCTGCGCGCAGAATTGTTCAGTGCCGGTCAGATGGCCGGTCACGGCCAGCGCCTTGCGCGTGCGCATGTAATCGGCAAGACGCGCGAGCCGGATCTGTTGCTGCCGCGATTGACGCGCAACGAACGCACCATCGAACACGCGGTAAAGCTGCTGGCTGACGCGCTCAAAGCCGAGCAGCGCGTGACCCCAGCTGGCGAGTGGCTGCTAGACAACTACTACCTGATCGACGAGCAGATCCGCATCTCGCGCCAGCATTTGCCGGAACGTTACAGCACGGCCTTGCCGCGCCTGGTTGGCGGTGCTTCGGCCGGGCTGCCCCGGGTCTACGATATTGCGCTTGAGGCAATCTCGCATGGCGACGGTCGAGTCGACGCGGCGAGCTTGAGTCTGTTCGTCTCGGCCTACCAGAAAGTCGCGGTATTGACCCTGGGCGAACTGTGGGCTGTGCCGATCATGCTGCGCCTGGCGCTGATCGAAAACCTGCGTCGCATCGCGGTGCGCATCGCCGCAGATCGTCGCAATCGCAATCTGGCCGATTACTGGGCCGAACAGATGATTGGCATGGCCCAGCAGGATCCGAAGAACCTGATCCTGGTTATCGCCGACATGGCCCGCTCGCAGCCGCCGATGGCAAGCGCGTTCGTGGCCGAACTCACGCGCAAGCTGCAGGGACAAGGCAACGCGCTGGCATTGCCGCTGACCTGGATCGAACTGCATTTGTCCGAGATCGGGCTGACCATCGAGCAACTGGTCCAATCGGAAAACCAGAAACAAGCCGCCGATCAAATCGCTATCAGCAACAGTATTGGCAGCCTGCGTTTCCTCGCATCCATGGAATGGCGCGACTTCGTCGAGAGCATGAGCGCTACCGAACGCGTGTTGCGTGAAGATCCTGCAAGCGCGTACGCAAAGATGGATTTCGCCACGCGCGACCGCTACCGCCATGTGGTCGAGGACCTTGCACTACGTGTACACCTTGATGAGGGCGAAGTAGCGCGACAGGCCATCGCACTTGCGCGCGCGGCCGCCGAAACCGATGCGACGGCTCGTAGCGCGCACGTCGGATTCTTTCTCATCGACAGCGGTTTGGAAGAGCTGGAACGCTGCATCGGCGCCAAGTGGTCGCTGCACAATTTGCGCAGTGGCGTGCGTTCGCTCGCGCCGATCTATTTCGCTGCGATTGCCTCGATTGCCCTTGCCGCTGCATTTGTCGCAACCCTGCACGCGCACTATTCGTCGATTCATGGTTGGTCGCTCGTGGGCCTGGATGTTGCCTTGGTGATTGCGATCAGCCAACTCGCCGTAGCCTTGATCAATCGCGTCGCGATTTTGCTGTTGTCTCCGAAAACCTTGCCGGCCATGAATTTCTCGCTCGGCATTCCAGACGACTTTCGCACCCTGGTCGCGGTGCCGACCATGCTCGGCGATGTTGCTGCGGTGGAAGCGCTGGTGGAGTCGCTGGAGGTGCGCTTTCTGGCCAATCGCGACGCCTCGTTGCGCTTCGCCTTGCTGACGGATTTCACCGATGCGCCTACGCAAACATTGCCGTCCGATGCAGCCATCCTGCAATGCACCGGCACGGCCATCGAGCGCCTCAACACCCAGTATGCGACGAGCGATGGCGACGTGTTCTTCCTGTTGCACCGGCCACGCAGGTGGAATGCACGCGAGCGTGTGTGGATGGGAGAAGAACGCAAGCGTGGCAAGCTGGGTGATTTGAACGAACTGCTGTGCCGGGCGACGACCGGCGGATTTGCATTGATCGTCGGGGATACATCAAGGCTTGTCGGCATCCGTTACGTCATCACGCTGGACACCGATACGCAGTTGCCGCGCGACAGCGCGCGGGCGATGGTCGCGGCAATGGCACATCCGCTCAATCGTCCGGTATACATGCAAGATTGCCAATGCGTCGCGCTTGGCTACGCGATCATGCAGCCGCGGGTCGCGGCGACGCTGGCCAGCGCCAACCGTTCGCGCTTTGCGCGCATGCAATCGGGTGAAGCGGGAATCGATCCTTACACGCGTGCGGTGTCGGACGTGTATCAGGATGCTTTCGGCGAGGGCTCGTTCACTGGTAAAGGTATCTACGATGTAGCGGCATTCGAACAAGTGCTCTACGACCGCTTTCCACATGATCGCGTCCTGAGCCACGATCTGCTCGAAGGGTGCTACGCGCGATCGGGCTTGCTGAGCAGTGTGGAGTTGTACGAAGACCAGCCATCGCGCTACCTGGCCGATGCGGCGCGTCGGCATCGTTGGATTCGCGGTGACTGGCAGATTGCGAGTTGGTTGTTTTCGCGCGTGCCCGCCACCGATGCGGCGCGACGGCGCAATCCGCTTTCGGTGTTGTCGCAATGGAAGATTCTTGACAACCTGCGTCGCAGCCTGGTGCCGGGCGCATTGGTCCTGCTGTTGATGATGGCCTGGTTCGCGTTGCCGCAACCCGCCTTGTGGACAGGCGTGGCACTGGCGATTGTTTTCCTGCCGCCGGCGGCCGCGCTGCTGCTTGATCTGTTGCGTAAATCACGCGAGATCGGCTACCGGCTGCACATCCGCATCGTCACGGCCGGATCGGTGCGACGTTTTGGCGGAGTTTTGTTTCAACTGGCGTGCCTTCCTTACGAAGCATTTTTCACGCTTGATGCGATCGTGCGCACCCATGTGCGGCTCGCGATCAGCCGACGCCACCTGTTGCAGTGGACGCCGTCCAGTGAAGTCGAACGCAACAAGGACGATTCGCTGCGCGCGTGCATTCGTAAAATGTGGATCGCCCCGTCGTTGGCCGTTGCTTGCGCTGCGTGGTTGACGGTTACGCGCCCGGAAGTTTTCGTGATGGTGTCTCCGATCCTGTTGGCGTGGCTGGTTTCGCCATGGCTGGCTTGGTGGTTGAGCAAGCCGCTTGACGATCACCGTGCGATCGCGCTGGACAAGGCGCAAACCCGGTTCCTGCGCCAGGCGGCACGTCGAACCTGGGGATTTTTCGAAGCGTTGGCCGGCCCGGATGAACACTGGCTGCCGCCAGACAACATCCAGGAAAAGCCGACCGAAGTGATTGCACGGCGTACCTCGCCCACAAATATCGGCATGGCGTTGTTGGCAAACTTGAGTGCCCACGATCTTGGTTACATCGGCACGGCAACCCTGGTCGAGCGCAGCCGCAATCTGCTCGCGACCATGCAAACACTGCCGCGCGAACGCGGTCATTTCTACAACTGGTACGACACGAGTACGCTGGCGCCGTTGTATCCGCTCTACATTTCCACGGTCGACAGTGGCAATCTTGGCGCGCACCTGCTCACGTTGCACGCGGGTCTATTGCAAATGGAACGCCAGCCGGTTCTCGGGACGCAGGTGTTCAGCGGATTGCGCGATGCGCTCAACATCTTGCGCGAGGTTGCCGGCGCAGGTGCTGACTCGGCACTGGATCGATTTGAGCGAAATCTCGATGAAGTAATGAGCGAATCGCCACCGGCCGCGATCAGTCTGGATTCTGCGCTGGTCGCGCTTGGCGACACGGCCGCTGAAATCCTGGTATGGGCGCAATCCATTGACGACAGTCAGGTGCAGCGTTGGGCCCATGCATTGCAGGATCAATGCCGCGACGCGCAGGCGGATTTGCGTAGCGTGTTGCCCTGGCTTGCAGCGTCAGTGTCAGCGCCTTCGCAACGCATTGCCGACATTGCTGCGGCAATTGGCGTCCCCGTGCTCCATGGCGCCAGCGTGGCGATGCAACTCGTGGGCACGAAATTGCGCACGCTGGCCCAGCCCACCGCGATTGAACGCGAATGGATCGAAGCGTTCACGCAGGCTGCCGCCGATGGTGCGGCTGCGGCCAATGCGCGCATTGCCGACTTGCATTCCACCGGATTGCACGCATGCGAACTGGCGCAAATGGATTTTGGATTCCTCTACGATCCGGCGCGTCGGTTGTTTTCGATCGGCTACGACGCCAGCGATCGGCGCATGGATCAAAGCTATTACGACTTGCTCGCCTCCGAAGCGCGCCTGGCTAGCTATCTGGCGATCGCCCAAGACCAGACCCCACAGGAACACTGGTACACGCTGGGTCGACTACTAGCGCAAACGCCCTCTGGCGCGGCCTTGTATTCGTGGAGCGGCTCGATGTTCGAATACCTGATGCCGCTGCTGGTGATGCCGTCGTATCGCAACAGCCTGCTGGATCGCAGCTGCAACGTTGCCGTCGCCCGGCAGATTGCGTATGCGACCGAACGCGGTGTGCCATGGGGGATTTCCGAGTCGGGATACAACGCGGTCGACGCGGCGCTCAACTATCAGTATCGCGCGTTCGGAGTGCCGGGCCTGGGCCTGAAGCGTGGCTTGGCCGAGGACCTGGTGATCGCGCCATATGCCAGCGCACTGGCGTTAATGGTCGATCCGGCCAGTGCGTGCGCGAACCTGCAACGGCTGGCCACGCAAGGCATGCTCGGGCGCTTTGGGTTCTATGAGGCCGTCGATTACACGCCATCGCGCCTGCGTCGAGGCGAAACGCGAGCGCCGGTGGCTTCGTTCATGGCCCATCATCAGGGCATGAGCCTGCTGGCATTCGCGCATATCCTGCTGGATGCGCCGATGCAGAAACGATTTGTATCCGTTCCCCTGTTTCAATCCGCGTTGCATTTGTTGCAGGAGCGCATTCCGAAAGTTGATGCAAATCCGACGGCGCACACCGAGATGGTCGATGTGCGTCCGGCCACGGAATCGGCCGAAATGCCGATCCGTGTTTTCACTCGCGCCGACACACCCAACCTCGGCGTACAGTTGTTGTCCAACGGCCGTTACCACGTGATGTTGACCAACTCCGGCGGCGGTTTCAGCCGCTGGAAGGATCTGGCCATCACGCGCTGGCGCGAGGACCCGACATGTGACAACTGGGGAGCGTTTTGCTACGTGCGCGACGTGAGCAGTGCGCGTGTTTGGTCGATTGCACATCAGCCCACGCTGGCAGCGGCGGATGCGTACGAAGCCACGTTCGCCGAATCGCGCGTCGAATACCGCCGCCGCGACAACCTGATCGATACGCATACCGACATAGCGGTATCGCCGGAACACGATGTCGAGTTGCGGCGTGTGCGCCTGATCAATCGCTCGCGCACGCGGCATACCATTGAATTGACCAGCTACGCCGAAGTGGTACTTGTTACGCCGGCCGCCGATGCCGGACAGCGCGGCTTCAATAATTTGTTCGTGCAGACGCGGATTCTGGAACGCAGCGACGCGATCATTTGCTCGCGGCGGCCGCGTTCGGCCGAAGAGCGGCCGCCGTGGATGTTTCACTTGATGAAATTGCGCGGCGGCAAAAGCAGCGCCCAGACGACATTCGAAACCGATCGTGCAGCGTTCATTGGCCGTGGCCGCACCCTGGTCGCACCGGCAGCACTGGACGAATCGGCACAGTTGTCCGGCGCCCATGGCTCGGTGCTCGACCCTTGCGTGGCGATTCGCCAACGCGTGGTGCTTGAACCGGATCAAACCCTTACCCTGGATATCGTAACTGGTGTCGCCGAGGACGAAGCCGCTTGCCTTGGACTGATCGACAAGTATCAGGACAAGGCGTTGTCGGATCGTGTGTTCGACCTGGCCTGGACGCACAGCCAGGTCGCCTTGAGTCAGATCAACGTCAGCGAGGCCGATGCCCAGTTGTTCGGACGGCTCGCCGGACGGATTCTCTATGCGGATTCGGCCCTGCGCGCAGACGCGCGCATCATTGCGGCCAATCGATGCAATCAACCCGGACTTTGGAGCTACGCGATTTCCGGGGATCTGCCAATCGTGTTGTTGAAGATCCGCAACGCCGACAACCTCGACCTGGCGCGACAACTCGTGCGTGCCCACGCGTACTGGCGCATGAAGGGGCTGGCCGTGGACCTGGTCATCTGGAACGACGATCGCGGCGGCTACCGCCAGGTGCTGCATGATGAAATCATGGGCCTGATCTCGGCTGGCATCGAGGCGAACATCATGGATCGCCCCGGTGGAATCTTCGTGCGCCAGGCCGACCAGATTTCACCGGAAGACCGGGGCCTGCTCATGGCGGTTGCGCGCGTGATTGTGGATGACGATCGCGGAACGTTGCTTGAACAGGTCAAGCGACGCGAGCAGATCGAGGTTTCGATGCCGCGTTTTGCTGCCAGTCGCAGCGATACGCCCAATAGCGAATCCGTCGATGCCGAACATGGCAGCGCCGCAGTGCATGCGCAAACCCAATTGTTCAACGGCTTCGGCGGGTTCAGCGCCGATGGCAGCGAATACGTCATCAGCGTTCATTCCGATCGACCCACGCCGTTGCCGTGGGTCAACATCCTGGCCAATCCGCAATTCGGTACGGTGGTTTCCGAGCGCGGTTCGGCTTACACGTGGTCGGAAAACGCGCACGAGTTCCGGCTCACGCCCTGGCATGACGATCCGGTGAGCGATCCGACCGGCGAGGCGTTTTATTTGCGTGACGAGGAGACCGGGCAGTTTTGGTCGCCGCAACCTGCACCGGCTTGCGGTACCACGCCATATCGGGTACGACACGGTTTTGGCTACAGCGTGTTTGAACACGTCGAAAATGGCATCTACAGCGAATTGTGGGTATATGTCGCACTCGACATGGCCGTGAAGTTTTGTGTGCTGCGGGTGCGCAATCTGTCATCGGTGGTGCGGCGCCTGTCGGCCACGGGTTATGTTGAATGGGTGCTTGGCGATCTGCGTGGCAAGACTGGCATGCACGTGGTCGGCGAAATCGATCCGGACAGCGGCGCGTTGTTCGCACGCAATGCATTCAATGCGGAGTTTTCCGGAAATGTGGCGTTTTTCGACATCGACGACCCGACCCGCACGATTAGCGGCGACCGCACCGAGTTCATCGGTCGCAACGGCCAATTACGCAACCCGGCGGCGCTACAACGTACCCGCTTGTCGGGCAGGGTTGGCGCGGGCATGGACCCGTGCGCGGCGATCCAGATTCCATTCGAGCTTGGGGCCGGCAAGTCGCGCGAATTGATTTTCCGCATCGGCGCGGCGCGCGATGCGCACGAGGCCAGCAACCTGGTTCTGCATTGCCGCAAATCCGGTACCGCACGCGATGTGCTGGATGCGATCCACGCACACTGGCAGCGAACGCTTGGCAGCGTGCAGATGCGCACCCCGGACCCGGCCCTGGATATCCTCGCCAATGGCTGGTTGTTGTATCAAACCATCGCGTCGCGCATTTGGGCGCGCAGCGGCTATTCGCAATCCGGTGGCGCCTGGGGCTTTCGTGATCAATTGCAGGATGCGATGGCCCTGGTGCATTGCGCGCCGCAGATGTTGCGTGCCCAAGTATTGTTGTGCGCTTCGCGGCAATTCCGGCAGGGCGATGTACAGCATTGGTGGCACCCACCCGCAGGGCGCGGCGTGCGCACACGTTGTTCCGACGACTACCTGTGGCTGCCACTGGCGGTTGCACGCTATATCGATGCTAGCGGCGATCTGGCGGTGCTTGAGCAACGCAGCGAATTCCTGGAAGGCCGCGTGCTCAACGAAAACGAGGAATCCTGGTACGACTTGCCGTCGACCTCCGGCGAGGCGGCAAGCCTGTACGAACACTGCCAACGCGCGATCACGCACGGATTGCGCTTCGGCGCGCGCGGTTTGCCGTTGATGGGCTCGGGCGACTGGAACGACGGCATGAACAATGTCGGTATCCATGGCAAGGGCGAGAGCGTGTGGCTCGCCTTCTTCCTGTTCGACGTGCTTACGCGCTTTTCCGAAGTGGCGGACCGAGTTGGCGATGCGGCATTCGCCGAACAGTGCCGCAACAATGCACAGCAACTACGCGGGAACATCGAAGCCAATGCCTGGGACGGACAATGGTATCGGCGCGCGTATTTCGATGATGGCCAGGCGCTTGGAACTGCTGACAACACCGAGTGTCGCATCGATTCCATCGCGCAAAGCTGGTCGGTTTTGTCGGGTGCAGGCGATCCGCAACGCAGCGCGCGGGCGATGGCTGCGCTGGACCAGCACCTGGTGCGCCGCGATCACGCCTTGGTGCAGTTGCTCGAGCCGCCGTTCGACGTTGCACCGATGGACCCCGGCTACATCAAGGGTTACGTTCCCGGCGTGCGCGAGAATGGTGGCCAGTACACGCATGCGGCGGTTTGGGCGGCAATGGCCTTCGCCAAGCAGGGCGATGCGGCTCGCGCCAACGAGTTGCTGAACATGATCAACCCGCTGCGCCACGGCGATTCGGTGCAAAAGATCAATGTATACAAAACCGAGCCTTACGTGGTCGCGGCGGATATCTACGCGGTGGCGCCGCATATAGGTCGTGGCGGCTGGACCTGGTACACCGGGTCGGCGGGCTGGCTGTATCGATTGATCCTGGAGTCGATCCTTGGATTGCGTTTGCACGCCGGGCATCTGGAATTCCTGCCGTGCCTGCCGGCGCAATGGCCATCTGTTCAGATCGACTATCGTTACGGTGAAACGCTTTACACCATCGAACTGCGCCAATCCGATACCGCCGCAGTCGATATGCGGATCTGGGTCGATGCAACGTTACAGTCCGAACGCATGCTCAAGCTGGTCGACGACGGGGTCGAGCATCGTGTGATCGTGGAAATTGCGGGCTCATGACCGGGCAGCGCATCATGCAATTTGCGAGTCCTGAGGAGCGCAACCGTTCATTGCGCAATTTGTGGGGGGCGCAATTTCGCATGGGAACGAGGATTTTTCGGCATTTCCCATTGGCACGCAGCTTGCGATGCCCTTCATGGCAAAGGCAGGTTCGGGGTGCCATGCGTAACTGCCCCCATGCGCCTGCGAATGCCATTCAAGGAGGAAACAATGAACAATTTTTACGCTCGAATCCCACCGGAAATCTCTGCGCGACAACAGCTCGAGACTACCGCGCAGGTATTGCGCGTTTATGCCCGGCCACAGGAATGCGTTCGCCTGCCGTTGCCTCAGGAGATTGCGTGGGCTCGAGCCAGTCGCGCATGGTCGAGCGCATGCCGCTTGTTGTCGAAGCGACGTTGAGGCACGACGAAAGGGCATGGCAAGGACTGGGCAAGTGATGTCTGCGCTGATTTCAAGATCGGAGGTTGGCAGTTTGGCCCATGCATCCACGGTCGCCAACGGCACAAACGCGCAAGCCGTCGCGTTCCTGCTCGACGTCGACAACACCCTACTCGACAATGATCGCTTCGGCGCGGATCTGGACGCGCATCTGCGCAATGCGTTCGGTGAGAGTGAACGTGACCGCTACCGGAAAATCTACGAACAACTGCGTGACGAAACCGGTTACGCGGACTATCTTGGCGCGCTACAGCAATTTCGTCAGGGCGCCGAGGATAATCCCGAGTTGTTGCATGTCGGACAATTCATGCTGGAGTATCCCTTCGCACATCGCCTGTATCCGCATGCGTTGGAAACAATGGCACACCTGCGCACGCTTGGCAGCGTCACAATCGTATCCGATGGCGACATCGTATTTCAGCCACGCAAGATTCGACGTTCCGGTTTATGGCAGGCGCTCGACGGGCGCGTGCTGATCTATTTGCACAAACAGCAGCGGCTTGTTGCGATTCAGCGGCACTGCCCGGCAAACCACTACGTGATGGTCGACGACAAACCGCAATTGCTGGCCGACATGAAGCGCCAGCTGGGCGAGGGTTTGACCACGGTATTCGTGCGCCAGGGACATTATGCGAGCGACTCGGCGCAGCAACAGGTTGATCCTGCGCCGGATCGCGTCGTTGCATGTATCGGCGATTTGCGCAATTGCACCCGCGCGGATTTTCTGCCGACGCCAGGGGGCAGCGCATGATCGAACGATTCGCGCCAGCTTTTGTCACAACACCGTGCCGCCGACGTTGCATCGCTTAAAGCTGCAAGGATCAGGCGGGTGGATTTGCGCGCGCTGCCTGATCGATAGCGCATGTTACTGCTCTCGCCCGCGCCGCGATCGTGAAACCAGGAAAGCCCAATGACACAGAAGATCGACCCCAATGCCGGCAAGCCGGCGCCGAAGTCCAGTCTCGTTGATGTTGCCAAACTCCTCGCCGCATACACGGATTTGAAGCCCGATCCCTCCGTACCCGCACAGCGCGTGGCGTTCGGCACTTCCGGGCATCGCGGCAGTTCGTTTGATCGCAGTTTCAACGAGGCGCATATCCTCGCGATCACCCAGGCGATCTGCGAATACCGCAAGGGCAAAGGCATCGATGGCCCGCTGTTCGTCGGTTTCGACACGCATGCGTTGTCGAAGCCGGCCTTCGACAACGCACTGGAAGTGCTCGTCGCCAACGACGTGCAGACGATGATTTCGCGCGGCGGTGAGTTCACCCCGACGCCAACCATTTCGCACGCGATCCTCGTCCACAACAAAGGTCGTGAGCGCGGCCTGGCCGACGGCATCGTGATCACGCCATCGCACAACCCGCCGGACAACGGCGGATTCAAATACAACCCGCCCAACGGCGGGCCGGCTGATACCGACATTACCGGCTGGGTGCAAAAGCGCGCGAATGCCTTGCTTGAAAGCAATCTCAATGGCGTCAAGCGAGTGCTGATTGAACAAGCGCGCAAATCCGATCTGGTGCGCGAACACGATTATCTGAATACTTACGTTGCTGACCTCGCCAACGTGATCGACTTTGACGTGATTCGAAGCGCAGGCGTGAAAATGGGCGTCGATCCGCTCGGCGGTGCAGGCGTGCATTACTGGGCGCCGATTGCCGCGCATTACAAGCTTGATTTGACCGTCGTCAGCGAAGAAGTCGATCCGCAATTCGCCTTCATGACGCTGGACTGGGACGGCAAGATCCGCATGGACCCGTCATCGAAATATGCGATGCAACGCCTGATCGGACTGAAGGACAAATACGATGTCGCGTTTGCTTGCGACACCGACCACGATCGCCATGGCATCGTCACGCGCAGCGCAGGTTTGATGGAACCCAATCATTATTTGTCGGTGTTGATCGATTACCTGTTTCGCCATCGGCCGAACTGGAGCGAAAAGGCCGCCGTCGGCAAGACCGTGGTCACCACGGCGCTCATTGATCGTGTGGTCGATCGCCTGGGTCGGAAACTTTACGAAGTGCCGGTCGGATTCAAGTGGTTTTCGCAAGGCCTGTTCGACGGTTCGCTGGGATTCGGCTGCGAGGAAAGTGCGGGTGCCTCACTGTTGCGACGCGATGGCAGCGTGTGGACGACCGACAAGGATGGACTGGTGCCGGCATTGTTGTCGGCGGAGATCACCGCGCGCAAAGGCGCAGACCCGGGCAAACGTTTCGAAAAACTGTGCGCCGAACTCGGCAGGCCGTATTCGGATCGCGTCGAAGCCGCCGCGACGCCCGAGCAAAAGGCGAAGCTTTCAGAACTCTCGCCGGATCAACTCAAAACCGATCAACTAGCTGGCGAAAAGATCGAGCAGGTCATCGACAAGGCTCCGGGAAACCAAGCGGCAATTGGCGGCATCAAGGCTGTCACCGCAAACGGTTGGTTCGCAGCGCGGCCATCCGGCACTGAGGCCATCTACAAGATTTACGCGGAAAGCTTCAAGGACGAAGCCCATTTGAAATCCATTCTTGCGCAGGCCCAGAAAATTGTCGACAGCGCTCTTGGCGATGACTGAAAGAATTTGCCGGTTGGAATGGCGCTGAATTGTCAACTGCGCCATACAGATCAGCTCGACCGAACCCAATTTGTTTTATTCCTTCCTCCACGACCGAGGTTCATGTCTTTTCTTCTTCCCCGTGAGCGGAGTCACATTTTTTCCCTTCCCCCGCGAGCGGGGCTCATGTTCTTCCCTTCCCCCGCGAGCGGGGGAAGGTGCCGAAGGCGGAAGGGGGCGCTCTTGATCCTGCTTGAACAGCAAAAGCGCCCCCATCAGTCCTGCGGACAGCTTCCCCCGCGGTGCGGAGGAAGCGAAGCTGATGCGTCAATCGCACGTCGCGCCTGGTGCTACGTACGCCATGAAATAGGAGATTGTCATGTTCAATGAACTCGACCAGAAATGTATCGACACCCTGCGCTTTCTTTCGGTAGACATGGTGCAGAAAGCCGACAGCGGGCATCCCGGATTGCCGCTGGGCGCTGCGCCAATGACGTATGTGCTATGGACGCGCTATCTGAAATGCAATCCCGCCAACCCGGCGTGGCCGGATCGCGATCGCTTCGTGCTTTCGGCAGGCCATGGCTCGGCTTTGCTTTACAGCCTGCTGCACATGAGCGGCTACGATGTTTCGCTCGACGACATCAAGCAGTTTCGTCAGTGGGGCAGCAAGACGCCCGGGCATCCGGAGCGCAACCACACCCAGGGTGTGGAAGTCACGACCGGTCCGCTCGGCCAGGGCCTGGCGAACGCCGTAGGCATGGCGATCGCCGAGGCGCATCTGGCGGCGTGTTACAACCGTGGCGAACACAGCATCGTCGATCATCACACCTGGGCGATCGTGAGCGACGGCGACCTGATGGAAGGTATTTCCAGCGAAGCCGCGTCCCTGGCCGGACATCTGAAACTCGGCAAACTGATTTGTCTGTACGACGACAATTACGTGACTCTCTCCGCCGGCACCGACATAACCTTCAGCGAAGATCGCGCCAAACGCTTTGAGGCATTCGGCTGGCAGACGATCCATGTGGATGACGGCAACGATTTGTCGGCCATCGACGCCGCATTGCGCGAGGCGCGTGATGACACGACGCGGCCGTCGCTGATCCTGGTGCGCACGCACATCGGTTACGGATCTCCGGAGCAGGATTCGTACAAGGCGCATGGTTCGCCGCTTGGCGTCGAAGACGTCAATACAACCAAACGCAATCTAGGTTGGCCGCTCGAACCGCAATTTCTGGTCACGGATGCGGTGGCCAAGCATTTCCGTGCGGCGATGTCTCGCGGCGCCGATGTCGAAACGAAATGGAACAAACGCCAGGATGCCTACGCTGATGCACATCCGGATTTGGCGAAGCAATTGCAGATGCGCCTGCGTGGTGAATTCCCGAAAGGATGGGACGCGGATATTCCCGTTTTTCCTGTCGATGCCAAGGGTATGGCAACCCGCGAAGCCGGTGGCAAGGTCCTCAACGCGATCGCCCCGCATTTGCCGGCCATTGTCGGTGGCTCGGCGGATCTGGACCCCTCGACGAAAACCGCGCTCAAGGGATTGGGCGATTTCAATCCGAGGCCCGATGCAAGCGAAGACGAACAAGGTTCGGATGGCGGCGGATGGAGTTACGCCGGGCGCAATGTGCATTTCGGCGTGCGCGAGCATGCAATGACGGGAATCGCCAACGGGCTCGCCGCACACGGTGGGTTCATTCCATTTGTCGCCACGTTCCTGATCTTCTCGGATTACCTGCGTCCGTCGTTGCGACTGGCGGCACTTTCGCGATTGCATGTGGTATTGGTATTCACCCACGACAGCATTGCGGTCGGCGAAGATGGCCCGACCCATGAGCCGGTGGAACAACTGGCCAACCTGCGCGCGATTCCGAATGTGTGCGTGATCCGGCCCGGCGACGCCAACGAAACCGCCGTGGCGTGGCAGGTTGCACTGGAGATGCGCGCGCGTCCGGTAGCGCTGGCGTTGAGTCGCCAGGCGATGCCGACGCTGGATCGCAAGCGCTTCGCCGCCGCCGACGGATTGCGCCACGGCGCGTATGTGCTGAGCGATACGCCTGATGGCAAGGCGCAGTTGATCCTGATCGCCAGCGGTTCGGAAGTCGGATTAATCATCGCGGCCGCGGTGAAGTTGTCCAGCGAAGGCATTCGCGTGCGCTGCGTATCGATGCCGAGCTGGGACTTGTTCGACGCGGAATCCAAAGCGTATCGCGATTCGGTGTTGTTGCCGGGCGTGCGTGCGCGCCTGGCTGTTGAAGCCGGCAGCCCGCAAGGTTGGCACCGTTATGTGGGCGACGCGGGCGCCGTGATCGGGGTGGATCATTTCGGCGCGTCCGCGCCGGGCGACAAGGTAATGCACGAATACGGGTTCAGTGTCGACAATGTATGCGCGCAGGCAAGGAAGCTGCTGGCGACTTGATTAACGCCGAAGCTTGTCTATTCACCTCTCCTGCTGGCGGGAGAGAGAATGCCCCGGACTTGATCCGGGGTCGAAACGCGAAGCGCATCGGGTGAGGGCGGCGATTAACGCTGCCTCGCAATCTGAAACACCACGCTCATCCGCCCTTCGGGCATCTTCCTCCGCAAGCGGGGGCATTTCTATTTTCGTTCCCCCGCGAGCGGGGCTCATTTCTACTTTCCTTCCCCCGTGAGCGGGGCTCATTTCTACTTTCCTTCCCCCGCGAGCGGGGGTTCATTTCTACTTTCCTTCCCCCGCGAGCGGGGGAAGGTGCCGAAGGCGGAAGGGGGAGCTCTTGATCCGGCTTGCATAGAAAGAGCGCCCCATCAGTCCTGCGGATAGCTTCCGCCGCTGCGCAGGGGGGGGCGAAACTTTCTGTCATTCGGGATAAAGCCTTGCACTTCCTTCAAATACCACCGGGCGCATCAAAGATCATGCGGTGCTGTGGGCTGATCCAGCCAACCGCCCGTGAAACCCGCACGGCGCAGCCCGGCGACGATATAGCGACAATCGCGCATCAATTTCCACAGCATGCTGCTACGGTGATTTTCAATCATCGCAATGTTCGGGCCGATGTTGATGCCAAAAAAGTACGGTGAAATCCAACCGGACTTCCCGGATTCGTCGACCCAGGTCTTGTTGAAGCTCGCCTTGAATCCATACGGGTTGTCATCGTGCAGATGCAATACGTGGACGAAGTGATGCAATGTTGGCAGCACAATTTCCGGAGCAAACGGCAGTGATGCTACGACCGCCCAGGGTGATACCGTGCCGTCGTCGATGCCATACGGTGCGCCGCGACCTTCGTAGCCGTAGAACTCGCGCTGGATTCCGTCGATCTTCTTGCTGGCCGGTCCAGGGCCGTCGCTGGCGGTGATGCCCCAACATTGCGCTGCGTAGTTCTTGTATCCAAGCGGATTGTCAATCGCATAGCGTTGTTGAATGAGGCTGGCGCGACGACTGTTCTCGAAATAATCGATATTCTTGTCGCGCATGAACGCGTCGGCAATGCCGTGAAAGTCGATCCAGACGTGCGACAACTGATGCGTGAACAGCGGTCCGCAATACAGGTATTCGATGTTGTAGCAATGCTTCCATTCGTACGTGGATGTCCATGCTGAATAGGCTTGCGCAGGCAGCGGATGCGTTGGCGAACCCAGGGCCAACGCATACAGCAGCAGGCCCTCGTCGTAGCCTTGCCAACTGTGCGCAATGAATCCGCTTTCAGGATGCCAGCCATGGCGAATCGTGCCGTCCCGGCCCTGAAGCCAGGCCCAGTCTGCGCGCCGGTAGAGCATGTCCGCGAGTTCCACGATCTCGCGTTCTTGCGCCGAATCGCCGTTGAAATACGCCGCGGCGGTGAGCATGCCGGCGAACAACAACGCGCTATCGACGCTGGAAAGTTCGCACTGCCACGCGCGCTTGCCAGTGCGCATGTCGAGGAAGTGATAGTAGAAACCGCGATAGCCGCTGGCGTCCGGGGACGTGCTTTGCTCGCTTTCGCGAAAGAAGCGCAGTGTCGCCAAGGTGCGGGCCTGCGCGTCCGCGCGTGTCATCAAACCCCGTTCGACCGCCACTGGGTAGGCGGTCAGCGCCAATCCGGTTGCAGCGATGCTGGCGGGCCAGACCTTCGCGGATTTGTCCGCGACCAGTCCGTTGGCTGGATTGGCCTCGAATTGAAAATAGGCGAAAGCCCTGGTTTGCAGATGGGTGAGAAATGCGTCGGTAGTCATGATGCCAATACGAGTATGGAACGCATGCGCGCCAATGCTGTCTGTTATCGAGCCAGTTGCTTCAGACTATCATCATACTGCGCAGTTCAAATCGATGTGATTGCGTCGGCCGTGTGCGCCTACCCGGTTGCGCACGCAAGGAGCAAATTTTTCCATCCGACAGGAATGTCCCATGCCAGAATTATCGTCCGTGTCATTTGATGGTGCCAGGCACTGCGTGCTTGCCAACGACAGCTACAACGTGATGCTCAGCGCAGCGGGTTCCGGTTTCAGCCGATGGCGCAATTATGCTGTCACGCGCTGGCGCGAAGCCCCGACTGTTGACGGCTGGGGCAGCTATTTATTGCTGCGCGACGAAGACGATGGCCATTGCTGGTCGCCGACCGCGCAACCATATGGCGCGGTTCAAGACGATGATCGCGCAACATTCAATGACGGTATTGCGCGCTTTGAGCGCGATTTTTCCAGTTTGCACAGTACGCTTGAAGTGGCGCTGGCTGCCGATTCAGATGTGGAGTTGCGCCGCCTGACGTTGCGTAACGACGGTGATCGGCCGCGCAGAATATCAATCACCAGTTACGCTGAACTGGTCCTCGGGCCGGTCGGCCCAGACAATGCTCACCCCGCTTTTTCCAAGATGTTCGTGCAGACGCAATGGGATGACGCGCAGCAAATCTTGCTGGCCACGCGGCGCAAGCGAGACAATGACGAGGCGACAATCTGGGCCGCGCAGGCACTGCACGTAGTCGGTGCGCCGGATGCTCCGTGCGAGTACGAAACCGATCGCGCGTGCTTTCTCGGTCGCGGGCATACGTTGCGCACGGCGCAGGCTATGAACCCGGGTGCAAAGCTTGCCAACAGCAGCGGGTGCGTGCTCGATCCGGTGTTCAGCCTGCGTCGCTACATCGAGATTCCGGCCAACGCATCGGTTGTCATTCACCTGTGGATCGGTATCGCCGATACGTGTGATGGCGTAGTGGCATTGAGCACGCAATTCAAGACAGCAGCCGACGCAAAAAACCTGTTCGATGGCGCAATCCGTCAAGCAAAGTTGCGCCAGCAAAAATTGAATATCGATATGAATCAGGCAACGCAGTACGCAGTCTGGCTGGATGCGATCGTCGTCAGCGACCTTTCGCAACGCGCCGCGCCTACCGCGATAGCGCGTGGACACGGCGGCGCGCCGGTGCTGTGGGGCGCAAGCATCTCCGGTGATCGGCCCATCGTGTTGCAAATCGTTGCCGGCGATGGCGATCTAGCCAGCGTCGACGACGTGTTCCGCGCACAATGTTTGTGGCAACAGCAGCGCGTGGGCGTCGATGTGGTTGTGCTGAGCGCCGCAATATCGGACGCGTTGCAAAAAACGTTGAGCAGTCGGATCGATGCGCAGAAGAAACGTTTGGAAGCCGACGACAAGCTTCCCGGCGCCTCGGTGTTTGCTCTGCGCGAGGATGCGATCGGCGATGACGTGCGCGATGGTTTGATGTGTGTGGCGCGTTTGATTCTTGGCGGTGACGTGCGCAGCGGGCACGAACAATCGCCAGTCGACGTCGCGACGACAACGCCAGGTGCGCTGTGCGCGAACACGCCAATCGGAAAATTCGGCGAAGCGGATGACGGCGACAAGTCTATGGAGTTTGCCAATGGCTTTGGCGGGTTCGTCGACAATGGTCGTGCGTATCGCATGGTGTTGAGCGAAGACCGCTGTACGCCACAACCATGGGTAAACGTGATTGCGAATCCTGCATTCGGCTTTCTCGTCTCGGCCGAGGGCGGAGGTTACGCGTGGTCGATCAACAGCCAGCAGAATCCACTTACTCCGTGGCCAAATGATCCGGTAAGCGACACTCCGCACGAGATCCTGTATCTGCGCGATCACGACGATGGTGTGTTATGGAGCGCCACCGCGCTGCCGATTCGTGTATCCGAGGCTACCTATGCGACAACACACGGCAAAGGTTGGAGTCGATTCACCAGCAACGCGCATGGTATTGCGCTTGAGCTCACCCAATGCGTGCCGATTAGCGACACCCTCAAGCTTGCGCGGTTGCGTCTTGGCAATCGATCTGCGCGCACGCGGCGGCTATCAATCACCGGCTATGTGGAATGGGCGCTGGGCGCGAATGGAACGACGCCAGCGCCATTCGTCATCACGGCACGCGATGAACAAACCGGTGCGGTATTCGCGCGCAACCGCTGGCGGGCGGACTTTGGCGAGCGCGTGGCGTTCATCGATCTGGGTGGCGATCAGCAATCGTGCAGCGGTGACCGCGGATCGTTGCTTGACGCACTCGGCTCGGTTGCGGATCCGACAATGTTGCGCACGGTAGCTCCATTGGATGGGCGCTTCGGCGCGGGGCTTGATCCATGTGGTGCACTGCAAACCGAAATCGAATTGCCCGCGAATACGCAAATTGAATTGCGCTGGATGCTCGGCGATGCGGCATCCGATGCCGATGCACAAGCACTCATCGTCAAATATCGCACCATCGACTTCGATGCGGTATTGCGGGAAATTGGTGAAACCTGGGACGGCATGCTCGATACGGTGCAAGTGCACACGCCCGATCGCGCGTTGGACCTGATGCTCAACGACTGGTTGCTGTATCAGGTTGCCAGTTGTCGGCTGTGGGCGCGCACGGCCTATTATCAAGCCAGCGGCGCCTACGGTTTTCGCGACCAATTGCAGGACGTAATGGCGCTGTGCGTGAGTCGTCCTGATCTGGCGCGCGAACATGTGCTGCGTGCGGCCGGCCGGCAGTTCCGGCAAGGCGATGTGCAGCATTGGTGGCAGCCGCCGACAGGCCAGGGCATCCGTACGAAGATCAGCGACGACCGCATCTGGTTGCCATACGTGGTGATGCACTATGTCGATGTCAGCGGCGATGCGGCCGTGCTCGACGACGACGTGGCATTCCTCGAAGGCCAGTCGATTCCCGACGGCAGCACGGACGCGTTCTTCCAGCCAACGTCCTCTGCTGAAAAGGTGAGCGTGTACGAGCATTGTGCGTTGGCGCTGGATTCCAGCCTCAGCACGGGTGCGCATGGCTTGCCGCTCATGGGCACCGGCGACTGGAATGACGGCATGAATGCGGTCGGCGCGGGCGGCAAAGGTGAAAGCAGCTGGCTGGGCTGGCTGTTGATCTGCACCATCGCGGTGCTTGCGCCGCAGGCCGAAAAACGCGGGCAGTCGCAACGCGCGCAATCCTGGCATTGCTACGCGGACAAACTGCGCGTAGCGCTCGAACAAGCCTGGGATGGCGACTGGTATCGGCGCGGCTATTACGACGATGGTGCGCCGCTGGGTTCCAAGCTCAGCGACGAGTGCAAGATCGACACCATTGCTCAATCGTGGAGTGTCATTGCCGATGGTGTTGATAATCGAGTCCATGCAACGAAGGCAATGGAGTCGGTGGATCGGTTACTCGTGGATCGCAAGCATCGCCTCTCGCGCTTGTTCACGCCGGCATTCGACCGTTGCAAGGAAAACCCGGGCTACATCAAGGGTTACCCGCCGGGTGTGCGCGAGAATGCGGGGCAGTACACACACGGAGCCGTGTGGTCGATTTTCGCCTGGGCGCAACTGGGCGACGGCGACCGCGCCGCGGAATTGTTCGACATGTTCAATCCAATCCGGCACAGCGATAGCGCGGAGACTGCAGCAGGCTTCAAGGTCGAACCGTTCGTATCTTGCGCAGACGTGTATTCGATCGGCGACCTCGCCGGCCACGGCGGTTGGACCTGGTACACGGGTTCAGGCGCATGGCTGTACCGGGCCGGTCTCGAAGCCATTCTCGGTTTCCACAAGCACGGTGAACGGCTGCGAATTGATCCATGCATTCCAGCCGATTGGTCTGGGTATACGATGACCTATCGATATAGCGGCACAAAACACATCACCCGTTACGAGATTGCCATCGAGAATCCGAACGGCGTTTGTCGTGGGGTGGCGCGGATGGATTTCGATGGGCAGGTGTTGGCGAACACCGATACGATCGCGCTGGTTGACGATGGGCGCCCCCACAAATTGACGGTCGTTCTTGGGCCACCAGCATGATCGCCTTGTATTTACACGCGGATCAGGCGTTACGCCGAAGATTTTTTGCGCAGATGCCACGCTTTGAGGACTTCGGCTTCACGTTTCGCTGAGAGGCCCGCCATGAGGTGGGACTGTCGCTGGGCTGGCAGTGTATGGAACCAGGTGAGCGTATCGCGCGCCGTATCTGGCAAGGGTCGAAACGTCAGTCCGGCGGCGATCGCGGCGTGATTGCTGCGGCGCGCGA
>JBDTLA010000110.1:0-7443 GCA_039935035.1 Rudaea sp. | reverse complement strand
ACGCCGATACCGCCGATGATGAACACGGCCGGCGTGGACTGCGTTTTGTGCAGGGTGAAGTCGCCGTACGGCGCATCGAGCTTTACTTCGCTGCCGATCGGCAAATCCTTCAATACGCGCTTGAAAGCCGTGTCGCGCATCCGCGTCGCGGCGACCAGGTCTGGCTCAAACGGCGCTTGCACCAGCGAAAATCCGCGAACATTGCCTTCCGCATCGGTCTGCGGCGGATCGATCAGACTGAAATCTGCAAATTGCCCGGCACGAAATTCAAAACCTTCGGGTTTGGAGAAATGGAAGGCCATGGTGCCTTCTGCAATGGTCTCCTTCTTGATCAACTTGACGTTTGCCAACATGGTGCACCTCGCTTGCGTGTTCTACCCAGCAACCCGGCGCCGCAGATCGAACCAATTGTTCGCCCGATCTGCGGCGCAGACTTTCAAACTTAATGCAGCGTCGCAAGCTTGACGTGCTTCATGCCCAAGGCATGGGCCACGTCGTACATCGCCTGATTGAGAACCTTGTGGGTGTTTTCATCCGCGGCGTGGCCGGACTTGGCGTCGATGTCGGCCATGACCGCCATGTGGATCGGATGTGACAACGCCATGTCGAACAGGTAGCCGGACCAGAACACACCGTCGGGGGCGGTGCCGGCCTTCACCAGGGCCTTGGCGAGCTTGGTACCGGTCAAATCCGCAGGCGCTTCCGGCAACTTGACACCCTGCTCGGTGGCGCGTTTGAGGCCATCCGTGACGGCGTAAGTCATGCCGTTGATGAAGTCGGTCACGTTCTTTTCGCCATACTGCTTGTTCAACTTGGCTACTTCACCATTGACGGTCTTTTCGCCCAGCATCGAAACCAATGCTGTGGAAAACGAAAAGTTCTCCGCTCCGCCACCGGCCTTGACCAGCGCAGCTGTCGCTTCAAGTGCAGGCGCGCCGCTGTAGATCGGGCCGCCAAACCAGTTGGTGGTGGCGCTTCCATACATCGCCATTGAAGTGGAATGAGCCGGCGCAGTCGAAGCCGCCGGAGTAGCGGCCAAAGCGACGCCGCCGAATGTCAGCGCCATAGCAGCTGCCAGCGCGGTGAATGTGTGGGTCTTGGTCATGTCAATTTCTCCTTGGGTTATGGATCAGGCGAGCAACGCATCACGAAGATGCGAGGTCGCCCAGTCCCTGAATGTGGGCGAGGAAATCCCCGTCCGGATACAAACGATTCAATGCTTGCAGCGCCTGCGTTGAAAGCAGGTCCTCAATGCCCTCGCCCAACTCGCTGGCCAACAACGCCAAGATCAGGCTCTGGCGAATATAGGCACTGGTCAATTCGACGACCAGATGCCGTGCGGTAACCACTCCTTCGGCCGTTGCCGCATCGAACTGAGCGAGCAAGGCCAGACGCTGGTCGATCACCAAAAGCAACCAGCTTGCGCTGCCATTGGGCTGCTTTTGCATTCGATGGATCTGCCCCTGACAATCGCCGCACTCGTGTTCGCACGCTTCCAGGCACAAGGTAGTGATGGTCACGCCACGTTCGCGCGCGCGCCGCAAGGGTTCTGCAAGTTGCGCCGCCTCGACCGGTTGGATGGCGACCAATAATGTTTTGCTAGCGCTATCGATATCCGCAACCGCTTGCGCAATCGTCTCGTCGCGACCACGCAGGTTGAACGCCGGCGCAGACGCGTCCGGTTGCGCGATGGTAGCCAACGCTTTTTGTGCCGCATTCAGCGCCAGGCGATGATCGTGCTCCAGCCGCGCCAACAACCGCTCTGGCGATATCGCCACGTAGCGCACGCCGTGTGGTGTATCAAATCTCTGCGCGGCACCACGCTCGACCAGACGCGCCAGTACTCCATAAACATTAGCCCGCGGCACGCCTGCATCTTTGGCAACTGCATAACCATTGCATTGGCCGGAAGCAACCAGGCTCGCGTACGCCTTGGCTTCGTAGTCGCCAAATCCCAAATCCTTGAGTCGCGCAAGTACATCCATGGCACAGATCAATAGTGGTTGTTTCGACAACTACTATAGGCCCACGCACAAGAAATTCAAGGGGTATACAGAGTCCGGCTCGACGGTGCGACGGTCGCCGTTCAGGATCAGAACGTGGACTTGTAGGTCCCGGCTTCCATGCGTGAACTGATCGCGAGCCGGTTCCAGCCGTTGATCGCGACCACGGCCAGGGTAAGGTTGACGAGTTCGGCTTCGTCGAAATGCTGGCGGACGTGCTCGTAGACCTCGTCCGGAACGTGCGTGTCGGCAACCCGCGTGACCGCTTCGGTCCAGTCCAACGCCGCGCGTTCGCGGTCGCTATAGAACGGTGCCTCTCGCCATGCATCCAATACATACAGGCGTTGCTCGGTTTCGCCGGCGGCGCGTGCGTCCTTGCTGTGCATGTCCAGGCAATACGCGCAGCCGTTGATCTGCGAGGCACGCGTTTTCACCAGTTCCAACAACGACGCCTCAAGCCCGCAAGCATGCAGATGGACTTCCATATCACGCATGGCCTGGATGCCAGCGTGGCCTGTCATGTGATACTCAAAACGAGTTTTCATGCGATCCACCTCAGTAGTCCAACAAAACTGTGATTGTAATCCTCGCTCAACCGGTGGCATGCACGGCGCGCGGTATGATCTGCATCTCGACAGCATCGCAGGAGCGCAGAAGATGCCCAATTCACAGCACACCAAGGCCAAACGTTTCCGGGCCTTGCACGAGAATTCGAAGGCGTTGCTGATTCCAAACCCCTGGGATGCCGGATCAGCGCGCGTGCTCGCCGCGCTGGGGTATCAGGCGCTGGCAACATCCAGTGGTGCGGCAGCCGGCGTGCTCGGCCGTCGTGATGGCGAGATATCACGCGACGAAGCACTGACGCATGCGCGCGAAATCGTGACTGCAACCGATCTGCCGGTGTCGGCGGATCTGGAACACGGTTTCGGCGATGCGCCGGACACGGTGGCCGAAACGATCCGGCTGGCAGCCGTTGCCGGCCTGGTGGGTGGTTCGATCGAGGATTCGACCGGCAATCCTGCGCAGCCGCAATACCCATTCGACATCGCCGTCGCCCGCGTCGCGGCGGCCATAGCGGCGGCGCGCGCGCTCGACTTCCCGTTCACGCTGACCGCCCGCGCAGAGAATTTCGTCTGCGGCAATCCGGATCTGGACGACACGATCCAACGCCTGCAAGCCTACGAGCGTGCCGGCGCGGATGTGCTGTTCGCCATCGGCCTGCCCGATTTGGCGGCTGTGCGTGCGGTGTGCGCGGCGGTAAAAAAGCCGGTCAACTTCATGGCAGGCATGCCTGGCAAATCATTTTCGGTCGCCGAACTCGAAGCCGCTGGCGTACGCCGCATCAGCCTAGGCACGTCGCTATACAAATGCGCGATGAGCAATCTTGTCGCTGCGGCGCGTGAAGTCGCCGACATGGGTAGCTTTGGTTATCTGGACCGCACGCTGGCCGGCACGGCACTGAATCAACTTTTGCACGAGGGCGCAAACACTTCAACTGCATCGGAATAGCAATCGATCAACTATTCCGCATTCATCCGGGGCGACCATCCGCCCGCGGCGTGAGGTAAAGCCATGCACCACGCAGCACCCATGGGGAGAATGCAAGTATCCAGCCGGCACCGGCAATCACCAGCCACAAATACATATCGCCGCCAAGTTCGGCACGAATGCGCAGCAACACTACGCCTTGCAACAGCACGAAACATAGCCACGCGACTTTGCCGAATTGCAATGGTCGCCCGGAATGACCCATGGTGACGCGCGTGACCATGGCAACGAGCATTGAACCGAAGAAACCAATGGTCAACACATGTAACGGCGCACGTCCAAGGATTACCTTGCCCATCACGAAGGCAACGTCCTGGATGGAGAACAACACAAACGCCACCGGCAGCCACGCAAAAGCCAGGTGCAATACCGCCAGGATGCTCGGACGCATGCACTTCCACGGTTGCCAGGCCAGCGCGTGCCAGCCGAACACCAGCGCCAGCGCGATGTCCGGAATCCACAACCAGCGCAATTGCCCGCGCCAGTCCAGCAGCAGATGCGCGATCAGTAATACCCACACCACAGGCAGGCTCCAGCGCGGGCGCCGCATGGTGTAACCAGCCGCCACGTTGTTGCTGAAGAACGGCAGCATGCGATGGCATACGGTGAAGAAGATCGGCAACAGGAATCCGAACGTGCCGAGCTTGACCGCCAGCACCGCGCAGTCCGCGGGCGCGCCGAACAGCATCCACGCCACGAACGCAATCAAGCCCAAGGTGCCGCTGCAGAACGCGATCAGGCACGACCAGCCATGCTGGTTGCGATTGGCGGCCGCGCGCAACACGCCACCCAAGGTAATCACGCCAATGAGATAGCCGCCCAGCATCAGCAACAGTCCAATCTCCAACAACACCAGATGTCCAAGCAGGCCAACATGAAACAGCACGTAGCCGCCAAACACGCCGCCAGCCACCGCGATGTAACGCGACGCAGGCACCAACGGGCCGTTCATCCAACGTGGGAACGTGGTCATCAGGAAGCCGAACATGAACAGCGGGAACAAGCCGTATTGGAGGCCCATCGCATGTCCCCAAGCCGGTGGTATCGGCGGCATCGGCCAGCCGCTCCAGCGAAAACCGATGGCCGCCAGTTGCAGTGTCCACCAGGTCATGCCGAGCAATACCGCGATGCTGCCTGCCAGAAACAGCGGTCGATGCGGCGCGGCGGCCAGCAGCTTCAAATCGGGAAGGGAATCGCTCACGCGAAATACCATGTTTCAGTCGTTGGAACGCCCATCATTGGGCGTTCCATTGCTTACCGCACTGATCCATATCAGGACGCAGCGAGAGTACGGCCCTGCGCACGCACGCCAAGCCAGGCCTTGATCGCGGCGATGCTCAGCGGAATGGCGCCGAAGATGATGAACACCAGGTCGCCCGGCAGGCGCATCCATTCCAGCGTACGCGCAACGGTGGTACCGGTGTAATCCAGACTGCGCGCATGCCAATAGCCATGCTGTACCACGTCCCACACCTGCAACACGCCGCCCGGGAACAGGCTGAACAACACCATCATCATCAAGCCGACATTGGTGCCCCAGAACGTGACCTTGATGTATTTCTCGATGCCCGGCCAATCGCGATCCGTTGCGGTCTGGCGCAACACGAACACCATCAGCGCGATGGCCAGCATGCCGAACACGCCCATCAATGCTGCATGCCCGTGGTTGGGCGTGAGGATGGTGCCGACTTCATAGTAGCTGACGATCGGCAGGTTGATCAGGAAGCCGAACATGCCAGCACCGAAGAAGTTCCAGAAGCCTACGGCCATGAGGAAATAAAACGTCCATTTGTGCGGCACCACAACAGGCTTTCCGGAGGCATCGATTTCGCTGCGCGTGGTCTTGACGAAATCCCAGGCATCCAGCGTCAACAGGGTCAATGGCACCACTTCCAACACGGAGAACAGCGCCGACAAAGACATGTTGAAACTGGTCTGGCCGGTGAAGTACCAGTGATGGCCGGTGCCGACCAGGCCACCGAGAAAATACAGGATCGCATCCAGATAAATGACCCGCAGCGCGGTGTTGCGTCGCGCCAGACCCAGTTGGTACAGGGTCAGCGCCACTACCGTTGTGGCAAAGAATTCAAAGAATCCTTCTACCCACAAATGGATGATCCAGAAGCGCCACATGTCGACCACGGTGAAGTTGGTTTTGGCGCCGAAGAACAACGCCGGAATGTAGAACACCGGAATCGCCAGCGCGGCGACGAAGAACATGCGCACGATCGGGCGCGCTTCGACGTTTTCCACATTGCGCGGGCGCGCCAGCCAGAACAACACCGCAAACCAAACCAGCAATCCGATCACCAGCAGGTACTGCCAGATGCGCCCCAACTCCAGATATTCCCATCCCTGGTTGCCCAGCCAGAACCACCAGTTGCCCAGCAGTTGCGCGATGCCAGCCCACTCGCCCAGCAGGCTGCCGCCGATCACGGCGACAAAGGCAGCAAACAACAAGTGCGCCCAGATCGATAAGGCGGGCGCAGGCTTGCTGCGCAAGCTGCTGCCGAGGTACAACGCAGCGGCGACGTAGGATGTAGCGATCCACATGATCGCGCTCTGCAGATGCCACGTGCGCATCAAATTACTGGGAAAGATTTTTTCCAGCGGAATGCCGTAGAAATCGCCCGGCTCGGCGCGGTAATGCGCCGTCGCGGCACCCACCAGGGTCTGGAACAGGAACACCAGCGCCACGATCACGAAGAACTTGACCAACGAGCGTTGGCCGGGTGTTGATTGGCCCGGCACGACGAACGGGCGAATCTCATGTCCACGACTGATCCAACCCAGGTAATCGAACTTGCCGAACGCCATCAACACCCCGCCGATACCGCCGAGCAGCACCAGCAAGCTGAGCGCGCTCCACAACAGCGTGCCAGGCGTGGCCACGTTGCCGACCGTTGGATCGTAGGGAAAATTGTTGGTATACGAATAATTTTCACCGGGGCGATTGGCCACCGAGGCCCACGCCGCCCAACTGACGAAGGCGGTGAATTGGCGTAGTTCGGTCGGATCGGTTATCAGGTCTGGCTTGAGCCCACCATTGCCGGCGGGATCTTTGAAGTAATCGGTCCAGTGGCTTTGTTGCTGATGCCAGGCTTGCGTTTCGGCCGGGGTCAGCGTCAGCGTGTCGGTAGCCGCGTCATAGCGATTTTGCTTCAGCGTTACGGCAGCCTGCGCCTGCACGCTGGCTTGTTGCATCACATCGAGTTGCGCGAACGGTTTGCCAGTCTGTTGCATGGCCAGCGCATCAACAGTATCGATGCCCATCCGGTGCAATGCTTCGGCCGAATAATCGGGCCCGAGATAGGCACCATGACCCCAGATCGAGCCGTTATCCATCAAACCGTATTTGAGGAACACCGCTTGGCCGTCGCCGATGTCGGCAGCGGTGAACAGCACAGCGCCATTGGCGTCGACCACCTTGTCCGGGATCGGCGGCGCGTTGCGATAGGCCAGCAACGTGATCGCCAACAGCACCGCAAAGCCGATGACCATGACGATGCCAATTCCACGCAACCACCAACGCGACAGTTCGCCATTGTCGTCCATCGATTCCAACAGTGCATTCATTGCGGTTCTCCTTGAGTTGGTACAAGCGAAATCGCAGATGCTTGCGCGACCGATCCTACCAGAACGACGCCAGCTTCTCAGGTGGCGGGGCCAATGCTCCAGTCGACACCTTCGCACTTCCAACCTGGCGGATAGCGTGCAAAGCTTTTCCGGATCGAGGCTCGGACTGCCAAGTTGATCGCCGCTGGATCAATCGTTGAGTACATTGCTGGCCAGACGACGCAATTCGGTCGCATCGGCAATTTCCAGATAGCGCCCTTCGATGCGCAGTACACCTTGCTCGCGAAATCGGGTGAGCACGCGACTGACGGTTTCC
>JBDTLA010000109.1:0-23098 GCA_039935035.1 Rudaea sp. | reverse complement strand
CTGTCAAAGAACTCTTCAATCCACGGACGTTTCGTCCGCGGAGCCGCGCATTATACATCCCTATTGCACCTCGTCAACAGGTACCTCCCACGCAACCCACACCCCTCACCGTGCCGATAGGAAGATGCGATGGGATCGCCGCTTCAGACGTCGTCTTGACGCGGAACCGGCGCGCCATGACAGTGCAACATTCATCTTTATGTCGACACGATGGATTCAATAATCGTATTCGGTGCCACAGGATCGGTGGGGAGCTTCTTGCTGCGCAGGCTTCCGGCGGGCCACTGCGTCCATGCCGTCAGCCGCACTCAGCACACCGGATCGCAAAACTGGATTTGCGCCAACCTGAATGACACAACTGCCGCATGGCCTCAAGCCGACGTCGTCATCAGCCTGGGGCCCCTGGACAGCTTTGCGCAATGGTTGCAACGAACGCCAATACGGACATTGCGGCGTGTGGTCGCATTGAGTTCGATGAGCGCGGAAAGTAAACGCCACTCGATCGACCCTCGCGAACGTGAGCTGTCCGCGCGACTGTGTGAGAGCGAAGCGCAGGTACTAAACGCGTGCTCGGTGCGTTCCATTGCGTGCACACTGTTTCGCCCAACCCTGATTTATGGCGCAGGAACCGACCGCAGTCTTGCCCCGATTGCGCGATTTGCGCGCCGCTGGCGCGTCCTGCCCATTCCCGTTGGCGCGATCGGCCTGCGCCAACCCATCCACGCCACCGATATCGCGCGGTCCTGCGCGGCCGTGCTGAACTTGCCGGTCACTTTTGGCAAAATTTACCCGTTGGGTGGAGGTGAGCGCTTGCGATTCGACTCAATGATGTTGCGCCTGCGTCACACAACGCCGGGCTTCGTCCTGCCCGTTCCTGTGCCACTACCACTTGTGCGCTTCGCTACCAAGTACGCGTCTTTTGGCTCTTTCTCAGTGGCGATGATTGCACGCCTGCGCCTACCATTGATTGCCGACAACACTGAGGCAATTCGCGACTTCGCCTTCGAGCCCAGAAAATTTCGCGCCGAGCAAGTTTTGCCCACGCACGACCCAACGATATCCACTGAAAAATAGATCGTATGTATACAAGTATAAAAGCAATCCGGGCAGCCATCATCATGCTGTTGCAACGCAACAACTGAAGGCGTGTGGAATTGCGTTAAATAACCGTTGCCAACGACCGTTTGAACTGCCTATGATACAACCGTCCTTGGCTTCCCGAATCACTACTAGGAAATCGTTATGCAGGCCAGATTGAGTTTGTTTTTGGCAGTGTCGTTGTCCCTGCTGTTATCGGCCTGTGGTGGCGGTAGCAATAGTTCGCGCTCGAATGGCTCGGGGCCTGCGGACAATGGCAACGGAACGCCGGTAACCGCCATCATCACCGCGCGATTTGATCCGACCCACAGCGTGGTTCCGTTCCCGACCAACCTATTGTTGTCGGGCACGACGGACCTGACCCTGAACATTCCGGTTGCCGATCCCACCAATTATTCCGACCCGCAAGTGGCATTGAACGCACTGGACGGCTTCGGCACAGTCTCACCATGGAGCACCTCGTTCAGCGCCTCGCCTTCGGCATCGACCATTATCGCCGGCGCAGGCGGCACCGTGCGCATGTTTGAGGTGACCTTGACCGGTCCCGGTGGGGGCGTAACCAGCGTGGTGCGCGAATTGAAATCACCACAAGATTTCGTCGCCGTGCTCGCGCCGTCCGATACGACCGGCCGTACCTTGGCGATCGTCCCGACCCATGCGCTGCGGCAGTTGACCTCGTATATGGTGGTATTGCTGGGCAATGGCGGCCAATTGAATCCGGCGCCGACCCCGAGCATCACCGATGCGAATGGCAACGACATCACGCCCGACACCACGTATTTCCTGGCCAAGCGCACAAGTCCGTTGTGTGTAAACGGACATTCGACCGATCCGCTGCTACCTGATGCACAAGCTTGCGCACTCGAGCCGTTGCGGCAACTGACGAGATCACAAGAGTACGCCGTCGATCAATTCGATGGTCAAGCGACCGATCAACGCATCGTCTTGTCCTGGGTCGCGACGACGCAGAGCATTACTCCGGAACTGCAAGCCGTGCGCAGTCGCATCGCGCAAACACCTGCACCACAAGCGCTACTGGCGCCTACCGGTCTCACCCTGGCGCAGATTAATCCCGCTTTGCCTCCGGTTGCCGATGTTTACATCGGCGTGCTTCCTGTTCCGTATTACCTCGGTGCACCCTCGGCTGCGGATCCGATCGCGCCACTGCACAACTTCTGGCATGCGGCACCTGGCGCATACGTCCCCCCCTTCAATGCCTTCGGCCTAAGCCCGGCGTCGACCAATGTCACGTTTGCCAACCCATTCCCGGTCGCAACTTCGACCCAGTTGATTCCGGTACTGATGACGGTGCCGAATGCCAATTCGGGGCACGCGAAGCCCGCTGCGGGCTGGCCAGTTGTGATCTTCCAGCACGGCATTACGCGCAATCGCACCGACATGTTCGCGATCGCCGGCACGCTGGCGGCGCAAGGTTTTGCCGTGATCGCCATCGATGCACCCTTGCATGGCCTCACCGACAAGACCAATCCGCTGTATATCGGCAATACACCGTTTGCTGCATACGGCGCGCAGGAACGCACGTTCAATCTGGATGTTGCCAACAACGCTACCGGGGCACCCGGCCCGGATGGCGTCATCGACGGCTCCGGCACGCATTTCATCAACCTTTCATACCTGCTGACCTCGCGTGACAACTTGCGCCAAGCCACCTCGGATTTAATGGAACTGACGAAAGCAATTCCGCAGATCAGTTTCGATGGCAACTCGATTCCGGACTTCGATGGTTCGCAAATCGAGTTCGTCGGCCAATCGCTCGGCTCAATTATCGGTACGACATTCATGGCGATGGAGCCAGACGTGACCGTCGGCGTGTTGAATGTGCCTGGCGGCGGCGTTGTTCGCTTGCTCGACGCTTCACCGGCCTTCGGCCCGAGCATCCACGCCGGTCTCGCTGCTGCAGGTTTGACTCAGGGCACGCCGAACTATGATGCCTTCATGGGCGCCGCGCAGACTGTCGTGGATTCTGGCGACTCCATCAATTTTGCCTTCGCCACCATCGGCAAGAGCATCCTGGCGCAGGAAGTTGTCGGCGATTCGACGCATCCTTCCGATCAGGTGATTCCCAACACCGTACCCGGTGCACCGAGTTCCGGGACCGAGCCGCTGCTTGCGGCGCTAGGACTGAGCAGCATCAGTCAGACCACGCAGGCCGCGAGCATCCGCGGCGTGGTGCGCTTTACACAAGGCACCCACGGCTCGTTGCTTGATCCAAGCACTGGGCCTGCAGTCACAGCAGAAATGCAGGGCGAGATGGCGAGCATGATCGCTTCGCACGGCCAAGCCGTATTGATCTCCAACCCATCCGTCATTCGCACGCAGTAATCGGCCAAAGGGATACGCATCATGACCACGCGAAATCACTCCAAAACTGCGCGCACCTTGCTGTTGCCGCACGGACTTGCTGCCGCCATTGCCTTGGTGCTGGCCAGCTTTGCCGCCACCCCGGCGCACGCGCTTGAATTCGGAGATACCGATGGGCTGCACGGCACGCTCAACACCACGGTTTCCTACGGTGTGGCGGTTAGGGCTTCGGACCAAAGTTCCGACCAGATCGCCAAGGCCTACTACGATCCAACCATTGGCTTGCAACCCAATGCACAGCAACGCTCGGCCAAAGGCGCTTTTTCGGCGAACCACGACGATGGCGATTTGAATTACGATTCCGGTAGCGCGTTCTCCAACGCGATCAAGGCGACCACCGAATTGCATGTGGACTACGGGCGCAATTTCGGCGCCTTCATGCGTGCCAGCTACTTTTATGATTTCGCCAACGAGAACAACGACAAACTAACCTCTGCGGCAAAGACGCAGGTAGGCAAGCGTTTTCGTATCCTGGACTCGTTCCTCTACGACAATTTCAGCGTGGGCGGCCATCAGGCGTCCGTACGCTTCGGCAAGCAGGTCTTGAATTGGGGCGAGAGCACTTTCATCCAGGGCGGCATCAACACGTTCAATCCCTTCGACGTGTCGCAATTGCATGTTGCTGGCGCGGCGCTGAAGGATGCGTACCTTCCGGTCAACATGTTGTCCGGATCATTCAGCTTCACCCAGAACCTGTCGATCGAGGCGGCGTATCTGCTCGAATTCGCGCAAACCAAACCCGATCCCGCCGGCAGTTATTTCTCGACCAACGATTTCGCCACGCTCGGCGGTACCTACGCCTCGCTACCGTTTGGCTTGCTACCACAACCGGTGAGAAATCCGGAAAACTACTACTCCGTATGCTTTGGCGGTGCGGCAAGCGACAACAGCGCATTCGGCGGCCAAAGCATCCTCAATGCAGGCACCAATCCGCTGGCGGCGTTGCTGGCAAATTCATGTGCGCAAACTGTGCGTCGCGCGCCGGATCAATATCCCAGCGAGTACGGCCAGTACGGCGTCGCCTTGCACTACCTTGCCGACGGTCTCAATGCGACCGAGTTCGGTTTTTATTTCCTCAACTATCACAGCCGCCTGCCGCTGATCAGCGGGGTAGCCGTTACAAATCAGTCTCCCAACAGCGCAGAATATTTTGTCGAGTATCCAAGCGATATCCGCTTGTACGGCGTCAGCTTCAACACGCAGCTCGACGGCCCCGGTATCGCACTACAGGGTGAGTTGAGCTATCGCCCGAATCAACCATTTCAAATCGATGCGGTTGAACTGCTATTTGCCGGGTTGTCGCCGCTGAATGCGTTTATTCCGCAACCCGCGGAACGCTTCAACAGCCAACTCGGCAATTACGTTCCGGGTGCCTATATTCAAGGCTACACGCGTAACAAGATTTCGCAGTTGCAGTTTACGGCAACCAAGGTGATCGGGCCCGAAAACCTGTTCCGCGCCGACCAGCTCATCCTGATTGGTGAAGTTGGTGCCGACAAAGTGTGGAATTTGCCGTTGCAATCGTTACTGCGCTACAACAGCGATGGTACCGATACCGGCGGCGGCCCGGATGTGACCAGCGGCAATTTGCGCAATCCGGAGACACAAACTCAAGGTTTTGCTACGCCATTCTCATGGGGCTACCGAGTCGCAGCAAGAGCCGACTATCACAATGCGTTCGGCACTGCGTTTACCTTGTCGCCACGCGTCGCTTTCAATCAGGATGTGAATGGCACAACGCCCGGTCCCGGCGGTAATTTCGTCGAAGGCCGCAAATCGCTCACCATAGGCGTCAACGCCAATTACCTGGATCGCTGGACGTTGGATCTGAGCTACACCAACTCCTTCGGCGCCGGCCAGTTCAACCTTATCAGCGACCGCGACTTTGTCGCGCTGGTCGCTTCCTATTCGTTCTAGAAGCATCGACGGGAGTGATGACGATGGCAAGTTTGAATCGCACAAGAATCGCGACGCTGGTGGCGTGCGCGGTATTTTCCGTCGGCGCACTGGCCAAGGCACCACCCAGTGAAGTCGCAAAACTCGGCATCACCGGTACGCCGCTCACCCCCGTCGGCGCCGAACGCGCCGGCAGCAAGGATGGCGTCATTCCGGAATGGACCGGGGGCATCACCACGCCGCCGGCGGGCTACAAGCTCGGCATGCACGAGCCGGATCCGTTTCCGAACGACAAGCCATTGTTTACCATTACCGCAAAGAATTACACCGATTACGCCGACAAATTGTCTGCCGGCCAGATCGCGATGTTCAAGAAGTATCCCGACTGGCGCATGGTCATCTATCCGACCCGGCGCAGTGCTTCGTTCCCGCAGCGCACCTACGAAATGACTATCAAGAATGCGGGTCCCGGCGAATTGGTCGACGATGGCGAGGGCGTGGCCAACGTGGCCGAGGGCTTCCCGTTCCCGATCTTGGACAAGGACCCGACCAAGGCCGGCATGGAGGCAATCTGGAACCACAAGCTCAAGTTCAAGGGTGTCACGTTCGAGCGTTGGAACAATCAGGCCATTCCCACTTCATCGGGGGCGTATACCCTGATCCGCTTCCACGAAGAAGGCTTGGGTCTGTATTACAAACCTGGCAATACGCTGGCCGATATTCACAACATTCTGCTGTACTTTCTGGAAGATGTTGTATCGCCACCACGCCTGGCTGGTCAGATACTGCTCGTGCATGAAACTCTGGATTCGAAAAAGGAACCGCGTCAGGCGTGGATCTACAATCCTGGTCAGCGCCGCGTTCGGCGCGCTCCAAACGTTGCCTATGACAATCCTGGAACCGCGTCCGACGGCCTGCGCACCAACGACATGACCGACATGTTCAATGGCGCGCTGGACAAGTTCAACTGGAAGCTGATCGGCAAGAAGGAAATGTACGTACCGTACAATTCCTACAAAGCTCATAGCGCCGACACCCTGGTGAAGGATCTCATCCAGCCTCACTTTATCAATCCGGATTTGCTGCGCTATGAAATGCACCGCGTCTGGGTCGTCGAGGCCGATCTCAAGCCTGGACAGCGCCATATCAATCCCAAGCGCACGTACTATCTGGACGAGGACAGTTGGCAGATTCTCGCAATCGATCACTACGACAGCCAACTCAAGCTGTGGCGCTACTCCGAAGCGCCAAGCGTGAATTACTACGAAGTGCCGGTGTTCTGGTCCACCTTGGAAATACACTACGACCTGAAAGCTGGGCGCTATCTGGTACAAGGTTTGGATAATCAGGAAACTCCGTACAATTTCTCAGCGCCGTTGACGCCGCAGATGTTCTCTCCGCAATCCCTGCGTCAGCGCGGTATTCAGTAATGCGCACACACTTGTAACAAGACCCGCGCCGATCGCCCCAGGGCGATCGGCGTTGCGCATCGTCGGACACCTTGCGCATGGGTCTCGTGGATTCGAGGGGAGATGCGATGCCTATTTCCAAACTTCGCCGATCGGCGACTGCGGTCTTTGTGACATGCGCATTGAGTACGACGTGTGCTTTCGCACAGCATACCGAAGCCGACACTTGGGTTGATCCAGTCGACGCGCCAGCGCAGATCATGCCGCTGGCGACACACGAACTGCTGCTCGATATCGTCCGCAGCGCAGACCAATACGTCGCAGTAGGCGCATACGGCGATGTGCTCGTGTCCAAAGCCGGCCAGGATTGGCAGCAGGTCGAGGTACCAACCCGTACCACGTTTACGGCCGTTGCCGGAGTCGACAATCAGGTCTGGGCAGTCGGGCACGCCGGCGTAATCGCCCACAGTGACGATGCTGGCGAACATTGGCAGATCCAGCGCAAGGATCCCTGGCATCCCCCGAAACATGGCAGCAACGCAGCCAAGGACCCTCGGCAAGGCGCACCACTGCTTGATGTTCTATTCACCGACACTACGCACGGATTCGCCGTCGGCGCCTACAGCCTGGCGCTTCGCACGCAAGACGGCGGCAAAACCTGGACGACGATGATTGTCGCGGCACCGGCGAAACCCGAAAACGACGACGCTTCGACCAGTGCAGACAGTCAACCGGCAACCGATAGCAGCGGCGTGCTCGACGAAAGCAACATGACGCTTGAACAGGAACCCAATCCGCATCTGAACGCCATAGCCCACACCGGCAGTGGCGGACTGTTCATCGTCGGCGAACGCGGCAGTGCGTTTCGCTCGCGCGACAACGGCGCCACGTGGAAACGCCTGAAGCTGCCGTACGACGGTTCGATGTTCGGCGTACTCGGATACGAAGCCGACCACATCATCGCCTTTGGCCTGCGCGGCCACGTATATGAATCTACCGATCTCGGTGATCACTGGACGAAACTGGAAACGGGTACGGAACTGAGTCTGATGGGCGGTGCGGCATTACCTGACGACGGTGTGGTCATTGTCGGTGCGAACGGCATAGTGCTGATGCGCAGCAATGCGACTGAGCCACTAAAAAGTTATGTCGATCAACCCGCCGGGATTATTGCAGCAGTGCTGCCGACGCAACAAGGTTCACTGTTGATTGCCGGCGAAAACGGTATCAGCACGTTTCAACCGCACTGACCGGATGCAGTCAAGCATGATGCAGCAACGCATGTTGTTGGCGCGTCGCAGGGATGCATTTCACGCGAGGCAATCGCGAAAGCGGTTGATTTGCGCAGAATCGTTCGTGGGCTTGGCCCGCGCGAACCAAGCGAAAAAGTCCAGGTGGGACTTTTTCAACAACCCAGTTTAGCGGAGGCAAGCCCGTGGCCGCACCATCCAATCCCAATCAGCCCAACGCCTTCCAACGAATGATCGAACGCATCGTATTCGGCAATCGGATCATCGTACTGATCGTGTTCGCGCTGATAACCGTGACGATGGGTTATTTTGCCTCGCAACTTCAGGTGGATGCCGGCTTCAAGAAACAGATTCCACTGAACAACGCCTATATGAAGACGTTTCTCGACTACGAGAAGCAGTTCGGTGGGGCCAATCGAATCCTCATTGCGGTGGTTGACAAGAGCGGCAACATGTTCAACCAAGCCTTCTTCCAGACCATGGAGAAGATTACTCAGGACGCGAAGACGATCGCGCATGTCGATGAGTCCCGGGTCAGCTCGATCTTCACTCCGAATGTACGTTTCGTCGAGGTGGTCGAGGATGGTTTTGCCGGCGGCAACGTCATCCCTTCGACGTTCACCCCCAACGAACCGGGATTCAAGGCCACGCCAGAGCAATTCGCCACAATCAAAGCGAATATCGAAAAAGCCCATATCGTCGGGCGGCTGGTCGCCAAGGATTTTTCCGGCGCCATGGTCTGGGTCGATCTGGTGCCGGAAGATCCGGCCCACGGCGTAAAAATCGACTACAACAAAATCAACGCGCAACTCGAAGCCATCCGGCACAAATACGAGAATGCCGATACGACGGTGGCGATCATTGGCTTCGCCAAGATGGTCGGCGATATCAGCGCCGGCGCGGAATCGGTCATCGGATTCTTCTTCATCACGATTGGCCTTACCTGGCTGCTGCTGTTCCTGTATTCGGCTTCGACCAAGCTCGCCTCGCTCACGGTGGTATGTGCGCTGGTCGCGGTCGTCTGGATGCTTGGCGCACTGCGTCTGCTCGGCTTCGGCATCGATCCAATGAACATGCTCACGCCGTTCCTGATCTTCGCCATTGCGGTCAGCCACGGCGAGCAAATGATCAACCGGTTTCGTGGCGAAATTTTCTACGGTGGTCTGGAAGAAGGCAGCGTGGAAGAATTGCGCCAGCGCACGGGCGTTGACCCCGATACGGCGGCACGCATGGCTTTTCGCATGCTGCTGGTGCCGGGCGCCGTGGCCTTGGCCGCCGGCTGCATAGGCTTCGCGACGATTCTCATCATCCCGGTGCGCATCATTTTCGAATTGGCAGTCACCGCCACGATCGGCGTGGCGCTGACGATGCTCACCGATCTCATCCTGCTACCAGTGCTGCTGTCGTATTGCAGATTGCGCAACCTTGAACGCAAGCGCGAATGGCGCCTGCGCCAATTGACCCAGTTCGACAAGCTATGGCGACTGCTTGCAAACCTGAGCCGCCCGGTTCCGGCAGCGATCGTCATCGTGTTGGGGATCGCGATCTGGGCCGTTGCGGCACAATACGGCAAACACGTGATGATCGGCGATGCGCAAAAGGGCGTGGCCGAATTGCGCCCGGATGCGCGCTACAACCGCGATGCGGAACTGATCAGCGACAAATTCGCGCTGGGCGTGGATATCCTCAGTGTCATCGCCGAAGCGGCGCCCAATGCCTGCACCACGAGTTATCCGGTAATGGAAACCCTGGATCGTTTCGCCTGGGACATGCGCAACGTGCCTGGTGTTGCCCAGGTCATCAATTTGCCAATGGCAGCCAAGATCGTCAACGCCGGCTGGAACGAGGGCAATATTCGCTGGCGCGTGCTGCCCCGCGACAACGATGCCTTGCGTCAGGATACGCAAGGTTTTGAAACCGACTCGGGCCTGCTCAACGAAGATTGCAGCGCGATGCCGACGATGATGTTCCTGACCGATCATCGCGCCACCACCATCGATAGGGTCATCGCGGCGATCAAGAAATTCCGTACCGATAACCATGCGTTTGCCGGCCCCGACGTGAATCTACGCAAGCAACTGGTCAAGGACTACAACGACGCGCAGGCGCAAGGCAAGACCTTCGTCAGCAACCAGCTCAACCTGCGCCTGGCGACCGGCAACGTTGGCGTCATGGCCGCGATCAACGATGAAGTACGCGCCGTGGATCACACCATGTTGTACCTGCTCTACGCGGCGGTGTTCGTGATGTGCCTGCTCAGCTTCCGCAATCCGCTCGCCGCCTTGTGCATCGTGTTGCCACTGGTGTTGGTCACCGAGCTTGGCCACTCACTGATGGTGGAGATGGATATCGGCAAAAAGGTAAACACACTCACCGTTCTCGCCTTGGGCGTCGGTGTCGGCGTGGATTACGCCATTTACATCTTTGCGCGAATGCGCGAGGCAATGCAGCAGGGCCATCCGCTGACCGAAGCTTACTTCGTTTCCCTCAAAACCACGGGCATCGCGGTTTTCTACACCGCGCTGACGCTCGCAGTTGGCGTGGGTACGTGGGTGTTCTCGGATCTGAAATTCCAGGCCGACATGGGCGTGCTGCTGACCTTCATGTTCGTGGTCAACATGATCGCCGCAATGGTATTTTTGCCGGCGTTGTGCCGCTGGCTATTGCGGCCAAGGGAAAATTTTTCCAGGTAGGCGTTCGCTTTTCTCCCCTTTTTGCATTTCACCAGTACGTCCCCAATGGATTGGACGATGCAAGGGAGTAGGATACGGCGGCGGCCTGTCTGGTCCGCACCGGGAAATTGCCAACTCGCAGGCAGGCGTACGCAGGACGCGTAAACAAGCCATCAGGCAATCAATCAATCATTCATAGATGGGGAGACAATAATGGGTACTGTTCTCGTATACGGTCTGGTTTCGCTGATCATCGGTATCGCAATAGGCGCTGGCATCATCATGTTGTCGATGCGCCTGGTTGCCGGATTCACTCCGAAATTCCTGCTGGCCGCCGCAACGGCGATCGTCGCATGGATTGCCGTCATCGCTGCCAGTTGGATTCTCGGCATGATCCTGGGACATGGAACGCTCACCAGTCTGCTTGCACTGGTGGTGTTTTTTGTTGTCAATGCCGCGATCATCAACGCCCTGTTGAAGCGCCCGGATGGCGGGCAGATCGGTTTCGGAAAAGCGTGCCTGGTCACCCTGGTGGAGCTCATCATCGAAATCGTGCTTGGCGTAATCTTGTTCTTCGTCTTTGGAGCCGGATTGTTGGGTATGTTTGCCGGAATGGCTGCCACTGCCCCGCACTGAGGTCTGATAACAAAGAGTCAACGACAAGGCGCCATATTGGCGCCTTGTTTTTTCAGTACGCGACACCCAACCGGCGCATGATCTTGGTCACGATCCATACCGGCCCGATCAGCAAATAGACCTGGTCGGTCAAGAACGATGGCTTCTTGCCTTCGATCTTGTGCCCAACGAATTCGGCAATCCATGCAAGCACGAAAACCACGCTTGCCAACCGCATCAGATCGTGCGATCCCAGCGTGCGATACAACGCCTCAGTGATCAATCCAAGAACCACGAACGCGATCAGCATCGCAAACCCTAGCGGGCGCGACAGGCGCAGATAGAACGTCAACGCAGCGAACATCGCCACGCCGGCCCATAGCCCGGCGCGGCCCAGCACGGCGGGAACAGGCACCACCCACAGCAGCGCCACCACCGCCCAAAAGATCAGCGGAACGTCAATCCAGTGAATGACAATGTTCACCGGATTGCGATGGTTTTCGCTGTAATCGCCGAGCCAACGGTCGACGTCGCGACGCGTGTCAGCGGGCGCTTGCGGATCAATCGTATTCATGGCCGCGCTCCTCACGCTGTGGTTTTTCCCCAGTGTAGTCGCGTCGTGGCGAATGTGCAGGCAGGAAATCCAGATTTACCACGAAGGATACAATGGACACGAAGGGAGGCATTTCAGGCAGCCACAAAGAACCTCAAGATTTGCGCTGAACCCCATCCTGTCGTTCCCGCAAAGGCGGGACTCCAGTGCCTTCGCTTCGAACTGACACCGTGGCAAAAGGCCAAGCCGCTGGATAACCAACCCTGCGGCTGTTGTGAAGCTCCGCGCGCCAAGAGCCTGCGGGAATGGCGAGATCTGTTGGTTTCGTCGTCGACCACTTGCGGAGGTTCGGCACTAGTAAACAAACGCTTTTGCTTCCTTGGTGTCCTTGGTGATTAGACGCTCTGCTTTTCGCGTCCTTCGTGGTAAATCAGGCCGTGATCAGCCCAGCGTAATCCCCGCCAGCCGCTGTAGCGCTTCGGCATACTTCGCTGCCGTAGCCTCGATGACCGATGGCGGCAATATTGGCCCCGGCGCGGTCTTGTTCCAGTCCAGCGTTTCCAGGTAATCGCGCACGAACTGCTTGTCGTAGCTCGGCGGACTGATGCCGACGCGATACTGATCGGCTGGCCAGAAACGCGAAGAATCGGGCGTCAGCATTTCATCCATGACGTACACGTTGCCGTCCACATCGGTGCCGAACTCGAATTTGGTATCCGCCAGGATAATGCCGCGTTGCGCCGCATACTCGGCGGCGAATGCGTAAATCTTCAGCGTCGCATCACGTACCTGTTCGGCCAACTCGCCGCCGATCGTGGCCACGACCCGATCGAAACCAATGTTCTCGTCGTGTGCTCCAGCGGCGGCCTTGGTCGAAGGCGTGAAGATGGGTTGTGGCAGCTTCTCTGCCTGGCGCATGCCGGCTGGCAACTTGATGCCACACAACGTGCCGTCAACTTGGTAATCCTTCCAGCCCGAGCCGATCAGATAGCCGCGCGCGATCGCCTCGATCGGCACCGGTTGCAGACGCTTGGCGATGACACTGCGCCTTGCATACAGGGCCGCATCCACGCCCGGCGGCAGTACCGCGGCCACGGATTTTCCGGTCAGGTGATTGCGCATCAGCTGCGCGGTTTTGGCAAACCAGAAATTGGAGATCTGGCACAGCATTTCGCCCTTGCCCGGAATCGGATCGGGCAGCACCACATCGAATGCGCTCAACCGATCAGTCGCCACGATCAGCAGTTCGCTGTCCGACAGCGCATAAACATCGCGTACCTTGCCGCGATGTATCAGGTTCAAGCCGGGAAGATTGGATTGGTGCAGGGTCGTGGGCACGTCAAGACTCCGAAAAATCGCCCGCATTCTACCGGCAACGCGTCATCGTCGGTTGCGTATTCCATCTTTCCGCGTTCCTGGGACCGCGTTTTCCGGCAGCCTGTTAGAATCGCGCCCGCCATGTTTCGATGCCTTTCCACTTTTCTTGTCGCAATTGCGATCTGGCTGACCGCCAGCGTCCACGCCCACGCAGCCGATCCCGCAGACTCGCAGCCGCCAAACCGCCTGGGACTGTGCGCCGCGTGCCATGGCGAGCGCGGCATAGCCAATGAGCGCAATGTGCCAAACCTCGCCGGCCAGAATCTGGAATACATGAAAATTGCCATACACCAATACCAGCAAGGTCAGCGCAACGTCGCAGCGATGCGTGCCGCGTTGGGCATGCTCAATGCCGCTGACGTCGACCAGGTATTGCGCTGGTACGCCACGCAACCACCCGCGCAACCGTCCCGATAAGCATGAGTATCACCGGAAAAATCGTCGGTGCCCTGCTCGGCTGGCTGCTGTTTCGCCATCCGGTCGGTATCTTCATCGGCCTCATCATCGGTCACCTCTGGGATAGTCGTGTTCGATTGATTTCCCCGATGCACCAGGTATCGAATGAATTCGTGACGCCATTGTTCGGGCTGGCCGGTGCCATCGCCAAGTCCGATGGTCGCGTCTCGGAACCGGAAATCGCGGCGGCCGAGTCGCTGATGACGCGCTTGAAACTTTCACCGGAACAACGCGCCAGCGCAATCGCACAATTCAATGCCGGCAAACAAAGCGAATTCCAGGCCGATTTGGCCATCGCCGAGCTCAAGGCCTGGTCCCATGGGCGCCGCGACCTGGCGTGGTTGCTGCTCGACATGCTGCTTGACATCGTTTACGCCGAAGGTCCACTGGACGCCGACAAACTCGCCATCGTGCGCAAGCTCTGTGGGGCGCTGGGCGTGCACGAGCAAGAACTAATGGCCTTGGCGGCCATGCGCGGTTACGCCTACGCCGCGCCCGGCGCAAGACCCGGATCGTCGTACCAACGCACACAATCGTCCACGCCCGCGGGCAAGGACCCGTATGCTGTTCTTGGGCTTCAGCGCGATGCCGACAATCGCGCGATCAAGCAAGCCTATCGCCGTCTGATCAGCCGGCACCACCCAGATAAACTCGGCGATGTTCCCGATGAATTGAAACGCCGCGCCGAAGAGCGCGCACGCGAAATCAATGCGGCGTATGAGACGCTCCGGGAGCAGCGGGGGATCAAATAGGACGGGATTGGGCACTGGGAATTGGGGATTTGGTAGAGCAAATGCCGAGAACCGCAAGCATCGCTACAGCCGAATCATTACACTAATGGACTGGCACGAATTTCGAACCACTATCGTTCGCCCTGAGCGTAGTGCCGTAGGCAGAAGTCGAAGGGAGTGCTTCGCTCAGCACGAACGGCTATTCTTAAATAGCTGCCTATTCACTAGCCCTCAAGCCCTCGATAATGAAACAACCCAACGTCATCGCTCCATCGATCCTCTCCGCTGATTTCGCCCGGCTTGGTGCCGAAGTCGATGCCGTCATGCAAGCCGGCGCGGACTGGATTCATTTCGACGTAATGGACAATCACTACGTTCCCAACCTCACCATCGGCCCGCCAGTGTGTGCGTCTCTGCGCAAGTACGGCGTGACCGCGCCGATCGACGTGCACCTGATGGTCAAACCGGTCGATCGCATCGTGCCGGATTTCGCCGAGGCCGGCGCCAGTGTAATCAGCTTTCACCCGGAAGCGAGCGAACACATCGACCGCACCATCAGCCTGATTCGCGAGTGCGGCTGCAAGGCCGGGCTCGTATTCAATCCGGCTACATCGCTGGATTATCTGGATTACGTGATCGACAAGCTCGACCTGATCCTGATCATGTCGGTCAATCCGGGTTTCGGCGGCCAGAGCTTCATTCCGACTGCACTGGAAAAACTGCGCCGTGCACGCGCCATCATCGATCGCAGTGGTCGCGATATCCGGCTAGAGGTCGATGGCGGAGTTAAAGCCGACAACATTCGTGAAATCGCCAAGGCTGGCGCGGATACTTTCGTCGCGGGCTCAGCGATTTTCGGAGCATCCGATTACGCGGCGGAGATTGCCGCGATGCGCAAGGCGATTGCTGCCTAAAAAAACCCCGCGCCGTGGAGCCTGGGAGGTTGGGGGAGGGCAGCGGCCCTCACGGCGCGGGCAGAGGGAACTTGAATGGCGTACTTTGCGATTCAGGAAATGCGCGATACTCCAAAGATCTCGTCCATGCTCCAGAAATACGTGAGCGTCGCGGCAAACAGCGTGCCTAGTAGCCACAACATCCAGCGTTTGTTGCGCCACGTCTCGCGATAGGCCGATGCCTGCACGAACCAGTCGACCGGATAGGCGGCGCAGTAACAAATGTTTGCCAGCAGGGCGAGTGCCAATAGCGACAATATCGCGTCGACGCCGAACATCTGCGCAAGCTGCGGCCAAGTTTCTACTGTGCACACGCCGAAGACCGAAACCAATGCCAGGTTGTAGGCAATCCTGCGCCATTCCCAATACGCAATCGCATCGGGCGCGAACTGACGCATGGGCGTTGGGGAAGAAGATTTTTTGTCGCTCATGGGACGTGCGATCCTCGATTCGGCCAACTTCGTGTCTTTCAACGTTCAATCTATCGCGTTTTTCACATGTGCGCGCTGGCGATAAATCCCAGCACCAGCGCCAGCACTGCAAACAGCGTGCGCAAAGGTTCGAAGGTTTGGACAAGTTCGGATTCGACGTGGCGATCCTGGGTTTTCATGGCGTGACCTCTGGATAGCGCTGGGTTGTGGCGCAGGGTCAGAATGGTGCCCATTGCGGCCCCCTGGCGGCCGCGCTCAAGGCAATACGCCGACAACTTGTGGCAATTTCCTGACGCATGCCCTGCGACCATTGCCGTGCGCCAGCCGTCACCGTAAGCTCGACACAACTTTACTTATCAGGCCACTGCCCATGGCACGCACAATCGCCATCGTCGAAGACGAACCCGCTATCCGCGCCAATTACGTCGAGGCACTGACGCGCATCGGCTACCAGGTCCAGGGCTTCGACTCGCGCCCGCAAGCCAGCCGTGCGTTCGCCCTGCGCCTGCCGGAACTGGTCATTATCGATGTCGGCCTGGGCGACGAACCTGAAGGTGGCTTCGAGTTGTGCCGCGAGCTGCGCGCCATGTCCTCATCCCTGCCGATCATTTTTCTGACCGCACGGGATTCGGATTTCGACGTGATCTCCGGTCTGCGCCTCGGTGCCGACGATTACCTCACCAAGGATGTCAGCCTGCATCATCTGGCCGCGCGTATCAGCGCCTTGTTTCGACGCATGGATGCCTTGAACAAGCCGACATCGAAGGAAACAGTGGTCGAACACGGCCCGCTGAAACTCGAATCCGAGCGCATGCGCATCACCTGGAACGGGGTCGAAGTTCCATTGACCGTAACCGAATTCTGGATGGTGCACACGCTGGTGCGTTTCCCCGGCCACGTCAAGAATCGCGATCAGCTCATGCGCGAAGCGCAAGTCGTCGTCGATGACGCCACCATCACCTCACACATCAAACGCATCCGCAAGAAATTCATCGCAATCGACCCGCAATTCGACGCGATCGATACGGTGCATGGGGTGGGCTATCGGTGGAAGACTTGACGGCTGGGATTCGGGATTCGGGATTCGAATATAAACCTCAATAATTCGTCATTCCCGCCTTCGCGGGAATGACGGACTGGAAAAATTTCCGAACCCCGAATCCCGGCACCTAAATGTCCCTGCGCGCCAAACTCCTGCTCATCGCATTATCCACGCTGACCTTGCCGTTGGCCGGCTGGCTATTCGTGCGCCAGATGGAAGAGTTGCTCCGCCAGGGCCAGGAACAAACCCTGATCGCGTCCGCGCAGGCACTTGCGCGCAGCCTCGCCGCGCTCAATACGCAATTGCCGCCAGCCGCAGATGCCTTGTATGTGCATCGCCTGGCAACGCCAATCACGGTCGATGGGTATTCCAGCGACTGGGCCACGCTGGCGGCATATGCGCAACCGCTGGGGCCATCCAGCGATCCGAACAAGTTGACTCTGTTGCTTGGTGCTGATGCAAACGGGTTTTACCTGCTGGCAAACGTGCACGACGCCACACGCAGCCGTGTCGACGCCGACGATCCGCAAGTGCGGTTCAGCGATCATCTGGTTTTGACTCTTGGCCATGGCATGTTGACGCGGCGCTATCTACTGGCCAGTTCCGCGCCCGGCCGATTCAACGCCTTGACGCTTCCGGATACCGGTAGCGGGCTACAGCCTTTCGACTCGCTACCACTGACGATACCCGGCAGCGACCCATTGCCAGCTGCGATTTCCGGTGCTTGGCAGGAAGACGGCTCCAGCTATCGAGTCGAGCTGCGCCTGCCGCGCTCGCAAATGCCCGACCGTGTTGCGCTCGGTCTCTTCGATGCGGACATGCCGGCGCAATCGACTCTTGCCGCGCAACCAGAGCCGTTGCTGCACCTTTCGGCGGAATTGTCCACGCAACTCGCGCAATTCGCGCCTACTGACATGCGTGCTCGCCTGCTCAACGACCAAGGCTGGGTGATCGCCCAATCGGGGAAGCTGACTTCGCAAAGTGCGACCAGCACGGGACGACATCGCTGGCTGGAGAATCTGGTTTATCGCAGCCTGCTCGCACCAGTGCTTATCAATGCAAAGGATTTTTCGCCTGCGCTTCCACGCCTGGGCTCGACGGAGATCTGGCAAGCATTGTCCGGCGTGACCGCCAGCGCGTGGCATCCGGCATCGACCAGCGATGGCGTTGTCCTGTCCGCTGCTGTGCCGCTCAAAGTCCACGGCGAAGTGCGCGGCGCGCTGCTGCTCGAGCACGCCGGCGATGCACTACCGCTGCTGACCAATCGCGCGCTGCTCAGCCTCGCAGCCGCGAGCCTGTTTGCCCTGCTGATCGCCGGTGGCATCGCATTCGCGTTCGCCAGCGTCTTGAGCCTGCGCATTCGTCGCCTGCGCAACGCCGTCGAGCGCGCGCTACATTCCAGTGGAAAATTGCAAACGCCACTGCCGCTCACGCGCTCACGCGATGAACTCGGCGACCTGGCGCGCAGCTTTTCGCATCTAATCGATGAAGTTGGCGCTTACACCGATTACCTACGCACGTTGGCGAGCAAGCTGTCGCACGAATTGCACACGCCGCTGGCGATCGTCAAATCCTCGCTCGACAATCTCGATCACCAGAATCTGCCGGACGATGCACAGCCTTACGTGGCGCGCGCGCGCGACGGTGCCGACCGCCTCAGCGCCATCGTGCGTGCGATGAGCCAGTCCAGCCGCATGGAGCATGCAATTGCCGCGGCCGAGTGCGAGGATTTCGACCTCACCGCCGTTGCCCGCGGCTGCGCAGAAAGCTATCGCCCATTGATCGATCCACGCAGGCTCGATGTCGAATTGCCGGCAACGCCCCTGATTCTCCACGGATCGCCCGAACTCATCGCACAGGCACTCGACAAGCTGGTCGACAACGCGCGCAGTTTCACACCCGCAGACGGTTGGGTTCGAATCGCTGTATCGCAGCGCGATGAAGGGGCCGAAATCACCGTTGCCAATTCTGGCTCCACACTGCCGCCAGCCATGCAGGATCGCCTGTTCGATTCACTGGTCAGCCTGCGCGGCAGTGGCAAGCAAGGCGGTGCCGATGCGCCACACCTGGGTCTGGGGCTCTATCTGGTTCGCTTGATCGCAACTGCTTATCGCGGAGAAGCCAGCGCGTGCAATCTTGACGATGGCACTGGCGTTGAATTTCACCTGATCTTGCGCGGTATGCCCCGGCAGCGATTGGGCAGTGGACTCTAGCGGATTTTTGGCGTCTGGCAGTGCAGTGACTTCACACCCCCGCCGTCATTCCGGCAGGGACTGCCGGAAGCCAGACTGCATGGATGCCAACCTGCAACGAACCAGAATCTTGCGAAGATTGGCGACTGGATCCCCCTCCGCCGGTAACGCGGCGTCGACCCTTCCGGGATGACGCGCGCAGGGATGCTTGCTATCGTGCGCAACCCGACATTCGCTGGATCTCCGCATGCTCTCGCAAGACGAATTCACCGCGCTGGCCAGCCAGGGCTTCAACCGCATTCCCATCGTGCGCGAGGTATTTTCGGACCTGGATACGCCACTTTCTGTGTATCTGAAACTCGCCGATGGTGCGTACACTTATCTGCTCGAATCCGTTGAAGGCGGCGAAAACTGGGGACGCCATTCGATCATTGGCCTGCCCTGCCGGCGCGTATACAAACTGCACGGCAAAACCTTGAGCATCGAAGAATTCGACGAAGTCGTCGAGCAACGCGATCTGGACGATCCGCTTGGCGAGATCGAACTCCTCCGTGCCAGCTACAAGGTGCCGCAATTGCCGAACCTGCCCGAGTTCAGCGGTGGGCTGGTCGGCTATTTCGGCTTCGAGAGCATTGCCTACATCGAGCCGAAACTGGCGAACGAAGATCGCCCCGATCAGCTCGGCATTCCCGATGTGCTGCTGATGGCCAGCGAAGAAGTTGCCGTATTCGACAACCTCAAAGGCCGCCTGTATCTGATCGTGCACGCCGATCCGGCACAACCGCAGGCCTATGCGCGCGCGCACCGACGTCTGGACGAACTGGCGTTTCGCCTACGCCGATCCGGCCCAAGCTATCCGGAAGTCATCGATCCCAAAGCGCTCGAAGAAGCCGATTTCAAATCCAGCTTCACCCGCGACGAATATCACGCCATTGTGGAAAAAGCGAAGGAGTATATTCGCGCCGGCGACATCTTCCAGGTCGTGCCATCGCAACGCCTGAGCGCGCCGTTCCGCGCGCGCCCGGTCGACGTTTATCGCGCCCTGCGTGCGCTGAATCCATCGCCGTACATGTATTTCCTCGATCTGGGGAGCACCCAAATTGTCGGCTCGTCACCGGAAGTTCTGGTGCGGCTCAAACACGGCAAAGTCGTACTGCGCCCCATCGCCGGTACGCGACCGCGCGGCAAGACTCCCGAAGAAGATTTGGCGCTGGAAACCGAACTGCTCGCCGATCCCAAGGAACGCGCTGAGCACCTGATGCTAATCGATCTGGGTCGCAACGACGTCGGCCGAGTCGCCAAGACCGGCAGCGTCAAACTCACCGAAAGTTTCGTCATCGAACGCTATTCACACGTCATGCACATCGTCAGCCAGGTCGAAGGCGACCTGCGCGATGGCCTGAGTTACATGGACGTACTCAAAGCCACCTTCCCCGCCGGCACCGTTTCCGGCGCACCAAAAATCCGTGCACTCGAAATCATCCAGGAACTCGAACCCCACAAACGCAACATCTACGCCGGCGCCATCGGCTACATCGGCTGGTGGGGCGACGCCGACACCGCCATCGCCATCCGCACCGCCGTCATCCAGGACGGACAGCTACACGTCCAGGCCGGGGGCGGCATCGTCTTCGACTCCGACCCAGCGGCAGAGTGGGAAGAAACCATGAACAAGGGCCGCGCGTTGTTCCGCGCGGTGAAGCAAGCGGCGGGGGGGTTGTGAGTTTCGTCGCAAGTTATTTTTCATAGATTGAGGGCCTGCCCATGCCAAGTGCAACCATCAAAATATTTCTGGTTCACGGTGACGCAAAGCGACTCCGTACAGCGGAATTGTCCAACTGGACCGGTAAGGCAATTGCAGGCCCGCGAAGCGAATTCGAAAGCATACTCAAGCGCGAAGAGTCACTAAATTCAGGAGTTTATTTTCTTACAGGGGTTGATCCAGAATCAGGAAATAGCTCGGTGTATATCGGAGAAGCAGAGGTTATTCGTGATCGAGTGAAAAGCCACCTCGACAAGGATTTCTGGAATCAAATCGCATTCTTTACGAGCAAAGACGAAAATCTGACCAAAGCGCACATCAGGTATCTAGAAGGCCGACTAATCGATCAGGCCAAGGAAGTTGCTCGTGCTCAAGTGAGGAATAGCCAAGGCAGTGGTTCGCGTCTTCCGGAGTCTGATCGCGAAGATATGGAAGTTTTTCTGGACAAGATTCACCAGCTCTTACCAGTGCTTGGCATTGAAATCTTGGTTCCCAAGAGGTCGGCGCCTGAAACCACGACTGAGCACGAATTGCTTTCCTGCGAAATCAAAGGGCTAAAAGCAAAAGGTTATCTGACGCCAAATGGCATCGTGGTGCTTGCAGGTTCGCAAGCGGTGCTGCATGAACGGGCATCTTCTCAAAAATATCCTTGGGCGTTGAATATGCGGCAAAGATTGAAAGAAGATGGAGTCCTCTCTTCAGGACCTGATTTTCTTGTGTTTGTCAGTGATGCCGAGTTTTCGAGTCCGAGCGCAGCGGCTGCTGTAATTCATGGCGGTCATGCCAACGGCCTGATTGCATGGAAGAACCAGAGCGGCAAGACTCTGAAAGAACTTGAATCGGCATAAGACATCACATCGTTCCCGATCGCCCAATTGTGTTCTGGCGGCCAGGAAGGCCGCTAAATGGGGCCCCTTCGCCGCGGTTCGCGCACGCAGGAAAGTCCGCAGGATGGCGCGCACGATGCGCGCCAGTTCGTTGCACGTACATGGATGTGCGTTCAACGAACCCCGGAGAGCGCGAACGCACTCGCAGGGCAGGATGCCCGAAGAGCGCGGCGTCGGGGTGGCCTTCTCTTTGGTCACTTTCTCTTGGCCACGCAAGAGAAAGTGACTCGCTCGCCGCAGGTGAGTGAAAGCTTTTTTTCCCATTGAACAAGAGCTAGAACTTGATGTCAGCTTTCGCTGGCATCGCGAGCAAGACAAACGCCAAGAACTGGATTCCCGCCTACGCGGGAATGACGAGAAATATTGCGTGAGGCAAACATCGCCAATACAGTTAGAATTCGACAACTCGAACTCGAACTCGAACTCGAACTCGAACTCGAACTCGAACTCGAACTCGATCACGATCACGATCAATCCCAACCCCAATCTCACCCAACCTTTTTCTCACAAAAGAAGGCAAGGCGCCACGTCATGCTCCTGATGATCGATAACTACGATAAGCGTCTACCGACGTATACCGACGAATCTAGGATGTCCTGAAACCGCCACCGCGTAACGGTTTCAGTCTACTCACGTCGATCACCGTCAACTGGCAGCAACTTAATTTGCGGGTATGCTTGTGGGTACAGAGAGGGTACCTACATGCCGCGTCTATCGACATCGCTCACCGACATTCAAATTCGCAACTCGAAGCCCAAAGCGACACCTTACAAGCTCGCTGACGGTCGCGGCTTGTATCTGCTCGTACAACCTACAGGCAGCAGGCACTGGCGGTTTCGCTATCGCATGGGTGGCAGGGAAAACATGTTCGCAATCGGCGCCTATCCAGAGGTGAACCTCGCGGCGGCACGTCGGGAGTGCGAACTCGCCCGTAGTCTCGTTACGCAAGGGCACCATCCATCGCATGCTCGCCAACGTAAGAAAGATGAGGTGGCGACAGATGCGGCAAACACGTTCCAAGCAGTGGCGAAAGAATGGATCAAGGAGAACAAGACCACCGATGATCGGCTTGGCTGGAGCGACTACTATTGCTCGCAAGTCGAAGGGACCCTCGCGAAAGACGTCTATCCCGAAATCGGCAATCTACCCATTAGGAAGGTAACGGCCGCACACATACTGGCAATCATCAAACGCGTCTCGACACGGAAAACCAGAGGTGGAAAAGTTGGTGCTCCGACCGTGGCGTTGCTAATCCGGCAATGGTGCTCGGCGATATTTCGCTACGCTTCCCCCAACCTCATGGTCGACGGTGATCCAGCTGCGGTGTTGAAAGGTGCGGTGCGCCGCCCCAGAGTTCAGCATAAGAATGCGCTAGAGGGAAAGAGCATCGTC
>JBDTLA010000108.1:0-88244 GCA_039935035.1 Rudaea sp. | reverse complement strand
AGGTGGAAATCCATCTGCACGCCGATGTGCATACCAAGGTCAAGGTGCTGATCGTCGCGGACGAATAGTCGCGGCGCTTTCATCGCAAAACGAACTAAAGGGCGCTTTCGGGCGCCCTTCTTTTTTGCGGCAATGCCAGCCAGCATTCAAACGCGAGAAAGCGTGCGCTCATCCTTGACCGTTCGTCGCCTCACAGGTTATCCACACAGTTATCGTATCGTCGCATGAGACGCGAGCCAGTATCATGGTCCCGATGAAGACGACGATAATCGAGACGCGAAATGGCTGCTGTTCCTGATCGTCTATTCCCATCGCGCACCGATGCGTTGCGAGTGCCGCCGCATTCCATCGACGCGGAGCAGGCCGTACTTGGCGGGCTGATGCTCGACGAAAACGCCTGGGAACGCATCGCCGACAAGATCGTCGAGGACGATTTCTATCGCAAGGATCATCGTCTTATCTATCGCGCGATCGGCGAGTTGTCGAATAAAAACATGCCGTGCGACGCGGTGACACTGGGCGAATGGTTCGATTCGAACGGGTTGGCCGAACTGGTCGGTGGATCCAACTATGTGATTCAGTTGGCCAACGCCACGCCGAGTGCTGCGAATATCGTGGCTTATGCCGGTATCGTGCGCGAGAAATCCATCCTGCGCCAATTGATCGATGCCGGTACGAAGATCACCGGCGATGGTTTTCAACCGGAAGGGCGCAGCACCCAGGAAATCCTTGAAAGCGCCGAACAGGAAGTCTTTCGAATTGCCGAATCCGGTGCGCGTGGGCGCAAGGGTTTCGTACCGATGCGTACAGCCGTCAAGGAAGCATTCCAGATTCTGCACCAGCGCTACGAAAGCCAGGGCACGGTCACCGGTCTGGCCACTGGATTCGATGACCTGGATGAAAAAACTGCCGGTCTGCAGCCATCGGATTTGATCATCGTTGCCGCGCGGCCGTCGATGGGCAAGACCGCCTTGGCCGTAAACATGGCCGAGCACGCTGCGCTCAAATCGAAGAAGGCGGTGGCGATTTTCTCAATGGAAATGTCGGCCTCGCAGTTGGCGTTTCGTCTGATCTCCTCGCTCGGTCGCATCAACCAGCAGCATTTGCGCACTGGCGATATCAAGGAAGAGGAATGGCCGCGCGTCACCTCGGCGATTTCGCTGTTGTCGGATGCAAAAATCTTCATCGACGATACGCCAGCGTTGTCGCCGGGCGAACTGCGCGCACGCGCGCGGCGGCTCAAGCGCGAGCACGATCTGGGCTTGATCGTGATCGATTACCTGCAACTGATGCAGGTGCCCGGAAACAAGGAGAATCGCGCCACGGAAATTTCAGAAATTTCGCGTGGACTGAAGGCTCTGGCCAAGGAACTGGATATTCCCGTGATCGCGCTGTCGCAGCTCAACCGCTCGCTTGAACAACGCACCGACAAACGCCCGGTAATGAGCGACCTGCGCGAGTCCGGCGCTATCGAGCAGGACGCCGACCTGATCCTTTTCATCTATCGCGATGAAGTCTATGACAAGGATTCGCCGAAGAAGGGCACGGCAGAAATCATCATCGGCAAGCAACGTAACGGCCCGATTGGCGTGGTCAATCTCACCTTCCTAGGCCAATACACGAAGTTCGAAAATTTTGCGTCAGACTCCTACGGCGCAGGATATGAGTAAATTCAGATCGGCGAGAACGCTCGGTATCATTTGGCGCCAATATCGCGCGTCTGCGCGATGTGAGCCGGCCCGAATTTACTTCGGGTCGAGCGGCGCGAAAGTCGCGGCAGGACGCCCAATCTTTCGTGGCGCCTTGTTTGGCTCAGTAAGCGCCAATACCGCGTGTCTGCGCGCTGTGAGTCGGCCCGAATTCACTTCGGACCGAGCGACGCGAAAGTTGCGGCAGGAATGCCCAATCTTTCGCATAAGCAAATGAGCCGCGCCACCCTCGCCACCATTCACCTCGGCGCGATGCACCGCAACCTGGCGCGCGTGCGCGAGCGCGCGCCGGGAGTGCAAGTGATGGCTGTCGTCAAGGCCGATGCATACGGTCATGGGCTGGAACGAACTGCGCGTGCGCTCTATGACGCCGATGCGTTTGGCGTGGCTGCGATCGGCGATGGGTTGCGCCTGCGCGCTGCGGCGATCGCCCATCGCATTGTAGTTTTGTCGGGCTTGGACGAAGCGGCAGACCTCGCGGAATTTCGACGCCTGCACCTGGATGCGGTGATTCATCACGATGCGCAATTGGCCTGGCTTGAGGCCGATCGCGATCCGCGGCCCATGCGGGTGTGGCTCAAGCTCGACACCGGCATGCACCGGCTTGGTTTTGCCCCCGAACGCGCTGCGGAAGTATTTGCGCGCTTGCGCGCATTGCCCAACGTCGATGCGGATATCGCACTGATGACACACTTCGCCGCCTCCGACGAATTCGATAATGCGTTGACGGCGCAGCAGATCGCGCGATTCGACGCGGCGACGGTGCAACTATCTGGCCCGCGCACGCTGGCCAATTCGGCCGCGGTGCTCGGTTGGCCGAAATCACATGGCAACTGGGTGAGAGTTGGTGGTTTGCTTTACGGCTTGTCGGTTGTGCCTGGCAAGAGCGGCATCGACCTCGGCTTCGAGGCGGCGATGACATTGTCCACAAAGTTGATCTCGGTGAATCGCGTAAAACGCGGTGAACGCATTGGATACGCCGCAACCTGGGAATGCCCTGAAGACATGCCCGTCGGCGTCGCCGCCATAGGCTACGGCGACGGCTATCCGCGCAGTGCACCATCCGGCACGCCAGTGCTGGTCGATGGACGACGTGCCGCCGTCGTCGGCCGCGTCTCGATGGATTTGATCACGATCGATTTGCGTGGCGTGCCCGATGCAAAAGTCGGCGATCGCGTTGTGCTGTGGGGCCGTGATCTGCCGATTGAAGAAGTCGCCGACAGCGCCGGAACAATATCCTACGATCTCACTTGCGGCATGACCAAACGTGTGCTGTTCGTGGAGGACGACAACTGACATGGCCAAAGCCAAAACCGCTTACGTTTGCAATCAATGTGGTGCCGACTTCAACAAGTGGCAGGGCCAGTGCGAGGCGTGCGGCGCGTGGAATTCGTTGAGCGAATTCGTGGTCGAGGCGGCCAAGGCCGGGGTGGTCAAGCGCAGTGGTTACGCGGGCGCTGCGGCGCGTCCGCAGATTGTCGATCTCACTTCCGTTGCCGCGTTGGCCGAGGTGCGCACGCAGATTGGTATCGGCGAACTGGATCGCGTGCTGGGTGGTGGTTTGGTGGATGGTTCGGTGGTGCTGGTTGGTGGTGATCCGGGCATCGGCAAATCGACATTGCTGCTGCAAACGCTCGGCGGTCTGGGCGCGCGTCGCCGCAGTTTGTATGTCAGTGGTGAGGAATCCCTGGCGCAAATCGCGTCGCGCGCACAACGCCTGGGCCTACCGCTTGAACCGCTGCGTTGTCTGGCCGAAACCTGCATCGAGCGTATTCTGGAAATTGTGGCCAAAGACAAGCCGCGCGTGCTGGTCATTGATTCGATCCAGACGATCTGGACCGAAACGTTGACGGCAGCACCGGGCTCGGTCAGTCAGGTGCGCGAATCGGCCGCGCGCCTGGTGCGTTATGCCAAGGAAACCGGGACCAGTATTTTTCTCGTCGGCCACGTCACCAAGGAAGGCGGCATCGCCGGTCCGCGTGTGCTCGAACATATGGTAGATGCCGTGCTGTATTTCGAGGGCGAAATCGGTTCGCGTTTTCGCATGCTGCGTGCGTTCAAGAACCGCTTCGGCGCGGTCAACGAACTGGGCGTGTTCGCCATGGGCGACAAGGGACTGCGCGAAGTGCCCAATCCGTCGGCGATTTTTCTTTCCGCACACACAGGCCCAACGCCGGGCAGCGCGGTGATGGTTACGCGCGAAGGTACGCGGCCACTGTTGATCGAAGTGCAGGCGTTGGTCGATCAATCCTCGCTCGGCAATCCGCGTCGGGTCACCCTGGGTCTGGAACAGAACCGTCTGGCCATGCTGCTGGCAGTGCTGCATCGGCATGGCGGTTTCGCCGTGTACGATCAGGACGTGTTCGTCAACATTGTCGGCGGCATTCGCGTACAGGAAACCGCGGCTGATCTGCCGGTGCTGTTGGCGGTTTTGTCGAGCTTTCGCGATCAGCCGCTGCCGGAAAAACTCGTGGCATTCGGTGAGGTGGGATTGTCCGGCGAGATCAGGCCGGTGCCGAATGGCGAGGAGCGCTTGAAGGAAGCCGCGACCCACGGATTCCTCAAAGCCATCATCCCGAAGGCCAATGCACCGAAAAAATCAAAAATCGGCGAAATGGAAATTATCGCCGTGGAGCGGTTGAGTGAGGCGCTGAGCGCGGCGATTTGAAGGCTTTTTTCACTTGAAGGATTTGCCGGACGACTTCTGGCTCTCTCTCCCCCGACATTGTCGGGGGAATGGGCTTTTAGCATGACGCGATGAAGTTCGTGCGGGTTATCCCAACGCCGATAATTCCCGGTTCAACAACGCCGGGTCGCCCAGATTCAATTCCACCAGGCGCTTGAGCTGGGCGAAGCTGTCCAGATCGATTTTCTGCCATTGGAAGCCGATGCGGTGCGGCATGACGTGGGCAGTAATGACTCCCATGCTGATGATCACGGAGTTGTTGATGCGCAAATCCATGCGGAAGTGCGTGCCAGTCTTGCCGTTCCATGCCGTCGGATGTTCGATCAGCACGCCCTTGAGCGAGATATCGACGAGCTTCGATTCCCACATCGTCTTGTCAGAATACAGTTTCACCGTCCCGTCGAAGCTGAAACGATGGAAGCGGCGACGTTCGGCGTTATCGGCGTCTTTGTTCATGTGGGGATTCTGCACAGCGCACGCCGCGCAATCAAGCCACGCGTTTGAGCAGCACTTCGAGCACGAAGCGGCTGCCGAAATAGGCGAGCACCAGCAACACCATGCCAGCCAGCGTAAGTTGTACGGCGCGGCGTCCGCGCCAACCGTAACGCCAACGGCCATATAGCAAAGCGCCGAATACGACCCAAGCGGCAATCGAAAGCACGGTTTTGTGGACCAGATGCTGGTCAAACAGATTGTCGACAAAAAGAATGCCGCTGAGCAGCGTCAGCGTCAACAGCGCAAATCCGGCGGCAATCAGCTGGAACATCAACGTCTCGGTCAGAGTCAGCGGCGGCAAGGCGGTGACGATGCCGTTGAAACGACGCTTGCGAAGTGCGTGCTCCTGCAAGGCGAGCAGGATCGCGAGGATGGCGGCAACGCTGAGCACGCTGAAGGCGAGCAGGCCGAAGGTGACGTGCAGCTTGATTTGCCAATCGATCGGCAGTGGATGAGTCGGAGGTGCGATGAAAATATCGATCAGCAGCAAGACTGCTGCCAGCGGAAATACGATGACCCCCAAGGTTGCGACTGGGCGCAGCAGATTGACCAGCAGGCATAGCGCCGCGATGCATGCGCTGACCAACGATAACGCGGCAAAGAAGTGCAAATCCACGCCGCCGCGGTGCACGCCAAGGATGATGCCGGCATGGATGACCACGGCGATTGCGGCGAGGCTCAAGCCGCAGATGCGCGGTAAATTGCGATGGTGCAGCAACGGCATCACCAACATCAGGGCACTGGCCAGATACAGCACGATCGCAGTTGTCGCGAGCAGATGGATGAGCATTCAGTTAGTTTGGCATAGATGGGGTTGGAGCCGGTAGCCGGGACTCGGGACTCGCAAAAGCAAGACCTCGTCGTTTCCGCGTTTGCGGGAATGACGGAATAGGTGTTTGCGCACACGCATACCGGACATAGCTCGTTGTCTCACGTGTTGCGTGTCCGCGTTCTCTCATCCGCCCGTTTCTTCGGTTCTCCGCCTCTCCGCCTCCCCGTCTCCGCTATAATTCACGATCCCCTCGTTCCCGATACAACGATCATGCTCGAATCTCTGAGCCAACGGCTTTCCACCACTATCGACCGGCTGCGCGGCCGCGCACGTCTGACCGAGTCGAACATTCGCGAAGCGCTGCGCGAAGTACGCATTGCCTTGCTCGAGGCCGACGTGGCGTTGCCGGTCGTGCAGGCGTTGATCCAGCGTGTGCAGGTGCGCGCTGTGGGCCAGGAAGTTCTGAAAAGCCTGACGCCAGGACAAGCGCTAGTCAAAGTCGTGCGCGACGAGCTGACCGCAGTCATGGGTACGGCCAACAGCGAGTTGAACCTGAATTGTCCGGCGCCGGCCGTGGTTTTGATGGCGGGCTTGCAGGGCGCAGGCAAAACCACCAGCGTCGCCAAGTTGGCGTTGCTGCTCAAGAACAAGAAGCGCAAGAAGGTCATGGTGGTGAGCTGCGACGTATATCGTCCCGCCGCCATCGAGCAGTTGCGTACGCTCGCCGCACAGGTCGACGTGCTGTTTCATCCGAGTGCGATCGATCAGGACCCTGTCGCTATCGCCAAATCTGCGCTGGATGCCGCGCGCAAGAATTTTGCCGACGTGTTGCTGGTCGATACCGCAGGCCGCCTGGCGGTCGATGCGCAGATGATGGCCGAGATCAAGACGCTGCATGCGGCGCTTGATCCGATTGAAACCCTGTTTGTGGTCGATGCAATGACCGGCCAGGATGCGGCGACTACGGCCAAGGCATTTGCCGATGCGTTGCCTCTAACCGGTGTAATCCTGACCAAAACCGACGGCGATGCGCGCGGCGGTGCAGCGTTGTCGGTGCGTTACATTACCGGGCGTCCAATCAAGTTCATTGGCGTGAGCGAGAAGCCCGAAGGACTCGAGGCCTTCCATCCAGATCGCATTGCCCAACGCATTCTGGGCATGGGCGATGTGTTGTCCCTGGTCGAACAGGTTGAGCAAAACGTCGACCGTGAAAAGGCGCAGAAGCTGGCCGAAAAGGTCATGAAGGGCAAGCGCTTCGACATGAACGACATGAGCGATCAGTTACAGCAGATGCTGAGCATGGGTGGACTGGCGTCGCTAATCGACAAACTTCCTGGTGTTGGCAAACTGTCCGAGCAGGTCAAAGCCAAGGTCAACGACAAGGAGGTCAAGCACATGGTGGCCATCATCTCGTCGATGACCGCCAAAGAGCGTCGCCATCCCGATCTGCTCAAAGGTTCGCGCAAGGCGCGCATTGCGCGTGGTTCCGGCATGCAGCCGGCCGATGTAAACCGTCTGCTCAAGCAATTCATGCAGATGGAGAAGATGATGGCCAAGATGCGCAACGGCGGCATCAAGGGCTTGATGCGCCAGATGAAGGGCGCGATGGGCGGTAGTGGCATGCCGCCGGGCGGTTTGGCAGGACGTTGATAACGCTTTCAATTCGGTTCACGCTACGCCGATCCAGCAGTCGGGTAATTATGCAATAAGCAGTCTCCTGACCTTGTCAACCGAAGTACGTGCCACGCGTTTCCCTTAATCTTTGGGGTGAGTTCGAATTTCGGGCCAGCATCACAGATTGCAATCGATTTCAGCGTAATGTCGCGCATCGGGTTGTACGCCCGGATAGCGGCAAAGGCACGAGCCAATCGAGGGGCAAATCAATGAAGGCATTCGGCAAGGCAATTGCGCTAGCGTCTGCACTGGCGGTCACACCCGTGGTATATGCGGATGTGCACGACCATCTTTTTGCCAACAGCTTCGACGTCCCGTCGGATGCGCCTGCGGATACCAATGCCGCGGCGCGTTTCCTCACTCAGGCGACGTTCGGCCCGACAGCGTCGGATATCGCGTACCTGATGGCGGTTGGCTATGACGAGTGGATCGAAGAACAGCTGGGTAAAAAGGCCACGCTGAGCGAACCGACAGTCGAGGCTGTCGTCACCGCGCGCACGGCCGGCGCCCAAAACGTTGGCCAGACTCAGCGCCTGAACCGTTGGTTCTGGCAGGCGACGTACGCGCCGGATCAACTGCGTCAGCGCATGGCATATGCCCTGAGTCAGATCTTTGTAGTGTCGGACCAGGCGAGCACGATCAGCGGGGATGTGGTGCCGATGGCCTACTATCAGGACATGCTGGCGAGCGATGGATTTGGCATCTATCGCCACTTGCTTGGCGACGTCACCTATAACCCGACCATGGGCAAGTATCTCAACGCCTTCCGCAACGTCAAGGCAAACTGTACCGGTACGGGTGCCCCCGGCAACCCTGTAGTTTGCACGACCAGCCCGGACGAGAATTACGCACGCGAGGTCATGCAGCTGTTCTCGGTCGGCCTGATCCAGCTCGATATGCAGGGCAAAACAGTGCTCAGTGCGGGACAGCCCATTCCCACCTATGACCAGACCATCATCAGTTCCACGGCCAAGGTGTTCACCGGCTTTACCTACAGTGATGCGCCGATCGGTACTGGAGCGAATTTTACCGGCGCGAACTTCTACGCTGGTGGCGCTACCTTCGCCGCTCAATACGCTCCGATGAACTGTTGGGGTACGGAAATTTATCCCTACTCCAATGGCAACATGAAGCACGACATCACTGGTGACGATTACACGCTGGGTACGGCAAAAACCGTGCTGAGCTGGTATGTCGGCGGTCAGTACGTGACCAACACGATTGATTCAGGACAAAGCTGTTCGGTGCCGCTACCTGGTCACATGGCGGATGTCGAAGAAGAACTGGACATCATCGCTGGACATTCAAATATTGCGCCTTTCATTACGCGTCAGTTGATCCAGCGTTTCGTCACCAGCAATCCTTCGCCGGAATACATCGGTCGCGTGACCGCTGTATTCACGAGCAGTAAAGGCGATCTGGGTGATGTGCTTAAAGCGATTCTGATGGACACCGAGGCGCGCAATCCGCCCGCATTGACCGACCCGACCGGCCCAGCCTATGGCAAGTTGCGCGAACCGATCCTGCGGCTGACCGCGATGTGGCGCGCATTCAACGCCCAAGCCCAGCCCGTGGATCAATATGGCGAGATCGCAATGAATGGCGGCAGCAATTCGCTGAGCAACTATGGACAGGGCCCGTATGAATCGCCGACCGTGTTCAATTTCTACACGCCGGATTATGCGCAGCCGGGAGTTTTCGCCGACAACAATCTCGTTTCACCGGAGTTCCAGATCGTCAACGAGTCCACGATTTACAGCGTGGCGAACAGCTACTATCAGATGACCGCAGGGGCCTATGTCGGCATGGGTGGCGCGGTGCCCACCAACCGGCCGTTGATCAATCTGTCGTCGCTGACGACGAGCGGAATCACGGAAGCGCAGATTGTGGCCAAGGTCAACGCCGCGATGCTTTACGGCAGCATGTCGGCATTCATGCAGACCACGTTGACCAACATGCTTCATTATGGAATGAGCGGCGCTTCGGCGCAGGAGAAAGCCTGGTCGGCCATATACGTGACCATGATTTCACCCGAATACGCGACTCAGCGCTGAGGTATACGACCATGAGCCATACACGAAATTCCCGACGCGAATTCCTGAATAAATTGTGCTGCCTTGCCGCAAGCGGCGGGGCAGCCGCGATGATTCCGCAGCTGCGCATGATGGGAACGGCACTTGCGAGTTCGAACACGGCAAACGCGTTAACCGGCTACAAGGCACTCGTCTGCGTTTATCTGAACGGCGGCAACGATTCCTGGAATCTGCTGGTCCCGAACGACACGACTCGCTTCAACGTCTATAGCGCCGCGCGGAGCGGCACATATAACGCCCAGAGCAACGGCGGTGGCCTGGGATTAAGCTTGCCGAGCGGATCGACGCAAATAAACGCGCAGGTGGTTACGGATCTCAACGATTTAAACTTGTCGACGCAAAAATACTTCCTGCATCCGAACCTGACGAGCGTGAACACAGCATTTCCGACAGGTACGCCATCGCTGAAGGATTTGTTCACCCAGGGCCATCTGGCGTTTGCCGTCAACGTGGGCACGCTGGTCAAGCCGATCGACATGACGGCTTACAAAGCGAATTCCCTCAATCATCCGCCGCAGTTGTTTTCGCATGCCGACCAGACAGCGCAGTGGCACCAGGCGAATACCAGCGCGAGCACTGCGACCGGTTGGGGTGGACTCGTTTCCGAGAAACTGTCCTCTGCGTACGGCGCCAATCTAACGTCGAATCCGACTTTGCCGCTGGCAATTTCCATTGCCGGTGCCAACCGCTTTGAGGTTGGCTCAAGCACGGTGCCGTATCAGATGTCCACCAACGGATTGAATGCCCTCAGTGGCGTCTGCAATCCGTCATGCACAAGCACGACGACGAGCAGTGCGCGCGATTCGGCCCTCAACGACCTGCTAGGCCAAACCTACGCCAGTGACTTCGCCGGCGAATTCAGCAAGGTATTCAATAGTGGACGCGACCTATATGGGAAGATCGGCCCGGACGTTCCGCCGCTTTCCAACAGTTATGTGCCGGGCAATACCTGGCCGACCGGCGGTCTCGCGTCTTCGCTTGCGTCGCAACTGAAGACCGTTGCCACAATGATCAACCTGTCCAAGACCAGGGGTTATGCGAGCCGGCAGATCTTCTTTGTGCAGCTAGGTGGGTTCGATATGCATTCCGGATTCCAGAATGCGGGTAATGGCCATAACGCCTTGCTTGGCCAGGTCGCGGCGGCATTGAATGCATTCTGGACGGCGATGGGCCCGACCTATGTCAATGCGCAGAACGAGGTCACTGCATTCACCGTCTCGGATTTCGCGCGCACGCTGCAGTCCAACGGCGCGGGGTCCGATCATGGCTGGGGCAGCATGCAGATGGTGCTCGGTGGTGCGGTCCATGGCGGTAAGCTCTATAGCCAGGGCGATGTCATCAGCGGCTTTCCGAATCAGGCATATGGCGCGGCGACCAATCCAAACCCGAACAGCTTCTCGCGCGGCCAGGTGATTCCCGGTCTTGGGGTCGAACAGTACGCGGCGACCTTGGCGCAGTGGTTGGGGCTGTCTGTGTCCGACTGCCTGACGATCTTCCCGAACCTGCATAATTTCTCGAACAAGAATCTCGGCTTCGTCTGAGGCGAGCATGATTGGCAAGGCTGGGATCCGCGGCCAGCGCCTGCCGCGCTGGCTGGTTGTGTTGGGGGCTGTCGCGAGTGCGGTTACGGCTTCGATCGCGTCGCAGTCGATGGCTGGAACTGCTGCCGTACCCACAGGCTGCACAGACATCTCCGCTACACCACCCAGTTACAGTGGCATCCAGTTCGGTGCGGGCATCGAAGGTATATTCACGAATTTCAACGGGCTCGGCCAGGGCTGCGCAGACTGTCACACTACGGCAATGGACACTCAGTACCCGTCTGGCAATCTCGATCTGGATCCCGCTGATGCTCCCTCGCCGTATGCCAACCTCATCAACGTCCCTAGTGATCAGGACCCGAACCTTACCTACGTCGTGCCGAACCATCCGGAGCGCAGCCTGCTGTTCTGGAAAGTCAATTGCACCGATCCCGGCACGGGTGGACGTATGCCGTCGAATGGCTACCCTGACGGCATGACCGTGCTCAGCCCTTATCAACAGGCCCTGATCTGGGACTGGATCGCCGAAGGAGCGCCACCTGGCACCACTAATGGCATTTTTCGCGGCACTTTTGATATCCGCGGGTTGTTCATCGACGGGATTTTCCAGAACGGTTTCGAGATTCCCTGATTGGCAGACGTTCTTGGCTCACGTTTGACACCAGGCAAAGGCCCGTTCGCGCCCTAACGCTATCTGGGCAGCCCACCACCAAGCCTTTGTCAGGCTGTATTTTTTCCGTTTATGTCGTTACAATACGCGGCTGCCGAATTCCGCAGACTAAGTGCGGCTTTCTTATCCATTTAATTTTCCGCAATTTTCGAGTAAACAGCATGGTCAAGATTCGCCTGTCCCGTGGCGGCGCCAAGGGGCGTCCGTTCTATCACATCGTCGTTGCCGACGAGCGCAGTGCGCGCGACGGCCGCAATATCGAGCGCGTGGGTTTCTTCAATCCCATCGCGACCGGCAAGGAAGTGCGCTTGCAACTGGATACCGAGCGAGTCAAATCCTGGGTGTCGAAAGGCGCGCAATTGACCGACCGGGTACGCACCTTGCTCAAGGAAGCCGGCAAGCAAACCGCAGCGGCCTGAGCAAAGGTTTCGGAGTGGCGGCGGATCGGCGCCTGCTGGTTGGCAAGATCGTTGGTTTGCACGGCGTTGCCGGCGGCATCAAGCTGGAATCGTTCACCGAGCCGCGCATCCGTATTTTTTCCTATCGCCCGTGGTTTCTGAAGACGAACGATGGCGAAATCCAATGCGATGGCGCGAGCGGACGTGAGTTGGGCAAGGGCATGGTCGCCAAATTGCCCGCTATCGACAATCGTGATGCAGCTGCCGCGTTGATTGGCGTGTCGATCGAAGTTTGGCGCTCAGTACTACCGATGCCGATGGCTGGCGAGGTGTACTGGACTGATTTGGAGGGGCTTGCTGTCGCCACTACGCACGGCATCGAGCTGGGCAAGATCAGTCATGTGTTTTCCACCGGGGCGAACGACGTGATGGTGGTTCGCGACGAATCCCGTGAGCGCCTGATTCCGTTTGTACGACCGCAATTCGTCCAGGAAGTCGATCTGGAAGCCGGGCGCGTAACCGTCGACTGGGATCCAGAATTTTGAATTCTAAAAGTGCGGCCAAGGATGGGCGCTTTTTGACTTTAGCGAACAGGGACGAGCGCAAAAATATCGCTGTGGACATGGATGGACGCTTTTTGACTTTGGCGATCGGGGATGAGCGCAATGGCAAATACTAATGCGCATTGACGTCGTCACGCTGTTCCCTGATTTCGTGGGTACCTGCGCCGGAATCGGCGTGGTGGGCAGGGCGCAGGAACGTGGTTTGTTGCAGGTGCAGTCGTGGAATCCGCGCGACTATGCGACAGATGCGTACAGGCGGGTGGATGAACGTCCATTCGGCGGAGGCCCGGGGATGGTGATGCTGATTGATCCGCTGCGTGCCGCGCTCAATGCTGCGCGAGCGGCGAATCAACAACCGGCAAAAACGATTTATCTGAGTCCGCAGGGGATACGGCTCACGCAGGACAAGGTGGCGGAATTTGCACAGCGCGATCGGTTGATCCTGTTGTGTGGTCGCTACGAAGGTGTGGACGAACGTTTTGTGGCGCACGAGGTTGACGAGGAAATCTCGATCGGTGACTACGTGTTGTCGGGTGGTGAGTTGGCAGCTGCAGTATTGATCGATGCGATCGGCAGATTGCAGGAAGGCGCCTTGAACGATGCCGAGTCGGCCGCGCAGGATTCGTTTTCCGACGGGTTGCTGGATTGCCCGCATTTCACCCGTCCGGAGCACCATGAATTGGGTGATGTGCCAGGAGTTTTAACCTCTGGCGACCATGCTGCAATTCGGCGCTGGCGGCGCAAACAAGCGCTGGGACGGACCTGGGAAAGGCGCCCGGACCTGCTTGAGAAGTTAAAGTTGAATCGAGAAGATGAAAAATATTTACTTGAATATCAAGAAGATATAAAAAATCAGTAAATACGTCCGTAGATGCAGCCAAACATCTGCGTATAATTCCGACCCAGAGTGAAGAGTGCCATGAATCTCCTACAGCAATTCGAAGCCGAACAAGCAACCCGCTCGCTGCCCGATTTTGGGCCCGGCGACACGGTCGTGGTCAACGTCAAAGTGAAGGAAGGCAATCGCGAACGCGTGCAGGCCTATGAAGGCGTTTGCATCGCGAAAAAGAACGCCGGCCTGAATTCGGCTTTCACCGTACGCAAGATTTCGCACGGTACCGGTGTTGAGCGCGTGTTCCAGTCGCACAGCCCCGCCATCGATTCGGTTACGGTCAAGCGTCGCGGCAAAGTGCGCGGCGCGAAGTTGTATTACCTGCGCGGCCTGACCGGCAAGGCAGCACGTATTCAGGAAGACCTGAGCAAACCGATTAGCAAGAACTGATAAATGCCGCGACCGCAACGGTCGCTGGCACGTACCCTCTTGGAGCATCGAGTCGCGTCTGTGCTCCTCGTCCAAAGCGACCGCCGGCAACGGCGGTCGCTTTGTCTTTACTGGGGTTCGCATCCTTGCTCACACGATCAAGAAGCCGCCATCCATGGCCGCGAGTTGTTTGCGTTCGCATCCATGCTCACAGAATCAAGTCGCGTGCATCCTGGCCGCACTTTTTATGGGTGCGGTTCCGCCTGACGTTGCATTCGGGCCGTTCCCGGCCTCCGAGACGTGAGGAGACGCTGATTTTATTGCCGTCACTCGTATCTCCGCGGCAATGACGAAGGGATAATGCTTTTCCCGATTCCCGATTCCCAATACGGTGTCACGTCTACTTCTTGTCATTCCGGCCTAGGCGGGAATCCAGTTCTTGCTTGGCGCTGCTTGGAGCTTGAATGAAGAGCAAGAACTGGACTCCTGCTTGACCAGCCCTACGGCTGTTGAGAGCCGCGGGGCCGACGAACGTTTTTTCTGGCTCCTGGCTCCTGGCTTCCGGGTTCCGGCTCTCGATTTCCGATTTCCAGCCCGACTCACCTTGAAATTCCGCCGTGCCGACCGCATTCGAAGGGCAGGCTTTTTCAGGACCTTCCCATGACCACCGCTACCGAAACTCACAAATTTGAAGCTGAAGTCGCCCAGGTTTTGCATCTGGTGACGCATTCGCTGTATTCGCACAAGGAAATTTTCCTGCGCGAGCTGATTTCCAACGCCGCTGATGCCTGCGACAAGCTGCGCTTCGCGGCCATCGGAAATCCGGAATTGCTCGCCGGCGACAGCGATCTGCATATCGACGTGAGCGTCGACAAGGATGCCCGCACTATCATTATCCGTGACAACGGCATCGGCATGAGCCGCGAAGAAGTCGTTGCCAATATCGGCACGATCGCGAGCTCTGGCACGCGCAAGTTTCTGGAAGCACTTTCAGCAGAACAAAAAGCCGATGCCAACCTGATCGGCCAGTTCGGCGTCGGGTTCTATTCCGCATTCGTTGTCGCCGACAAGGTAACGCTGACCACGCGTCGTGCCGGTGATGGCGCCGATAGCGGCGTACGGTGGGAATCGTCGGGCAGCGGCGAATATACGCTGGAGAACGTGGGTGACGCCCCGCGCGGCACGTCCGTCACGCTGCATTTGAAGGCGGACGAAGACGAGTTCCTGCAGGATTGGCAGTTGCGCAGCCTGATCGCGCGTTATTCGGATCACATCGGGTTCCCGATTCGCATGCACAAGCAGGGTGACGATGGGAAAACCGCTGACGAATGGGAAGCGGTCAATCAGGCATCGGCGCTTTGGACCCGTCCGAAATCCGATCTGAGCGATGAGGATTATCAGAATTTCTACAAGCATATCGCCCACGACTTCAATGATGCGCTGGCCTGGACGCACAACCGTGTCGAAGGCAATCAGAATTTCACCTCCTTGCTTTATATTCCGTCCAGATCGCCGTTCGACATGCTCATGGGTGGACGCGACGAGCGCAAGGGGCTGAAGCTCTACGTAAAGCGTGTTTTCATCATGGATGCGGCCGAACAGCTGCTTCCGGCGTATCTGCGTTTCGTGCGTGGCGTGATCGATTCGGACGACCTGCCGCTTAACGTCAGTCGCGAAATCCTGCAGCAGAACCGCAACCTGGAAAAGCTGCGCGCGGCCTGTACGCGGCGTGTGCTTGACCTGCTTGATCGCATGGCCCGTGACGAACCGGAAAAATTCGCCACGTTCTGGCAGCAGTTCGGGACTACATTCAAGGAAGGCATGGCTGAGGATTTCGCCAACAAGGAGCGCATCGCCAAACTGCTGCGCTTTGCCTCGACGAAATCCGAAGGCGCTGCGCAGACTGTCTCGCTAGACGATTACATCGGGCGCATGCAAGCCGATCAGGAGTCGATTTATTACCTCACCGCTGATGGCTATGCCGCAGCCAAAGGCAGCCCGCAACTCGAAGCGCTGAAGGCGCGCGACATCGAAGTGCTGCTGATGTACGACCGCATTGACGACTGGATGGCGAGTTATCTGACCGACTACGCAGACAAGAAACTGCGCAACGTGGCAAAAGGCGATCTTGGCCTGCCCAAACGCAGCGGCGAAGATGCCGAAAAGCGCGAGCAGATCGAAATGGCTGCGGAAGGCGTGGTCAAGAAGTTGAAGGATCTGCTTGGCGAGCGCGTGCGCGACGTGCGCGTGAGCGAGCGCCTGACCGATTCGCCGTCGTGCCTCGTGTTCGACGAGAACGAAATGGGCCTGGCCATGCAGCGCATGCTCAAACAAGCCGGGCATGAAGTCCCGCCGAGCAAGCCGATCCTGGAGATCAATCCGGAACATCCGCTGCTCCATCGCCTGCAATCCGAATCCGACCAGCAACATGCTGAAGACTTGGCATTGTTGCTGCTGGATCAGGCGCAATTGCTCGAAGGTGTGGCACTGGAAGATCCGGCTGCCTACGTTCGCCGCGTCAACGCCTTGCTGGCTCCCGCAGCAAGCTGATCGCAGCGCCGGGCAGGCCTCTCGCTCTGCCCGGCGCGTTTGTTTCCTGCGCTACGCCATCCGTCTTCCTCGCCTGCGTCGAGCAGGCATAGTCCCAAGTAATTATTTCAGGCCCAACGCTTTCGCTACACCAGCCCCATAAGCTGGGTCGGCCTTGGCGCAGTGGCCGATGTGGCGACGCTGGATCGCCTCAGGTATGCCTTGCATTGAGCGCGCGGTATTTTCGAACAATGCTTTTTTCTGGTTCGCTTTCATCAGCCGAAACAGGTTTCCCGGCTGCGAGAAATAGTCGTCATCCTCGCGATGGTTCCAATGATCCGCAGCACCTTCGATCGTCAGCGGCGGTTCGCGAAAATCCGGCTGTTCCTGCCATTGCCCATAGCTGTTGGGCTCGTAGCCAAGTGTGCCGCCGAAGTTGCCGTCCACACGCATCTGGCCGTCGCGGTGATAGCTGTGAAATGGGCAGCGCGGCTTGTTCACCGGAATCTGGTGGTGATTTACACCCAGCCGGTAGCGTTGTGCGTCGCCATACGAAAACAGGCGCGCCTGTAGCATCTTGTCCGGTGAAAAACCGATGCCGGGCACAACCTGGGCCGGGTTGAACGCACTTTGCTCGACGTCGGCGAAGAAGTTCTCCGGATTCCGGTTCAACTCCCACACGCCGACCTCGATCAGCGGATAGTCCTTGTGCGGCCACACCTTGGTAAGGTCGAACGGGTTGTAGGCCACCTTTGATGCGTCGCTTTCCGGCATGATTTGCACGCACAATTTCCATTTCGGAAAGTCGCCGCGCTCGATCGCGTCGAACAGGTCGCGTTGGTGTGACTCGCGATCCTTGCCGACGATCGCTTCGGCTTCGGCATCGGTTAGGTTCTCGATGCCTTGCTGGCAGACGTGATGAAACTTCACCCAGAAGCGCTGGTTTTTCGCGTTGATGAAGCTGAATGTGTGTGAGCCGAATCCGTGCATGTGGCGGTAGCTGGAAGGTATGCCCCGCTCGCTCATCACGATGGTGACCTGGTGCAGCGCTTCTGGCAGCGAAGTCCAGAAATCCCAGTTATTTTGCGCGCTGCGCATATTGGTGCGCGGATCGCGTTTGACGGCGTGGTTCAAGTCTGGGAATTTGAGCGGATCGCGCAGAAAAAAAACTGGTGTGTTGTTGCCTACCAGATCCCAGTTGCCTTCTTCGGTGTAGAGCTTCAGCGCGAAGCCGCGGATGTCGCGCTCGGCATCTGCCGCGCCCCGCTCGCCAGCCACGGTGGTGAAGCGTGCAAATAGATCGGTTTTCTTGCCCACCTTCGAGAACAGCTTCGCGCGTGTGTATTTCGAGATGTCGTGGGTGACGGTGAACGTGCCGAAAGCACCGGAGCCCTTGGCGTGCATGCGCCGCTCCGGAATCACTTCGCGATCGAAGTGGGCAAGCTTTTCCAGCAGCCACACATCCTGTAGCAAGGCCGGGCCGCGCGGGCCTGCGGTCATGGTGTTCTGGTTGTCCGGTACGGGTGCGCCGGCGGCGGTAGTGAGCTTGCTGTGCTTGTCTTTCATGGCGTGCTCCTGATGGGTGGTCCGGGTGCCACCTTACGTGGTTCGCTTCATTCAATGAAGTTGATTGTTTGGATTGAATCGATAGCTGCACTGTATTGGAATAGTCTTGACTAGCTGCGCTAGCGGCGATCCAGTTCAGCCTTGAGTCGATACAGGGCTTCCAGCGCTTCTTTTGGCGTCATCGTATCGGGGTCAAGCGATTGCAGCGTATCTTCGACGGCTGATGGTTGGGCGGAAGACTCAACTCGCGTGGTGAACAGTCCGAGTTGTGGCGAATCGGCGGTGGGGTTCGTCGTGCTACCACCACCGACATGTTTGCGTTCGAGCTGGCCGAGATAGTCGCGCGCCTGTGCAATCACGGTCTTCGGCAAACCGGCCAAAGCGCCGACCTGCAAACCGAAGCTGCGATTGGCCGGGCCGTCCTTGACCGCGTGCATGAAGACGAGTTGTTCGCCGTATTCGATGGCGTCCAGATGCACATTCGCAATGCCCGGATACTGCGCAGCCAAGTCCGTCAGCTCGAAGTAATGCGTCGCAAACAGGCTGAATGCACGATTGTGCGTGGCCAGATGCACCGCGCAGGCTCGGGCGAGCGATAGCCCATCGTAGGTCGAAGTGCCGCGACCGATTTCGTCCATGAGTACCAAGCTAGACGCCGTCGCATTGTGCAAAATATTCGCTGTCTCGCTCATCTCGACCATGAACGTGGATTGCCCTCGCGACAAATCGTCGCCGGCACCGATGCGGGTGAAGATGCGATCAACCGGACCGATCACGGCGCTGTCTGCGGGTACGAAACTGCCGATATGCGCGAGCAGCACGATCAGCGCGGTCTGACGCATGTAAGTGGACTTTCCGCCCATGTTCGGGCCGGTCACGATGAGCATGCGGCGGTTGTCGTCGAGCATTACATCGTTGGGCTCGAACGGTTCGCTGCGCACTTGTTCGACCACTGGATGACGCCCGCGCGTGATCTGGATTTCTGGCGTCGAGCTCAATTCCGGGGCTTTCCAGTTCAATACATCGGCGCGAGCGGCAAGATCCGCGAGCACGTCAAGTTCAGCGATCGCCTGCGCCGCCTGCTTGAGTGGTAGCAGGCGTTCGCCAAGATAATCGAGCAGGCTCTCGTACAAGGCACGCTCGCGCATTAGCGAACGTTCGCGTGCAGACAACACCTTGTCCTCGAATACCTTGAGTTCTTCAGTGATGTAGCGCTCGGCATTCTTGGTGGTCTGGCGACGCGTGTAATGCGTCGGCGCACGTTCAGACTGACCCTTGCTGATTTCGATGTAATAGCCGTGCACGCGGTTGTAACCGACCTTCAACGTGGCGATACCGCTCGCGGCTTTCTCGCGTTCCTCGAACTGGATCAGGAATTGATCGGCATTCGTTGCCAAGGCGCGCAGTTCGTCGAGGTCCGCGTCGAAACCCTCGCGGACTGCGCCGCCGTCGCGCAGCAGCGCGGGCGGGTGATCGGGCAGGGCGCAGCGCAAATGCTCCGCAGTTTCGGCGTGTTCACCGATATGATCGAGCAAGTTGCGCAGCAATGGACTGTCGCATTCCGAGAGTGTGTGACCCAACAAAGGCGCGGCAAGCAATCCATCGCGCAAGGTCGACAAATCGCGTGGTCGCGCCGAGCGCAGCGCGACACGCGCCAGGATGCGTTCCAGATCGCCAATGTCTCGCAACACTTCACGCAAGGGCTCGAACCGGCGTTGTTCAAGCAGGCTGTCAATGGCTTGATAGCGCCCGCGCAAAACCGTCTGATCGCGCAACGGGCGATGCAACCAGCGGCGCAGGCTGCGCGCTCCCATCGGTGTAATCGTGTTGTCGAGTACGCCAAGCAGGGTGTGTTCACTGCGCCCGCCGGGGTGCGTGTCCAGCTCCAGATTCCGGCGGGTGGCTGCATCCAGCACGACTGTCTCGCTCGCCAACTCGACAGCCAGCCCGCTCAGATGCGGCAACTGCGATTTCTGCGTTTCATTAACGTAGCCAAGCAGGCATCCTGCCGCAGCGATTGCCAGCGGCATGTCCTGGCAGCCGAAACCCGACAAATCGCGCGTGCTGAAAAAACGGCACAATTCACGCTGTGCAGTTTGCGTATCGAACTGCCACGGCAAGCGTTTACGCAGACCCGGCAACTCAGCGACGAATGCTGGCCACGCGACATCTTCGCTCACCAGCGTTTCCGCCGGTGCGAGACGCGCGATTTCCGAGGCGAGGGCTTCCACGCTCGACGCTTCGCTGAGCAGGAATCGACCGCTGGCCAGGTCGATCCACGCCATTCCGAATCGTCCGGCCGATGCCTTGTCGCCGCCGGCAATCGCCAGCAGCAGGTTGTCACGCCGTTCTTCGAGCAACGCTGCGTCGGTCACTGTGCCCGGCGTAATCACACGCACGACTTTGCGTTCGACCAAACCCTTGGCCAATGCTGGATCGCCGATCTGTTCGCAAATCGCGACCGACTCGCCGAGCCGAATCAGTTTCGCCAAGTAACCTTCGACGGCATGGTAAGGCACGCCCGCCATCGGAATCGGCGCGCCGGCCGACGCGCCGCGCTGGGTCAGAGTGATATCGAGCAGTCGCGCCGCCTTGCGCGCGTCGTCATGGAACAACTCGTAAAAATCGCCCATGCGGAAAAACACCAGCGTGTCCGGGTATTCCTCCTTGGTCGACAAGTACTGGCGCATCAATGGCGTGTGTTGGGCGAGATCGGGTGTTGGCATCCGGTCTGGAGTCGATAATCAGGATGGACAGTTTAGCGCGATCACGCTGGGGTCCGAAGCGCATGTCGAAGTAGAATGTCACCAAGCGGCAGTTGATCTGCCAGTGGAGGCGTGATGGAAGCGATGCCGAATGCGGATGCGTGGGACGATGCGAGTTTGACGTTGCTGGCGGAAGACGTTTCACGGCGACTGGTTGCCAATGGCGCAACTTTGGTTACGGCCGAATCTTGCACCGGTGGCTGGATCGCAAAGATGATGACCGACATTTCCGGATCATCGTCGTGGTTCGAGTGTGGCGTCGTGGCCTATAGCTACGAAGCCAAGGAAGCGCTGCTCGGCGTGCGTCCAGAAACGCTGGAACAACAAGGCGCGGTCAGCCGTGAAACCGTGATCGAAATGGTTTCCGGCGCGCTCGCGCGCTACGGCGCGACGCTGGCCGTCGCCGTTACCGGTATCGCCGGTCCGAGCGGCGGCTTGCCCGACAAACCCGTTGGTACCGTCTGGATCGGCTGGAAACAGCGTGGTGAATACGCGCAGTCGCAGTTATTCCACTTCGACGGCGATCGCGACGCAGTTCGGCGCCAAACCGTGGCGGCAGCGCTGCGCGGCGTTCAGAAAATTCTTACAAGCTGACGCGCAATTCGACGCATGCGATCGGACAGGCGGTGTGGGATACTTGTTGCTCATTTTGCTGATCGAATTTCGTTGCAGCCGTGATGTAGAAGACTTGTTGCGGCTGCCAGTCGCAAACCTTGAGACGGATAGCGCATAACTTCCGTTCGTGCACATACTCATGAGGATTCAACAATGGACGACAACAAGCGCAAAGCGCTGACCGCGGCGTTGGGCCAGATCGAAAAGCAGTTCGGCAAGGGGACCGTGATGCGCATGGGCGATCGGCCTTCCGATGCGATTGACGCAATTCCAACCGGCTCTCTGGCGCTGGATGTCGCGCTGGGTATCGGCGGTTTGCCGCGCGGTCGCGTGGTCGAGGTCTATGGGCCGGAAGCCTCCGGTAAAACCACGCTGACGCTGCATGTCGTCGCGCAGGCGCAGAAACTGGGTGGCACCTGCGCGTTCATCGATGCGGAACATGCGCTGGACCCGACATATGCCGAAAAGCTCGGTGTGAATGTCGACGATTTGCTGGTTTCGCAGCCGGATACCGGCGAACAGGCGCTTGAAATTGCCGATATGCTGGTGCGCTCCAGCGCGGTGGATGTCGTCGTCATCGATTCGGTTGCTGCACTGACGCCGCGTGCGGAAATTGAAGGCGAAATGGGCGATCAATTGCCGGGTCTGCAGGCGCGATTGATGTCGCAGGCGTTGCGCAAACTCACCGGCAATATCAAGCGTTCCAACACCATGGTGATCTTCATCAACCAGTTGCGCATGAAAATCGGCATGATGATGCCGGGACAGAGCCCCGAGGTCACCACTGGCGGCAACGCGCTCAAGTTCTATGCCTCGGTGCGTCTGGATATCCGGCGCATTGGCGCGGTGAAGAAGGGCGAAGAAATCATTGGCAACCAGACCCGGATCAAGGTGGTCAAGAACAAGATGGCACCGCCGTTCAAGAAAATCGAGACAGAAATTCTTTACGGTGAAGGCATTTCGCGAGAAAGCGAACTGATCGAAATGGGCGCGGATAACAAGATCGTCGAGAAATCAGGCGCCTGGTACAGCTATGCTGGCGAACGCATCGGCCAGGGCAAGGACAATTCACGCCAGTACCTGAAAGATAATCCCGCCGTGGCCCAGGAGATTGAGGACAAGCTGCGCGCGGCGCTGGGCCTGAGCACAAACAAGGCGACGCCGGCGAAAGCGGCCGAGCTTGAAGAGGCGTGAGCGACAAACGGCCTTCGTGTGCGGCACCGGGACGGCGCGCCAAATTTGGCTGCGCGCGCGTGATCAACTACATACGCGCAGCGTGAAGACGGCATTGCGATCGGCTTGGCATGGCGGGCGAATCATCCGAGAAATCGAGCAAGGCGCGTGCCTACGAAAAGGCCATCGCCCTGCTTGCGCGCCGGGAACATTCGGCGCGTGAACTCAAAACAAAGCTCGCGCGACGCGGATTCGATGACGACGAAAATACGCAGGTTCTGGAACAGCTGCAATCAAAAGATTTCCAGAATGACTCGCGTTTTGGCGAGATGTTGGTGCGCTCGCGGATCGAATCCGGTTACGGGGCGCGTTGGATCGTGGCGGAATTGCGCACGCACGGTATCAATGATGACGCGGCGAATGCGCTGATCGATGCTGCGCAACCGGATTGGCCGGAGCTGATTTGCCGCCAGTTGCAGCGCCGATTCGGTGGCAAAGCTGCGAAGGACTACGCACAGTTGCGCAAACGGGTGGCGTTCCTCTTGCGTCGCGGCTTCGATGCCTCCACAGTACAATCCATTACCCGCGCGCAGGGGATGGATGCTTCAGCCGACGAGTTGGATTGATTGCTCGGTTGTCAGTCGCCAATCTTGGCGCATCCGTCACCGCAATCAATTTTTCCGACCAATCAATGAAAACCAGCGCCGAAATCCGTCAAACCTTTCTCGACTTTTTCGAAGAAAAAGGCCATACGATCGTGCCGTCGGCACCGCTGGTGCCGGGCAACGATCCGACCTTGTTGTTCACCAATTCGGGCATGGTGCAATTCAAGAACGTATTTCTCGGCAGCGAGAAACTACCGTACGTGCGTGCGGCAGACGTACAACGCTGTCTGCGTGCCGGCGGCAAGCACAACGATCTGGATTCGGTCGGCTATACCGCGCGCCACCACACGTTTTTCGAGATGCTCGGAAACTGGTCGTTCGGCGATTACTTCAAGCGCGAGGCTATTACCTGGGCGTGGGAACTGCTGACTGAAGTGTTTGGCTTGCCGAAGGATCGCTTGCTGGTCACTGTTTATCACGACGACGACGAAGCGTACGCGTTGTGGCACAAGCAAATAGGGTTGCCGGCTGAGCGCATTGTGCGTATCGGCGACAACAAGGGTGCAGCTTACGCGAGCGACAATTTTTGGCAGATGGCCGACACCGGGCCTTGCGGACCGTGCACGGAGATTTTCTACGATCACGGTGCGCACATCCCTGGTGGTCCGCCCGGATCGCCCGATGAAGACGGCGATCGCTACATCGAAATATGGAATTTGGTGTTCATGCAGTTTGATCGTGGCAGCGATGGGGCCTTGAGTCCATTGCCGGCTCCGTGCGTCGACACCGGCATGGGACTGGAGCGACTTGCCGCAGTGCTTCAGCACGTGCATTCAAATTACGAGATCGACCTGTTCCAGCGCCTGATCAAGGTTGCCGCGAAGGTGACGCATACGCAGGATCTTGAAAACAAGTCGCTGCGCGTAATCGCCGACCATATTCGCGCGTGCAGTTTCCTGATCGTCGACGGCGTGTTGCCGTCGAACGAAGGACGCGGTTACGTGCTGCGCCGGATTATTCGTCGCGCATTACGCCATGGCTACATGCTCGACCAGCGCGAACCGTTTTTCTACAAGCTGGTCAGCACTCTCGTCGATGAGATGGGCGAGGCCTACCCGGAGCTTGCGGCAAAAAGCAGCATTGTGGAAAAAGCGCTGCAAGCCGAAGAGCAACGCTTCGGTGAGACCCTCGAACACGGGATGAAAGTTTTTGAAGACATCGCGACGCACACGCAAAAAGTCATTACCGGAGACGATGCCTTTCGCCTGTACGACACGTATGGATTCCCCGTGGACCTAACGGCCGATATCGCACGCGAACGCGGTTTGTCAGTGGATATGCCCGGTTTCGAGCAAGCCATGACGGCACAACGTGAACGAGCGCGTGCGTCGAGCCGCTTTGAAACCCGCGTATCGTTGTCTGCTGACCTGGTCCAGCGTTTGCAGCCAACCCGTTTCCTTGGCTTCAGCGTACACGATGCGGATGCGCTGAACGTCGTTGGCATAGTGCGCGAAAGTGTCAGTGTGGATGTGCTCAATGACGGCGACGAGGCGATGCTGATTCTTGACGCCACTCCGTTCTACGCTGAGTCCGGCGGTCAAGTTGGTGACACCGGCGAGTTGAGCAACAACGATGGTCGCTTCACGGTGTCGGATACGATCAAGCTAGCCGGTGCGTTCCACGGCCACATCGGGCGTTGGCACGGCAAGCCGCTGCGTATCAATGCGCCCTTGAATGGGTCCATCGATACGTCACGACGTCAGGCCATCGTGCTCAACCATTCTGCGACGCATCTATTGCACGCGGCGTTGCGTTCGGTATTGGGCGATCACGTGACCCAGAAGGGATCGCTGGTTGCGCCGGATCGCCTGCGTTTCGACTTTTCCCATTTTTCGCCGGTGACGGCCGAGCAACAGCAGCGCATCGAGGACATTGTCAACGCGCAAGTACGACGCAATGTCGATGCCGAAATTCACGAGATGGCCTACAACGATGCGATTGAGTTCGGCGCAATGGCATTGTTCGGCGAGAAATACGGCGACCATGTGCGGGTGCTGAAGATGGGCAATTTCTCCACCGAATTGTGCGGCGGCACGCATGTCGCGCGAACCGGCGATATTGGCACGTTCAAGATCGTCAGCGAGGGTGGTGTTGCTGCAGGTATCCGTCGGATTGAAGCCGTAACTGGCGCCGGCGCAATCGATTTCGTCAGACAAGAGGAACAGCGCCTTGGCCAAATTGGTCAATTGCTCTCGGCCAGCGGCGGTGACGTGGTGGAAAAATTACGTCAGGTATTCGAACGGCAGAAAAAGCTCGAACGAGAACTCGATGCGCTGAAAGCCAGGGCCGCTAGCGCGGTCACAGGCGACTTGGCCGCGAGCGCTGTGGATGTGAACGGCATCAAGGTAGTCGCTGCGTGCCTGGATGGCGCCGACGCAAAAACGTTGCGCGACAGCGTCGACCGATTCAAACAGAAGCTCGGCGATTGCGTGATCCTTCTGGCCTCCGGCAGTGACGGCAAGATCGCATTGGTTGCCGGCGTCCACGGAAAGGCGCTGGGTTCCATCAAGGCTGGAGACCTCGTTGCCCACGTAGCAAAACAGATTGGCGGCAAAGGGGGAGGGCGCGCCGACATGGCGCAGGGCGGTGGTGAAGACTCTGCGCAGTTGGCGACGGCGTTGAATGCTGTACCGGACTGGGTTAAAGCACGCATGACATGACTTTTGTCAGGCGCGACTTTTCGTGCGCAGCGTAGAGTAGAGTTGTGGCACCGGGTTTGCACAGTCCGGCGCAGAGGAATAGTATTCAGCGTGCTTGACCTGTGGATGCGGGCGGGCGACAAAAATACGTCGATGACAATAAAAACAAGACGTTAGTGCCGTAGGGGGAGCCGTTGAATCAGTTGCACGATTCGCGGTCAAACGTTTCTCGATGTGTTGTTATCGCCGTTGGCGGTCGACGACCTTCGTCAGGAAACGACGACAAGCCGAAGGAGATGTAGATGTTGATTTTGACGCGTCGCGTGGGTGAAACATTGATGATCGGGGATGCGGTGAGCGTGACCGTCCTGGGCGTCAAGGGAAATCAGGTTCGCATCGGTATCAATGCTCCGAAAGACGTAGCGGTGCACCGTGAAGAGATTTATCAGCGCATCAAGCGTGAGCACGAGGCTCCGGGTGGTGATGCGCCACCAGCGACCGACTGATTTTCACGCAAGTTGAAGCCGCGGGAATGGCAGGAATCTTTGCTCCGCGACGGCTGGTCAGCCCATGTGGCTATCGTTTGCGCGAACCTAACAATGGGGCGATCAAGTGGTGTGTGCTGCCTCGTGCAGGACTCGAACAGGTAGATTGTCGGCACACCAGCAGCAGCGAAATGTGGATTCGTGCTTTACCAGCGTGGGCCGAGTCGCTATCCTTCGCGTCCCGTAGAACTACCGCTCTATGCACGCGATTGGCAGCGAGTGCGATTTTTAGGGCAGGACGTCGTCGGGAAGCAGCATTGAATCCGGAGAGATGCCCGAGCGGCTGAAGGGGCTCCCCTGCTAAGGGAGTAGAGGGTTTATAGCCTTCTCGAGGGTTCGAATCCCTCTCTCTCCGCCAGATTTCGTGCTTGACGAAATCGATGTATAACGGAATAATTCCGCTTCTTCGCGCCCGTAGCTCAGCTGGATAGAGTACCAGGCTACGAACTTGGTGGTCGGGAGTTCGAATCTCTCCGGGCGCGCCAGTTTTGCGAGGGTGCTTCGGCACCCTTTTTTTTCAAATAGGCAGTTGCGATCAGTGTCGATATGCATTGCCAGGCGCGGCAATGCAAGCGGCACCAATCTGGGTTCGTGAACAATCGGGGTATAGCTCAGCTTGGTAGAGCGCCAGCTTTGGGAGCTGGAAGTCGAGAGTTCGAATCCCTCTACCCCGACCAATGTAAAAAATGCTGCGTTTGCTGGCTTTGTCCGCGCAGAGCGGCCGAAAAATCCAGGTGGGAATTTTCGGCACTCTGTTAAACTTGAACGACGCGCCTGTAGCTCAACCGGATAGAGCATCGGCCTTCTAAGCCGGCGGTTGCAGGTTCGATTCCTGTCGGGCGCGCCAGCAACGCCAGTTGAAGATGCAGGAGAACACGTTCGAAAGTGAAAGGCTGGATCGACCGAATATCGAAAGCGAGGAGAGCCTTCCTTCTCGATCGGATTTGGCCACCGGTGTTTCGATCAATATCAATCAATGGTGGGCGTAGCTCAGCTGGTTAGAGTCCCGGATTGTGATTCCGGATGTCGTGGGTTCGAGTCCCATCGTCCACCCCAATTTGGCTATACTTTGACGCGACATGGCAGTTGTTGCGTTCCCGGTGAGACGGTACCGGGTGCGGGTGTGTCGAGGTACAGCGAAAAAACAAGTCGATTTTATGGGCCGTTAGCTCAATTGGTAGAGCAGCAGACTCTTAATCTGTTGGTTCTAGGTTCGAGTCCTAGACGGCCCACCAACTTCGCTTCTCCTGCGTGCTGTAGCGTCGCTCGCAATTCCATCACATCGGATTGCTTTGGTGATGCGCGTCGGACGCGACCCAACTACGACTCGGAAATCGATCAGAGCGAGAGTGGCGGAATTGGTAGACGCACTGGATTTAGGTTCCAGCGGGGCAACCCGTGAGAGTTCGAGTCTCTCCTTTCGCACCAGATCGTGAAAGCAGCAACATTGTGTAGAATGGCCGGCTGCGGCAATCTGCAGCAGGGTCAGGAATTCGAGGAAGAAAAGTATGCAAGTTTCGGTTGAAAACGTAGGCAAGCTCGAACGAAAACTTACCGTTCGCCTGCCAGCGGATAGCTACGAGTCCAAGGTCAAGTCACGTCTTGCAGAAGCCGGTCGCAACGTGCGACTGAAGGGTTTTCGTCCCGGCAAGGTTCCGGCAAAAGTGATCGAACAGCGTTTTGGCGCGCAGATTCGCGGAGAAACCATGTCGGAGCTGGTACGCACCAGTTTCCAGCAAGCCGTTGATGAGCAAAAGTTGCGTCCGGCCGTTACGCCGGCAATTTCGACCAGCGGCGAACCCGTCGATGGCGAAATCGAGTACACCGCAACTTTCGAAGTGCTGCCCGAAATTGGAAAAATTGATGTCGCGGCACTGGATGTCGTCAAAGCCAGCGCCGAAGTGGCGGACAAAGATGTCGATGAAATGATCGATACGCTGCGCCAGCAGCGGCGTAGCTGGACACCGGTCGAGCGCAGCGTACGTGAGGCGGACATGGTGTTGTTCGAGTTTGCTGCACAAGGCGACGGATTTGCCTATCCTGAGGACGGCCGCGAGCGCGTCGGGACGATTATCGGTTCCGCGGCAATGTCGAAGGACCTCGAAGACAAGCTCATCGGGCATGTAACCGGTGACGAATTCGATACGGACATTGCTTTCCCGGCTGATTTTCGCATTGCCGCGTTGGCCGACAAGCAGGTCAATGTCGTGTGCAAGGTCGTGCGCGTGCAGGAATCCAAGCTGCCGGAAATTGACGACGCGTTCATCGCCAGTTTCGGTATCAGTGCAGGCGGCATTGAAAAATTCCGCTCCGACGTTCGCGCCAATCTTGACCGCGAGTTGCGCGGGATGCTGGCCACGCGCCTGAAGAATGAAGTAGTGCAGAAGTTGCTGGATGCCTATTCGGATATTGAGCTGCCGAAGGGCATGATTGAATCGGAGGCGCGAGCCCTGCAACAGCAGGCGCAAATGCAGGCACAGCAACAAGGCCAGACATTTTCTGCTGATCCGGCTGAATTTCAGGACATGGCCCGTCGCCGTGTCACTGCTGGAGTGCTGATTGGGGAATTGGCACGGCAGAATGAAATCCGCCCGGATAGTCGGCGCGTCGCCGAAACGCTGGCCAGTATCGCCTCTACGTACGAAGAGCCGGCGCAGGTCGTTGAAGTTTACCAACGTGATCCCCAACTCATGGGTAGCTTGCAAAATCGGGTGATGGAAGACCAGGTGGCCGAATGGATCGCCGAACACGCCCATACCAGCGAGCAAAAGTTGAGTTTCACTGAGGCGATGCGTCCGGGTTGACCGGTACGCAGGACGGAGACCGAACCATGAATCATGAAATTCGCGGGTTGAACCTCGTGCCGATGGTGGTCGAACAGACCTCCCGTGGCGAGCGTGCATATGACATCTACTCGCGCTTGCTCAAGGAGCGCGTTGTGTTCATGGTTGGTCCCGTTGATGACTACATGGCCAATGTCATCGTGGCGCAGTTGTTGTTCCTGGAGTCGGATAATCCGGACAAGGACATCAATCTGTACATCAACAGCCCAGGCGGGTCAGTTACCGCAGGTTTGGCGATTTACGACACCATGCAGTTCATCCGTTCCGATGTCAGCACGATTTGCGTCGGCCAGGCAGCCAGCATGGGCTCGTTCCTGCTTGCCGCAGGCGCCAAGGGAAAGCGCTACGCATTGCCCAATTCCAGAGTGATGATCCACCAGCCTTCCGCCGGATTTTCCGGACAAGCTTCGGATATCGCCATTCACGCCAAGGAAATCCTCGGCGTCAAGATGCGCCTGAACGAAATGCTGGCTCAGCACACAGGCCAGTCGCTCGAGCAGATCGAGCGCGACGTGGATCGCGACCACTTCATGAGCGCTGCCGAGGCCAATGCCTACGGGCTGGTCGATGCGGTGCTTGCACAACGGCCCGGCGAGACGGTCAAGAACACCTGACTCGTCAGGCGTTTAGCCGCATTCAGAGACTGTGTTGGCGTTTGCTGCCGGATGCCAGTCGTGGTGTGGTATTCTGCGCGCCGTCACCTTTCCATATTAGTTTTCGGGGCCACGCATGACTGACGACCGGCAAAGCCGATCGGGCGACGGTAGCAAGATTCTGTACTGCTCGTTCTGTGGCAAGAGCCAGCACGAGGTGCGCAAGCTGATTGCGGGTCCGAGTGTGTACATTTGCGACGAATGCGTCGAATTGTGCAACGATATCATCCGCGAGGAGCTCGAGGAAAAGAACGCCGGTGCGCGCAATCACCTGCCCAAGCCGAAAGAGATCATGGACGTACTGGATCAGTACGTCATCGGCCAGTCCCGTGCGAAGAAAACACTCGCAGTCGCGGTCTACAACCACTACAAGCGTCTTGAAGCGCGTACGCGCCAGGATGAAGTGGAGCTGGCCAAGTCCAATATCCTGCTGATCGGACCGACTGGTTCCGGCAAGACACTGCTCGCCGAGACGCTGGCGCGACTGCTCAACGTACCGTTCACGATCGCGGACGCGACATCGCTGACCGAGGCCGGATACGTCGGTGAGGATGTCGAAAACATTATCCAGAAACTGTTGCAGAAGTGCGACTACGACGTCGAAAAAGCCCAATCCGGCATCGTCTACATCGACGAGATCGACAAGATCTCGCGCAAGAGCGAGAACCCCTCCATCACCCGCGATGTTTCCGGTGAAGGTGTGCAGCAGGCATTGCTCAAGCTGATTGAGGGTACTCTTGCCAGTGTGCCGCCGCAGGGCGGGCGCAAGCATCCGCAGCAGGAATTCCTTCAGGTCGATACGAAGAATGTCCTGTTTATTTGCGGAGGGGCTTTTTCCGGGCTTGAGAAAATCATTCAGCAACGCTCTGAGTCCACCGGAATCGGGTTCGCGGCGGAGATTCGCAGCAAGACCAAGCATGCGAACGTTGGCAAGGTCCTGGCCGATGTTGAGCCGGAGGATCTGGTGAAGTTCGGCTTGATTCCGGAGTTTGTCGGCCGTCTTCCGGTCGTCGCCACGCTTGAGGAACTCGATTCGGCTGCGTTGATCCAGATTTTGACCGAACCGAAGAATGCGATCGTCAAGCAGTTCAAGCGCATGTTCGAGCTTGAAGGCGTGGAATTGGAATTCCGCACCGAAGCATTGGCTGCCATCGCGAGCAAGGCATTGAAGCGGCGCACCGGCGCTCGCGGTTTGCGAACCATTCTCGAACAGGTATTGCTCGACACAATGTACGAACTGCCTTCGCTGGAACATGTCAGCAAGGTCGTTGTCGACGATGCCGTGATCAACGGCCAGGCCGAGCCCTATCTCATCTATCGCGGGATGCAATCGCGGGCGGCTTCCGCCGAGTAGTGCTGCGCGGGCACGACCGCTGGCTGCGTGCCGAATCGACACGCGCAGCCGGACTTGCAAACAACGTCCCTTCCAATCGCGCAATGCTGCGTTGCTTGTGTTCGCAGCCTGGCATTCAAAGCCATTTCTGTCGACCGCGATTTCTCGATGTGGCTCGCAAGTGAATGCTTGTGGCCTTGCAATTGCGCGCATCGTCCTCACTTGACGAATCAATGGCGTCGGGTCAACCTGCCGCAGGCACCTGTAAATCGAATCTCACTGGAACAATTGATGGAAAGCCCAGCCAAGACCCAATTTGAAGGTAAATCCGGCAGTGATGTGAGCCAATTACCCCTGTTGCCGTTGCGCGACGTCGTGGTCTACCCATACTTGGTGATTCCGCTGTTCGTAGGCCGCGAAAAATCGGTGCGCGCCCTGGAGCAGGCCATGGATGGCGACAAGCGCATTGTGCTCGTTGCGCAGCGCAGTCCGGATACTGACGATCCTCAGGTAGGTGATTTGTATCCGATCGGAACCGTGGCCACAGTGCTGCAACTGCTGAAATTGCCGGATGGCACGATCAAGGTATTGGTCGAGGGCAAGGCGCGCGCAGAAATCACAAACCTTTACGAGCGGGATGGTGTGCCCGGTGCTTACGTGCGCACGCTTGAATCCATGATTACGCGCGAGCCGCGTGAAATCGAGGTGATCTCGCGAACATTGGTCTCGTTGTTCGAGCAGTTCGTCAAGATCAATCGCAAGATTCCTCCGGAGTTGCTGACCACGCTTGCCGGTATCGACGACGCGGGACGGCTGGCCGATACTATCGCGGCGCATCTTTCGATTCGCCTGCAGGACAAGCAACGCGTGCTGGAAACCGCCGACGTAGCCGATCGCCTTGAATTGCTGATTGGTTCCGTCGAAGGCGAAATCGACGTCCAGCAAATCGAAAAACGTATCAAGGGTCGCGTCAAGACGCAGATGGAGCGCAGTCAGCGCGAGTACTATCTCAACGAACAAATGAAGGCGATCCAGAAGGAACTGGGCGAAAGCGAGGACGCGCCGAACGAAATCGAAGAACTGGGTCGCAAGATTGCCCAGGCGGGCATGCCAAAGCCCGTTGAGGCCAAGGCGCGCGCTGAGCTCAACAAGCTCAAGCAGATGTCGCCGATGTCGGCAGAGGCGACCGTAGTGCGCAATTACATCGACTGGTTGGCCGGTGCGCCATGGAAGAAGCGCAGCAAGGTACGGCGAAATCTGGCTGAAGCCCAAGACGTTCTCGATGCCGATCATTATGGCTTGGAAAAAGTCAAAGAGCGCATCGTCGAGTATCTTGCGGTGCAGCAGCGTGTCAAAAAGATGAAGGGGCCGATTCTTTGCCTGGTTGGGCCGCCGGGCGTAGGCAAGACTTCGCTGGGCAAATCAATCGCGCGCGCGACCAATCGGAAGTTTGTGCGCATGTCGCTGGGTGGCGTGCGCGACGAAGCCGAAATTCGTGGTCATCGGCGCACCTATATCGGTTCGATGCCAGGGCGCATTGTGCAGAACCTTTCCAAGGTCGGCACGCGTAACCCATTGTTCATGCTCGACGAAATTGACAAGATGTCGATGGATTTTCGTGGTGATCCTTCCTCGGCCTTGCTCGAGGTGCTCGATCCGGAGCAGAACCACACGTTCAACGATCACTACCTTGAGGTCGATTTTGACCTGTCGGAGATCATGTTCATCGCGACCGCCAATTCGCTGAACATTCCCGCGCCGTTGCTCGATCGCATGGAAGTTATCCGCATTCCCGGGTATACCGAAGACGAGAAGATCAGCATCGCGCAACGCTATCTGATGAAAAAGCAGATAACCGCCAATGGGCTCAAACCGGGTGAACTGCAAGTTGCCGAAGGGGCAATTCGCGACATGATTCGTTACTACACGCGTGAATCCGGCGTGCGCAACCTGGAGCGCGAATTGGCGAAAATATGTCGCAAGGTGGTCAAGGAATTGACCTTGGCGGCGGATCAGCCCAAGCGCGTTGGCAAGCGTCGCGACAAGATGTCCGTGACCTCACGCAATCTGGATCAATACCTGGGGGTGCGCAAGTTCACGTTCGGTCGTGCCGAATTGCAGAACGAAGTCGGTCTGGTAACCGGGCTGGCGTGGACCCAGGTCGGTGGCGACCTGCTCAGCATCGAAGCGACCGTCGTGCCGGGCAAAGGCAAGTTGCTGCACACCGGGCAGCTGGGTGACGTGATGCAGGAATCGATTCATGCCGCCTTGAGCGTCGTGCGCGCCCGCGCCGAGCGATTCGGCATCGACCCGGATTTTCACCAGAAGCACGACATCCATATCCATGTTCCTGAAGGGGCCACGCCAAAGGATGGCCCCAGCGCTGGTATTGCGATGTGTACTGCCCTGGTGTCGGCCTTGACCAAGGTGCCGGTTCGCTCCGAAGTGGCCATGACCGGGGAAATCACGCTGCGTGGACGCGTGTTGCCGATAGGTGGCCTCAAGGAAAAACTGCTGGCGGCGCATCGAGGCGGGATTGAAACTGTCATCATTCCCGATGAAAACGAGAAGGACCTGGCGGAGATCCCGAAGAATGTCACCGGTTCGCTGAAAATCAAGCCGGTGCGCTGGATCGACGAGGTGTTGGATCTCGCGCTGGAGCGCCCGCTTGTACCATCCCTTGCAAAAGTGGAAAAAGAGGTAAAGTCTACAATTGAACAACCTGCCGACGCTGATGTCGAAGGCGCTCAGCAAAGGGCGCATTGAAAATGCCGCTTGCGCTGCAACGGGATAAGCAAAAATTCAACCATGATGTCAAGCAAAAAAGTCCTGGATGTCATTCGCCGAGGATTGTGTCGGAAACGCGCAAACCCGCATCAAACCTTGTGTTGCGCCAGATCAAGGCGGCTGGTATAAAGTCTGCGCCGCGATCCGGTGAGCGATGTCTATCCGGATGATCGCGGGGTAGCGAATAGGGTTTGCGGATATCAATCGTGGACGCAACCGATTCGCCCGGACAATTTTCGGTGTGTCGCTGAATTCCCTCGGGAGAAAAGAATGAACAAAGCTGAATTCGTAAGTGCAGTGTCAGAAGCTGCTGAATTGACCAAGGCCGAAGGTGGCCGTGCAGTCGAAGCAGTTATTGAAGTCGTCAAGAAAACCCTCAAGGACGGCGACACCATTTCCCTGGTCGGATTTGGTACCTTCATCGTGCGCAACCGCGCTGCGCGCACCGGTCGCAATCCCCGCACCGGTCAGCAGATCAAGATCAAAGCCTCGAAAAATCCTTCATTCAAGGCTGGCAAAGCGCTCAAGGATGCCATAAACTAACGCGCTTTCGCCCAACGGTAGGGTCTTAGTAGGGGTGCTTAGCTCAGCGGTAGAGCGTCGCCCTTACAAGGCGAGGGTCGGGGGTTCGATCCCCTCAGCACCCACCAGTACCTCAAATGCGGGTCACACCGCAGAACTTTTATCGCTTTTTGGGTGATAGGGGTTTCGGTAAAAACGCGGAGTGGTAGTTCAGCTGGTTAGAATACCGGCCTGTCACGCCGGGGGTCGCGGGTTCGAGTCCCGTCCACTCCGCCACGTTTGCCAAGGGCGCCGCAGGGCGCCCTTGTTTTTTAAGCATGGTGCGTCGCAGGGCGCCCATGTTTTTAGAGCATGGTGCGTCGCAGGGCGCTCATGTTTGCAAGACATAATGTGCCGCAGGGCGCCATGTATTTCCAAGCATCGCGCCCGCAAGGTGTGGTTGTCCTTCAAATCAAGGCATGGAGCCTGCGCCTGACAATAAATGGTTGAGCAAGCAATGCATTGCTCGGTTGCTTTCAGGTTCGTCCGACACGATTCCTCGACACGATGAATCAGCCGGAATCGCAATAGGCGGCTGCGGATGCCGCGTCGACAAACAGGTCTGGTTATCGCCCATGTTGCAATTACTCCAACAGAAAATGTCCGGCCTGCTGGCCAAGATCGTGCTCGGTATCATTGTCGTGATTTTCGGCGGCTTTTTCGGTATCGAGCAATATTTCAATCCACGCAGCGAAACTTTTATCGCCAAAGTGGATGGACACCCGATTGCGCAAGATGACTTTCGCGATCGATACAACAATTTGCGCATGCAGATGCAACGCGCTTACGGAAAAGCGTTTGATCCGCAATCGTTCGACACGCCCGAGACCAAGCGCCGGGTATTGGATCAAATGATCAACGAACAGCTGATACTCTCTGCGGATGAAAAGCTCGGTGTAACGGTTCCACCTGGACAAATCCGCAGCGAGATCGAAAGTTTTCCCGTATTCCAGGTTGGTGGGAAATTCAATCTGGACCAATACCGCATGTGGCTCGATTCGCAGCGCAAGTCGCCCGCCGAGTTTGAGCAGACCGTACGCCAGAATCTCCAGACACGCCAACTGACCGATCAATTGGCGCTTGGCACCGTAGTCACCGACGCGCAGGTAAACGACTATCTACGCTTGCGTGATCAGACGCGCGACTTTCACTTCGTCAAGATTGACCGGCCAACGACGGATGCAAAAATTTCTGACGACGCTATTGCCGCCTACTACAAGGCGCACCCGCAGCAGTTCATGACACCGGAAGAAATTTCGCTGGATTATGTCGAACTCAACGAAGCCACGATGCAGGCCAAGGCCGACGTTGACGATGCAACATTGAAACAGGAATACGCCGATCAAAAATCGCATTTCGTCGCTCCGGAGCAGCGGCTCGCGTCCCACATCCTGATTTCCGTGGGCAAGAATGCGAATGCTGCCGCACAAAAAGCGGCATTGGCCAAAGCGCAATCGATCGAGAAACAACTCAAGGAAGGCAAGACTTTCGAAGCTTTGGCCAAGGCCGATTCCGACGATTTGGGCTCCAAGGCGCAAGGCGGTGATTTGGGTTGGTTGGAAAAAGGTATTACCGATCCCGCGTTCGAAAGCGCGCTATTCGGGATGAAGAAAGGCGAAATTTCCGCTCCCATCAAGTCCGAAGAGGGCTATCACATCATTGATTTGCGAGATGTGCATCCGGAAAAGGTACGCAGTTTCGATGAAGTCAAAGGCGAACTGGCCAAGAAGTATCTCGACGAAGCGCGCGATCGCAAGTACAGCGATATCTCGGGCAAGCTGACCGATGCTGTCTATCAGGATCCGACCTCGCTCGCTCCGGCAGCAAAAGATCTGGGGTTGACCGTACAAAAGACCGGCCTGTTCTCGCGCAACGGCGGTCAGGGAATAGCCTCCAACCCGGCGGTGGTCAAAGCCGCGTTTTCGAACAATGTGCTGGTCGAAGGCAATACCTCTGACCCGATCACGCTTGGGCCAAACCATATTGTCGTTATTCGCGTGGATCAGCACGACAAGTCGATGTCTGAACCATTGGACAAGGTGAGCGATACGATCCGCAAGATTCTGGTTGAGCAACAGTCCGCCAAGCAGGCGCACGACCGTGCCGACGCCTTGTTCGCTAGGCTGAAGAAAGGCGAGTCGCTCGAAAAGATCGCCGCTGAACTCAAGCTCAAACCGAGCCAGGAAAATGGCATCGGTCGCAAAGCTGCCAACCTAGATCACACGATTGTCGAAGCCGTCTTCAAACTGGATAGGCCAAAAGATGGCAAGACGGTGGCGGGTGAAGTGGCGCTCGCCAACGACGCTTATGCATTGATCGAACTCGATGGGGTCAAGGATGCGGATCCTGCCAAGCTCGACTCGAAGTCGATCGAAGCGGCTCGCAACGAGTTGCGACAGAGTTACGGTCAGGAAGCTGTGCGCGAATTCATCGACAGCTTGCGCAAGTCGGCCAAGATCGAGATTGCCGAAGATCGATTGAAGTAGTGGATCGATCCGGCGTTTGTGACGCAGCGGGCGGCTGAATCTGCTTCAGCCGCCGCGCGTCGAATTACAACCCGGTCATTCCAAGGATGTTGTAGCCTGAATCGACGAAGGTGACTTCACCGGTGATGCCCGAAGCCAGATCCGAGCATAGAAACGCAGCCGTGTTGCCGACTTCCTCGATGCTCACGTTACGCCGCAGTGGCGCATTTTCCTCGACGTGGTCAAGCATTTTGCGGAAATCGGCGACTCCCGCAGCTGCCAGGGTTTTGATCGGTCCAGCAGAAATGGCATTAACGCGCGTGCCTTCCGGCCCGAGGTTGTAAGCCAGATAGCGCACACTTGATTCAAGGCTGGCCTTGGCCACGCCCATCACGTTGTAGTGGGCCAGCGCTCGGTCCGCACCGAGGTAGGTCAGGGTAAGGATCGCTCCACCACGGCCCTTCATCAACGGGCGCGCTGCTTTTGCCAGAGCCGACAGGCTGTAGCTAGAGATATCGTGGGCGATGGCAAAGCTCTCGCGCGTCAGGTGATCCAGATACTCGTCCTGGATCGCTTCGCGGGGCGCAAAACCGATCGAATGCACGAGAATATCCAGTCCATCCCAATGCGTGGCAAGACTCTCGAACAATTGCGCGATTTGTTCGTCGCTGGCAACATCGCAAGGCAGAACGATATTCGATCCAAACGCATTCGCCGCTTCGTCAACGCGTGGTTTGAGTTTGTCGTTGACGTAAGTGAAGGCCAATTGCGCGCCTTCGCGGTGCATCGCACTCGCGATACCCCACGCGATCGAGCGCTGACTGAGTACGCCGGTTATGAGGGCGCGTTTGCCGTGCAGAAATCCCATGGTGTCTCCTGATTACGTTTGCAGGCGCGATTCTAGCCGAGTCTGGGAAAGACCGTCAGTTCGCGTCAATCGTGCTGGCTGCGGATATCGGCGTATCGACACGGGTGGCATACAGGTGCAGTCGTCGGCCTAATTTGAGAATTGCAAATCGATCCAGCCCGTTCCAACGGCATAGATCGTCCACGCTTACGCGTGCTTGGTAGGCAATCGACGACAACGTGTCGCCACGCTGCACGACATGATTGCCGGATGAAATGGCTGCAACTTCAGCAGCAGTCTTCGTGGTCGATTGCGATTCTGTCTTTCCAGCGCCAGGCACGAGTACGCGCGTTCCGGCCTGCAATCGCGCATCGACGGCGAACAGGTTGGCCGCCGCGAGAACTTGCGGTTCTACTTCGTAGGCACTTGCAAGAAGGCTCAGCGGTTCCGGTTGGCGCAAGACGATGGCATGCCATTGCGGCCAAATCGCCCCCGGCAGCGCCGACAGGTTTGCCTGCAATGCATCCCGTTGGGCCGCAGGCAGCAAGAGTTGGAAAGGGCCGCGCGCTGGCATGCGCGCGTGCAAATAACCGGAATTCAGATATCGCAACTGATCGAGTTTCATCCCCGACAAATGTGCTGCAAGGCCCAGATCGATGGGCGTATTCATGTCGACGACATCAAGGATGTCGTCCGGGCTGGTTTCCGGCAGTTTCAACCCATACCGGAGTGGATCGGAGACGATGCATGCCAAAGCCATCAGGCGCGCAAAATGTGCATGTGTAAGGTCACTGAGGCCAAGTTGTTGGACTTGCGACGACGAAAGCTTGGCCGCGCGGCTGGAAAGGGCTTTCTTGACCCGGTTCTCGCCGGCATTGAACGCCATGTCGGCCAGGTGCCAGTCGCCAAATTCGCGGTAGTAGCGTTGCAACAGATCCAGCGCCACCGATGTGGACGCGGGAACATCGAGCCGCGCGTCGAAATCCCCACCCACGCGTAAACCGTTTTCCCTTGCCGTGTCGGGCATCAGTTGCCAGATTCCTGCCGCGCTGCCACCACTGGCAGTGGGGACGTAGTTGCTTTCGACATATGGCAGCAAAGCGAATTCCCCAGGCATTCCACGTTGCTCGATTTGATCAATTACGAGGAGCAAGAATGGCATGGCTTGAGTCAGCGAATCGCTAAAGCTGGCTGGGTTGTTTGAGTACTGATGTGCCCAAGATTCCATTGCAGGGCCATAGTCGCAATCGGCCAGTGCAAATTGCTGCCGCAAGCGTTGCCACGGCGAAACAACCGGGGCCGGCGCTGCGACAACGGTGGTTTGTAGCATTGGAGCAGTTGTGTGCGGGACAGATTCTGGCGAGGGAACTGTGTTGGGCTGCGGTCTTGGCGGATTCGTACTGCATGCTGCAAGCAGCAAGCAGCAAGTTCCAACGATGCTACAGCCGGCACCAAATACGCCCAATAGCCAATCGTTGCGCGGCGCGCGTGACCGATGCAGACCGTCGCGACGCCACTTGGCGATTCTTCGTGTAATAGTCGGATGCATATTCGGTCTAACAGTGTCAGCTGTTGGCACCTGAAGCGATATCGAGGCGGGACTATAACAGGCTTGCACAGGGCCGAAAAATCGTTGTTTGAGGCCTCGAATAGCCTGTTTTCGTTGATTCGGACGAGCTAGACATATTACGCTGGGTCCAGGCATGGCCAGGAGGGTTACGTTGCGCGTCAGTTTCGCGCACAATTCGGCTTGTCGAATCGAAAACAAAAATCCGCAGGCATGTCCGCGCAATACGAAAATTTCCATGCGAGTGCGCCGATGCGCGCGTTGTTTACGCGCGAGTTGTGCGCGCTCGCGCCGATTCTTGCTGGAACTTTCGGAAACTTCGGCTTGCTGTTAAGTGCGTATGCCGATGCGCGCAATGATTTGCCCGCGCACAAGATCGGCGCGATCACGAACCTTTGCTCGATTTGCGATGCTGGGTTGCGCGGCGACGTTCGCTGTGTGGATACGCAATTGCCATTTTCTAGCGACAGCTTCAACGTGGTCATCGCCCAACATGCGTTCGAACATAATGCGGTGCTGGACCAGAGCGTAGTCGAGCTCGCGCGCGTGCTGGCACCGGAAGGGCTGGCTTTGGTATTCGGATTCAATCCACTGGGTACGTGGCGGCCCTGGCTGGAATTACGCCGTCGGCGAGAGGGTGTGTGTTTGAGCCTGCGTTCGGCCCATGCGTGGCGGCAACTACTTTTGCGCGAACAGGTAGATACCCTGCAAGTGAGTTTTCCGGGCGTTTGGCTGCCGCGCGGCGCATCGATGAATTTGGAACGCGATCAAGCGCCTGGGGTTGGTGCGCGATTCGGTAGTAGTTGGTTGTTGCTCGCACGCAAGCGCCGCAGCACGCTTACGCCGTTGCGTTCGCGTCCGCGAAACCGCGAACTGCAGTTGCGGCCGAGTCTGGCCCCTGGCACCCAGCGAATGCGTACATGACGCCGGCACGCAGTATAGACGTCGAAGTATTTACGGATGGGGCCTGTTTGGGCAATCCCGGACCAGGCGGCTGGGCTGCACTTTTGCGCCATAAAAATATGGAGAAGACGATTTCAGGCGGTGAGCCAAACACGACCAATAATCGAATGGAACTGATGGCTGCGATCAGCGCCTTGGAGGCATTGCGCCGTCCATATTGCGTGCGCCTGACCACGGATTCACAATATGTGAAGCAGGGTATCGAATCATGGATATCGCGTTGGCAAGCCAATGGCTGGCGTACATCCGACCGCAAGCCGGTCAAGAATCAGGACTTGTGGCAACGCCTGTCTGCTGCCGCGGCAGTTCATCAAGTCCAGTGGCATTGGACGCGAGGCCATTCCGGTCACGCAGAAAACGAAAGAGTCGATAAACTGGCGCGCGATGCGGCCATTGCGGCGACGGAGGGATGATGAGGCAAATCGTACTGGATACCGAGACCACGGGCTTGGAGGTCGCCAAGGGCCATCGCATCATCGAAATCGGATGTATCGAATTGAGCGAGCGGCGTCCGACCGGGCGTAAATTCCATCGCTACCTCAATCCGCAACGCCGGGTCGATGAGGGAGCGCTGGCGGTGCATGGCATCGACAACGACTTTCTCGCTGACAAGCCGCGCTTTTCCGAGATTGTGGCCGAATTTCTCGCGTTCATCGAAGGCGCCGAGCTGATTATTCACAATGCCGCTTTCGATGTCGCGTTTCTCGACGCGGAATTGTCGCTGGCCGACGCTGCGCTCGGGCGCATTGTCGAACATGCGCAAGTTCTCGATACGTTGCTGTTGGCGCGGCAAAAATACCCCGGCCAGAAAAACAACCTGGATGCATTGTGCCGGCGCTTGAATGTCGACAATCGCCACCGCGACCTGCATGGTGCCTTGCTCGACGCGCAATTGTTGGCTGAAGTGTACTTGGGCATGACCGGAGGCCAAGGCGATCTGGGCTTGGCAACGGCCGTTGCGCCCGATACTTCAATCACGCATGGACCAGTTACTATCGATCAGCGTCCGCCGTTGCGGGTTCATCGCGCCGATCCCATGGAACTTTCCTTGCACGATCAGGGCATGCAACGCCTGGAAAAGGCGAGCAAGGGGCGTTGCCTGTGGTTGCACGCAGAGCAAACCAACCATTCCGGCGCGACTGCGGTATGATTCGACCGGGCCGATACGCTTGATTGGGGAGGATGGCGATGAAATTGTTGATTGCGCTAATGATCCTGTTTGCTTCCAACGTGAACGCAACGACGGCAGTCGAGGCGATCGCGGCACACAAGCACATGGGAGTGGCCAGTTGCAGCAATAGTGTTTGTCACGGCGCATCGCAACCATTTCGCGATTCGGATGTGATGCAGAACGAATTCTCGCTGTGGCAGCAGTTTGATCCACATGCGAAGGCGTATCAGGTGCTGGAGCAACCCAAGTCGCAAACCATCGCGCGCAAGCTCGGTATCGGTGATCCGACCAAGGCCAAGGTTTGCCTGGATTGTCATGCCGACAATGTGCCGGTTACGGATCGCGGCGAACGCTTTCAGATTTCCGACGGAGTCGGGTGCGAAGCCTGCCACGGCGGGTCCGAGCTTTGGTTGAATTCGCATGCAGACCGCAAGGTCAGCCACGCTGACAACCTTGAAAAAGGCATGTATCCGACTGCTGATCCAGTCAAGCGAGCGCGCTTGTGCCTGTCGTGCCACATGGGCGAAAAGGAACGCATGATCACGCACCGGATCATGGGCGCCGGACATCCTCGCCTGACGTTCGAACTGGATACGTTCACGTGGCTGAAACCGCATTACAAAATCGACGCGGACTGGATCAAGCGCAAGGGCAACTGGAATGGCGTGCGCGATTGGGCAGTTGGACAGGGTGTTGCCGCCGAGAATCTGCTCGGTCTGCTGATTGATCCGAATACCGGCTGGCGCGGCATTTTCCCCGAACTGGTGCTGTTCAACTGTCAGGCTTGCCACAAGCTGATGAAAGACAACAACTGGGGCCCGCGTCAAGGTACCGGTCTGGGGCCAGGCGTGGTGCGCTTGAACGATGCGAATCTGCTCGTGTTCCGGTATGCGTTGGCTCCTGTCGACAAGGCTGGTGCACAACGCGTATTTGAGCAAACTCGCGAGTTGCACCGTGCCACCACGGTTAGCCGTGAAGCGACATTCGCTGCCGCACGCAAATTGCGGGCAACGTTGGAAGAGTTGCTACCGAAGGTCGCTGCATATAATTACGATGTTTCAAGCCTGAACCCGATTCTCAGCAGCATGGTTGCTGACGGCGAGCACGGCGAGTTCCGCGATTACGCCGCTGCCGAGCAGGTATCGATGGCCTCCGAATCAGTGGTGACGGCTTTCGAGAATGATGGCAAGCTCGACAAGTCCAAGACTGCCGTTATGCGTGCCAAGCTGGACGCGCTGTTCGACGCGGTCAAGAACGAAGACAATTACTCCATGGCGCGTTTCGTCACAGCTCTCAAGAGCTTGCGTGCCGCAGCGCCGTGACTTGTTCGCCACGCAACGGATGGATCGGTTGCGTGGCGAATTCCCCAGATCCCAGCACCGGATGTGACACATTCGGCAAACTTTGTAGTGACTGATTGCGCATGACCGACAACGTTCAGGTTCCAGGTTATAAATTGATTCGACAGATCGGCGAAGGCGGCATGGCGACGGTATACCTGGCCATGCAGGAATCGCTCGATCGTGAAGTGGCCTTGAAGTTGATGTCTCCGGTTCTCGCCGCGAACGAGACGTTCTGCGAACAGTTCATGAAGGAAGGCCGGATCGCTGCGCGACTCACGCATCCGCATTTGATGACGGTGCATGATATCGGCACCGAGAATGGCGTCTACTATCTGGCCAGCGAATATTTGCCGGCGGGAACCTTGCGCGAGCGCATGGAAGGTTTGAGTACGGCCGAAATACTGGAAATTGCGCGCGATATCGCTTCAGGCCTGGCCTACGCCCACGAAAAGGGCTTCGTGCACCGCGACGTCAAACCCGGGAATATCATGTTCCGTTCCAACGGTACGGCCGTGCTGGCGGATTTTGGCATTGCCAAGGCAATGAAAAGCATTAGTGCTGCGACGATGGCTGGAAATGCGATCGGTACGCCGGATTACATGAGCCCGGAACAGGCGCAAGCAACACCTGTGGACGGTCGTTCGGATTTGTACAGCCTTGGTGCAGTGGTGTTTGAATGCCTTGCCGGGCACAAGCCATACCAGGCCAATGATGCCTATGCCGTTGCCTTGATGCATGTCACCGAGCCCGTACCAAGGCTGCCGGAGAAGCATGCGTGGTTGCAGCCATTGATCGATGGGCTGATGGCAAAGAAGCCCGACCAGAGATTTGCCAGTGGCGAAGTTTTCATCAGTGAGTGCGACAAATTGCTGCAAGCCAATCCGGAGTCGGCGGCAGCGGTACGTGAACAGCGTAGCGGGCGTCGACGCGCGGTGCGCGCATCCAAAGTCGGTGCGTCGTCGTCGACGTCGATCTCGCAGCCAGTACGAAAGGTCGATGGAACGCCAGACATGCGCACGGCTTTGATCGGTGCCGGTGCATTGGTAGCGGTGATCGCAATTGGAGCAGGGGGCTGGTTTCTCATGCATCGGCAAGGCGCGCCGGGTCCCATCCCCACACAAGTTGACAATGTGCCACCCAATCAGTACGTGCCGCCAGCTCCGCCCATACCGGAAAACAATCCTGGGCTTGCGGCGCTAGCGAAGCTCGATGTGCCCACGCTGCTTTCGCGTGGAGATACCTATCTCGCGCACGGGTTGCAGAACTATGGTGAAAAACTTGACTTCCCCCCAGGGGATAACGCTATCGATGTGTTTCAGGAAGTCGTCCGGCGTGAACCGGGGAACGAAAAAGCAAATCAGGGTCTGGCCCAGATTTCAACCTACTATCTGAATGCGGCGCAAAGCGCATTAAAACGCGGTTTGAACACTGCGACCGATGACTTCGTGGATAAAGGCCTGCGTGCCGATCCCAAGAATGCGGAATTGCTCAAGCTCAAGGCGCAACTGGCCAAGAGCGAATAAGGCTGAGCAAGGATTCTTGCGCTCAACGATCGCGGATGAGAATCACTGTGATGTTGTCCGAACCGCCGCCGTCCAGAGCCGCCAGTATGAGGTGATCCACGCACTCCTGTGCAGATAGATCCTCACGCGACAGCACAGCGGCGATATCTGCATCGTCGACTTCTTCAGTCAAACCATCGGAGCACAACAGAATCTGCATTCCCGGTTGCAGGGTGCCGCGGACCGTATCCACGCGCAGGCTCTGCGGATCGGTGACGCCCAATGCCTGGGTGACGACATTGCGGTGGGGGTGCGTGCGCGCCTGCTCGTGGGTGATGGCGCCCTGTGCGATCAACTCTTGCACGTACGAATGATCTTGCGAAAGTTGTTTGAGTTCACCGTTCCACAAGTAGATCCGGCTGTCGCCCACCCAGCATATTTCGTAGTCGCTTCCATTCAGACGGATGGCCGCGATGGTCGTGCCCATCGGCAGGGCTTCGGCCTTCTTGCTGGAATGCTTGATGATCTCTTCGTCGGCACGTTGCACGGCCAGGGCCAATGGCGCGCCGGACCCGACTTCGCGCATCACCGTATCGCGGGCCAGTGCACTGGCGACCTCGCCATGTTCGTGGCCACCCATGCCATCGGCAACCAGCCACAAGCCAAGCTCGGCGTCGGCATAGTAGGTGTCTTCGTTGTGTTCGCGACGCAAACCAACGTGAGTGCTGTGTCCGAATTCAATCATGCGCCGGTCGCTTGTCTGCTAAGCCACTAATAATAAGTTGCATATGCACGCCCCTAGGTTGGCCACGCGATGGCTATAGCATGCCGTGCGCGTGGCAAACGATGCAAGCGGCTTTGCCGCAAATGCGGCATGCCGCTGCATGCTCAGAACTCGATTCGGATGCCGAGTGAGAAGCGGTTTTCATGCACGCCGGAGAAGCCGACCAGATGCTCCCAGGTGACGAAGGCCGAACGGCCCTTCGGGAATACCGCATTCAAACCAAGGCCGACATTGAAATAGCTCTGGTCGGGCGCTTGATCGGTAATGACGATCGGGGTTTGCGTCGGATCGGCAATGAAACGAGTCACGATGGTTTGCGGATCGTTGCGGAATTCGTGATTCCACTCCAGTGTCGCATTCGGGATCAGGACGCCCCAGTCGTAGCTTGTGGTGTAACTGACACGCCCGCCAATTACCCCCAGTTCGGAGGTGAGCGACCGCGACTCGACGGAGGTGACCAAACCTGCACCCGGTGCATTTGGGTCGCTGGCCTTTTCATTGAAGGCATCCAGGTTCAGGTGCGAGTAGACGCCACGCAGATACGGACTGATCGCCCAGGCTCCGTGGTTGAAATCCTTGCCGACGGACAACGCTACCGAAGATTGGCTGCCATCTGGCGACGCCGTGGCCGTCTGGTTGATCGAAGTTGTACCACTGCCGGACAGGTCGGAGATCTGGTACGCGATATTGCGCTTCAAGTCATAGCTCAACCAGTCGAGCACGACGGAGCCTTCGATGTAGAAGCTGTCGCCGTGATACCAGGTGAAGTAACCGTTGAGGCTGTAGCCGTTGACGTCGAGTTTGCCCAGATTCTGGTCGAGGCTCGATTGGTTCTTGTTCGCGCCCCCGGCAACGCCGGCAACGAACGTGTCGCTGAAACGGTAGTCCACGCCTGCGGTGAGCGAGGCATTGTGAAAATCGAATCCGGGCCGTGTAGCGTTGGCATCGAAACCGCCGCGGACCACCATGCCCGTCGCGAAAAAGCCCCAGCGATCAAAATCCTTCCCGACCTCATCGCTTTGCTTCGGATCATTGCGGAACATGTCGCCAAGCATGGCAAGCGGCAGGCTCTGACCGTCGTTGACCAAGGTGAGTCCTCGAACGCTGACGCCTTGAACACCTTGGCGCAGTTCACCCAGACGCGTATTCAAATTGCCGAATTGGCTACTCTGCACACCTTGCGCCATGCTTCGTTGTGGCAACACCTTGTTGTTGGTGATTTGGTCCAACGCATTCGGTACGTCTTGGGGGTCGGATCCTGAGCCGACAACGATTTCCGAGCAACGCAGCAACAGGTCTTTCTGTGCAGGCGTCAATTGGCCAGTTGGCATGCCGGCCAATGCTGGGCACGCCTTGTCAATTGCATTGGCCACACCGAGTTGGGTGGGCGAAAGATTCGGCATATTCGCGACGCCATTGCTGAAGCTGAACCTCAGCGCTGGAATATCGGGAGACGCCGACAATGCGGCCGTTACCGTGTAATCGCCTGGCAAAATCACGGTGAGCTGATTGTGCGATTGACCGTCCGCACCAGTCAGCGTATCTGTGTTCGTCAACGTGCCAGTTGAACCGGAAACACTCCATTGCACGGCGGCATTGGCAATCGGTTGACCTTGGCCATCGACCAATTTGACCACTAGTGGCTGCGACGCTTGATTGGGCGTGAGTGATTGATTGCTTCCGGACACGACCGTGAATTGGCTGCCACTCCCAGCAGTTGCACCGGCAACAGCACTGAATGTCACGCTACCGGCACCGGGAATCATGGCTTGGACGGTGTTGACTCCGGCGTTCGGACCGAGCGTGAGTGTGTTGCTCGTCTTGCCGGAAGAGTCGCTGGTGGTCGCGGCGGAAGCGAGAGTTCCCCCTCCGCTCACCACAATCCAGTTAACTGTAACGCCGGAAGCTCCCTGAACGTCAACCAGAAAGGGTTGTAACGCACTACCAGGTTTCGCCGTTTGATTGTCACCGCCAGTCTTGTTGATTGTAACGCTTCCAGCAGGCACGGCGGTGGCGCTGAAGTTTACTTTCACGTTGTCTGGCAATGTGGCTGTAACGGTATTGTTACCTGCGTTCAATCCGAGTGTCAGTGTGTTGCTGCTTTGGCCACTGGCATTGGTCATCGTAGTTACGGACGCCAACGTCCCGCCGCCGCTTACAACGGTCCAAGTTACCGGTATCTGGCTTAGGCCCTTGCCGGATGCTGCGGCTGCAACCTGTAATACGAAAGGCTGTAGTTTGCTGCCAACAATGCCCGTCTGATTGTTGCCGCTGGCTGTAGAGCCCGCCGATCCGACGGCGGTTACGTTGAAATCGACAGAACTTGATCCGGCCCTGGCTTCGATGGTTACAGGTCCTGCGGCGTCGCCATAATGGAAGCTGACCGAAGCGCGACCGTTTTCATCGGTGCTTGTGCTGGCTGCCGCTAATGTGGCTTGGCCGCTGATCACAGTCCAGTTTACGGTTTGACCGGGCGTGGAACCGGCCTGAACCACCAACGGCTGATCTGCTGCGCTGCCAACAACCCCGGATTGGCTATCGCCGGAAAATTTGACCAGCCCGCTTGCAGCCTGCGTGATTGTGAAATTGAATCCCTTGATGCTGCCGGCATCGCAAACATCGCACGACACGAAGACTTGAACCGGTCCGGGAGTGCTGCCAAGGTCTATCGATACTTGCGATCGTATGCCGGCTTGCGTTGTCGCCATCGTTGCGGCCATACGATGTTGGCCCGCCTCTGGTTTGTTGGAATCCGGTTTGCCGCGCCCCAAACCGTTGTAACAGCCCGGGACGAATGCGGCTTGGGAGTATTTCCCGGTATTTGTCGCGCTAAACGTCGCTGTGCCACTTTGGACGGTCCATTCCAATGTCGGACAAGGACCTCCCGAACCAGAGCTGCCGGGCACCAGTTCAACAATGAGTGGTTGCGCCAACTTCGTATTCGGCGCGCCGCTTTGTCCGCTTCCACTGACGTATCTCATTTCCAGATTCGGCGGCGGTTTGGTCGCAGTTTCGGTAAACGTCAAAGTTTGTACCGTGTCGCAGCCATAGGTGCACGTCACCGCGACTCTCACCGTGCCAGCAGTTCCGCCCATAGCAAGCTGAATACCATCCGTGGATCCTGGAGATGTGGACACCGAACTGGAGTAACTACTTCCGTAGTTGGAACCTCCGACGTAAATTGAGGCGGAGCCGCTTACGACCTGCCATTGCAAGTTCGCATACGATGAACCGGAAAATGAAACGGTCAGTGGCGAAGGCAAGAAATTGTAATATTCGGCACTTTGCCCATTGCCCCCGGCAATCGACATGACGTTCTGCCCCTGCTGGGCGTGGGCTGGGGCACATACAGCCAACACCAATAAGGCGAGTTTGACCGTTGCGGAACAAACCCGATTCAAAATCCGTGCAATCGCCATTTCATCACCCCATTTTCAAGTTAGCGGCATATAATGAAGTATAGCGGTAATTTAAGCCGAGTCATCCACTGTTGAATCCCTTGGGGGTTGCCATGTCAAACTCGAAATCACGCCCGGCGTCACGATTGAGTCCCTGGCCGCTATTCGCGGCAATGTGCCTGATCGCAATCGGCGGCATATCCACACCGACCTTGCAAGCTACCGCAAGCGTGCAGACGCGCAACCCCGAAGATTTTCTCATTGTCGATTGCCTGTTGCCGGGCCAGGTTCGCCGGCTTGGCCGCTCGTCGAATTTCATGAGCGCGCGCCGGCCGGTGCGCACTAGCCAGGCCGATTGCGAGATTCGCGGCGGCGAATTCGTTTCCTATGATCGCGCCAATTACCAGACCGCCCTGAAAGTTTGGATGGGGCAGGCTGAATTGGGCAATGCCGACGCCCAGAACTACGTCGGCGAGATCTACCTTAAAGGGTTGGGTACGGATCCGGATTATGTGAAAGCGCGCGAATGGTTCGAAAAGGCCGCTGCGCAAGGCTCCAAACGGGCACGCATCAACTTGGGTTACTTGTACGAGCAGGGTCTTGGTGTACCCAAGGACATGGGCAAGGCGTTGAATTTGTATCGCGAGGCATCCGGTATCACCGACGACAAACTGGTGTTTGCCTCGACCGTCACTGCCGAAGTCAATGAAGCAAAAGCTGAAAGTGCAACGCTGCGTGGTCAACTGTCAACTGAGCAGGAAAAGTCCGCAGAATTGAGCAAGCAGGTTGGCAAACTACGATCGGAATTGCAGAACAAGCAGAAGAATTACCAGCAATCACAAAGTGAATTGAATCAGGTTCGCCAAAAGCTTGACGCTGAGCAGGCAAGAGTTGGTGCCGATCGCGATCCGCGGTATGCGCAGATGAAAACCGACGTACAAAAGCGAGAAGCCGCGCTGACTGATCAACAGCAGAAACTGCAGACCGAGCAACAGGCCAATGCCAAGCAATTAGCCGACGCCGAAGCGCAGATTGCCAAACTCAAAACCCGTGAGCAGGAGTTGCTGTCGCGCAAATCGTCACCAGCAAATGATCAGGATCTGGTGTCGTTGCGTATGTCCGCGGCCCAGATGGATACAGCGCTGCGCGATGGCCGCGCACGGACCAAGCAATTGCAGGGGCAATTGGTAACGAACGAACAGCAGCGCCAGGATGCGCAGGCAAAATTTGACGAAGCCCGCGTACAATTGGCTGCCGAACATGCCAAGAACGAAGATTCCAAAAAGCTGTTGAAGCTGATGGAAGCCCAGCTTTCCGAGAAACGCCAGCAACTGGCCAGCCAGCGTACGCAGATGGCAGGCCTACAGGCGCAGATCAGTAGCGACAAGGTGGGGGGCTTGCCTCCGGGCTACACGACAGCAAGCCTCAATGGCAACCTGAAACTCGAGATTTTGCAACCAGCGCTAGCCATGACGCGTGGTCTGACGAAACCCGCAGCATCGGTACCGCCTGCGGAAAAAGGCATCGACATCATCGGTCGCGTGCAGGCCCCAGCCGGCCTGACTTCGGTTAGCCTGAATGGGCAAACCGTCAGTGTCGATGCCGGTGGCCTATTCAAGACCCACGTTCTCCTTTCAGGTGCCGACACCAATGTTCATGTGACAGCCCAAGACAAGACGGGTGGCGAGGCTCTGCTCGACTTCGTTCTGGTGCCGGGCCCCGGGGGCAATGGTGCCACACGCGCAAGTTCCGGTGCACCTACGATCGATACGCTGCCGCATGGTGTTCGTCTGGGTAAATACTACGCACTGATCATCGGTAACGATAACTATGCTGCCTACCCGGAATTGAAGAGTGCGTCGGGCGACGCCACAGCGATCGCTTCAGTGTTGCAGTCGCGTTACGGCTACAAGGTGACGTCGCTGACGAACGCCAATCGTTTCGAGATTTTGTCTGCGCTTAACGACATGCGCGAACAACTCAAGAGTGAAGACAACCTATTGGTTTACTACGCTGGTCACGGCGAAGTGGATAGTTCGCAACAAGGCTATTGGCTGCCCGTCGACGCGCAGGTCAGTACGCCGAACAGCTGGATTTCCAATCGCGCCATCAGCGACATCCTGACGACTATGGAAGCCAAGCATGTGCTGGTGATCGCCGACTCGTGCTATTCCGGAACCATGACGCGTTCTTCGCTTGCGACGTTTGGCGGTGGTATGCCGGCAAGCGCCTGGGGCGACTGGGTCAAGACCATGGTCGCGGGACGCTCGCGAACGGCGCTGACTTCCGGCGGTGTGCAACCGGTCGCCGACGCGGCAACCAAGGGTGGCCATTCAGTATTTGCCGCAGCCTTGCTCAGCGTGCTCAAGGACAACAATCAGTTGTTGACGGGGCAGCATCTGTTCCGGGAAATCGCAGCGGGCATGGCTTTGCGCAGCGCCAATGCCGGACTACAACAGGCTCCGGAATATGCGCCGATCCAGTTCGCCGGGCACGAAGCGGGTGAATTTTTCCTGATGCCGGGCAATGCGCGCAGCAGCGCCGCGATGCGTATGCGCGATCGCGCAATTGCTACCGCACGTGCCGTCAACGCGCGTTATGCGTCAGGTGCGGTGGTCGGCCCGACGCACGCGCCGTAAAGTTGCGGAAATCGATGACAGCGATCCTTTGATCGCTGTCATCGACCAGATGTAGATGCGGCGTTCGTCGACACCGCTGAAAGCGCGCACCAAATCGGGAATGCCCCTGATTGACGTGTCGCGCATTTGCGCCATGGCTTGTGCGCGTTTGCCGATCGCATAGGTCACCGATGCGTTGACCAACGCTGAAGAAAATACCGCAGTCACCGGTACCACGCGACCTGCAACCAATGCGCCGGCGCGGCCCAATGTTTTCCTTACCGTGCCGCGTACGAACATGTCTCCGGCTACGCTGGCACCGATACCGAGGCGCTGGACGTTAGCGACAACCGCCACGTGCAATTTATCGGGTATGTTGAATTCATACAGCGCAAAGGTCTCCTCGACCAACTGGCGCTGGACGATGGCCAGCATGTTTGCGTCCAACAGTTCGCCGAAGACCAAACCAAGCACTCGTCCAAGTCCCGGGATCGATTCTGCCGTAGCTGTCAAGGCACCGAATGCGGCGGCGCGCACGCACTTGCCGCGTAAGATATCCAGGAATTGTGCATCGCGCGTTTTGCGTGCCGCAATCTGTTTGCTTGACGGTCGCCACTTCAATATCGATTTCAAAGGTTTCATTCACCTATCATACGGCTTGACGCGCGAGCGACGTTGCGAGGGTTTGGTACAGCCAATGAATTGCAACATCCAGCTTGCAGTCTTGACTTCGCAGCACATTAGACTTGGGGTTTGACGCACTATGACTTCGATTCATTCGCACGACAGCATTCGCGCCGTGACTTTTCACGAGGGCGAATTGCACTTGCTCGATCAGCGTGCCTTGCCGTTCGCGGAACGCAATCTTGACTGTTGCGATGCCGACCAAGTGGCCAATGCAATCCGCGACCTGGTCGTGCGGGGTGCGCCGGCCATTGGAATTGCAGCAGCGTGGGGCGTCGTGCTTGAAGCACAACGACTATTTGCCGCGGGCCAGCAAGTAACCTTGGAATCCTTGCAGCCGGTTTTCGAACGTCTCAATGCCGCGCGCCCAACGGCGGTGAATCTGGCGTGGGCGTTGGCGCGCATGCGTCATGTGCTCGCTGGCGCGCCATCCGATCCCTTGGCCGCGCTGCGCGTGGAAGCGCAAGCCATCCAGGAAGAAGATCTGGCCGCCAACCGGATAATGGGCGAGCTTGGTGCAAATTTGCTGGGTTCGGATGTCGGCGTACTCACCCATTGCAATACCGGGTCGTTGGCGACGGCTGGATTTGGTACGGCACTAGGCGTCATCCGCGCTGGTTTTGCACAAGGCAAGATCACGCGGGTTTTCGCGGGCGAAACGCGTCCCTGGTTGCAGGGTGCGCGGCTGACGATGTGGGAACTGGTTCGCGACCGGATTCCGGTGAAATTGATTGCCGATTCCGCGGCTGCGCATTTGATGAAATCAGGAGCGATCCAATGGGTCATCGTCGGTGCGGATCGTGTTGCGGCCAACGGCGACGTGGCCAACAAGATCGGTACCTACCAACTGGCGATCACGGCGCGCCACCATGGCGTGAAATTCATGGTCGTTGCTCCGGCATCGACGGTGGATATGAACATGCCGCAGGGGTCGGGCATCGACATCGAAATACGAGATCCGGATGAATTGTTTGGAATTGCGGGCCAGCGCACCGTTGTCGACGGCGCACAGGCGTGGAACCCGGTATTTGACGTGACTCCGGCACAGTTGATCAATGCGCTGGTGACGGAGCGCGGTGTTATTGAACGCCCGGATTCCGCGCGCATGCGCGCAGTATTTGGCGCCGGGTCGCCGGATTCTGCGTGAAGTCGAGCTTGCGCCAGTTGGCGATGTTCTGCGTCGGCGGCGTGATCGGTTTCATTGCTGATGCGGGCATATTGCAACTGCTCGTAATGGGGCTTGACTGGGATCGCTACAGCGGGCGCTTGATCTCATTCTTGTGCGCGGCGACGGTCACGTGGCTGTTCAACCGCCGCTACACGTTCCAGGGCCCGAGGCGTAATACATTGTTTGGCGAGTGGGCGCAGTATGTGCTGGCGATGAGTGGTGGTTTCGCCTGCAATTTTGCGGTGTATTCGACACTTGTATACTTTTTCGACATTGATCGGCAATGGTTGGTCCTGGCCGTTGCGGCTGGTTCGATAGCCGGCCTGGGGGTCAATTTTACCGCCTCGCGCTACTGGGTTTATCGCCACCATCGGCATCCAGATGGCGGGGCCGGCGAACAGCCGTGAAGACGGGCTGGGATCGTCATTGCCAACAGGGCTACAGCCCGCGCCGTTCAAGGGTTTCAGGGCACTTGTCCGGGCCTGCAATGTGGTAGAATTGGCGGCTTGAAAAACCCTTCGGCGACGCCCGTTTCAAGCGAGCGTCCGACCTCGCAACAATCCAGGAAATAAACCCAATGGCGGAGCTGGCCAAAGAAGTCATTCGCGTAAATATCGAAGACGAAATGCGGCAAAGTTACCTCGATTACGCGATGAGCGTGATCGTGGGCCGCGCGTTGCCGGATGTGCGCGACGGATTGAAACCGGTACATCGTCGCGTGCTGTTTGGCATGCACGAAGCCAATACGGTTTGGAACCGGCCTTACGTGAAATGCGCGCGTATCGTCGGCGAGGTCATGGGTAAATTTCATCCGCACGGCGACTCGTCGATTTACGATGCATTGGTGCGCATGGCGCAGAACTTTTCGCTGCGTTATCCGCTGATTGACGGGCAGGGCAACTTTGGTTCGATCGATGGCGACAATGCCGCTGCCATGCGTTACACGGAATGCCGACTCCAGCGCCTGACTTCGGATCTGCTTGCCGACATCGACAAGGATACGGTCGATTTCGTTCCCAATTACGATGAAAAGGAATCTGAACCCAGCGTCCTGCCATCGCGGTTGCCGAACTTGCTGATCAACGGTTCGGCCGGTATCGCCGTTGGCATGGCCACGAACGTGCCGCCGCACAATTTGCGCGAAGTCATCGACGCAACCCTGGCCTTGATCGACGATCCGGAAATCGGCATTGACGGATTGATGCACCACATTCCAGGTCCGGATTTTCCGACGTGGGGAATCATCAACGGCGCTGCCGGCATCCATGAGGCTTATCACACCGGCCGTGGGCGCATTCTGGTGCGTTCTCGCGCTGAAATAGAAACCGACGATCACGGTCGCGAGACGATCATCGTCACCCAATTGCCGTATCAGGTAATCAAGGCGCGCTTGATCGAAAAGATCGCCGAGTTGGTCAAGGAAAAGAAGATTGAAGGCATCTCCGAGCTGCGCGACGAATCCGACAAGGATGGCATGCGCGTGGTCATCGAAGTGCGCAAGGACACGATGGCCGATGTGCTGTTGAACAATCTGTTCCAGCAAACCCAGATGCAGGTGACGTTCGGCATTAATCTGGTCGCACTGCTCGATGGCCAGCCGCGCCTGCTCAACCTCAAGGAAATACTCGACGCCTTTGTGCGCCATCGTCGCGAAGTGGTAACACGGCGTACGATTTTCGATCTGCGCAAAGCGCGCAATCGCGCCCACATACTGGAAGGCTTGACGGTCGCGCTGGCCAGCATCGACGAGATGATAGCGCTGATCAAGTCCTCGGAAAATCCACAAGTCGCCAAACAACGCATGCTCGAACGGCGTTGGGAGCCGGGTCCAGTGCACGCATTGCTTGCCGCCGCTGGCACGGGCATTTCGCGGCCGGAAGACCTGCCGATCGATGTTGGTCTGGGTGAGGGTGGTTACCAGTTGTCAGAGGCGCAGGCCAAGGAAATCCTGGATATGCGCCTGAACCGCCTCACCGGGTTGGAACAGGAAAAGTTGAGCGACGAGTACAAGCAGTTGCTCGGCATCATCGTCGATTTGATCGCGATCCTGGAAAATCCGGACATACTGCTCGGCGTCATCCGCGAAGAGCTGACCGCGCTTCGCCAGGAGTTTGGCGACGAGCGCCGCACTGAAATCCAGCACACCCAGGAAGACCTCGATATTCTCGATCTGATCGAGCCCGAGGACGTCGTCGTTACCCTGTCGCACACCGGCTACGCCAAGCGCCAGGCGGTCAACACGTATCGCGCGCAGCGGCGTGGCGGTAAAGGTCGTTCGGCGACCAACATGAAAGAAGACGATTTCATCGAACGCTTGTGGGTGGCTAATACACACGACACCTTGCTCACGTTCACCAGCCGTGGCCGCGTGCTCTGGCTGAAAGTATACAAAATGCCGGACGCCAGCCCTGGCGCTCGTGGCAAGCCCATCGTAAACCTGTTACCTCTGGAAGCCGGCGAGCAGGTGCAGGCGATTTTGCCGGTACGCGAGTTCGCCGAAGATCGCTACGTGTTCTTTGCCACGCGCAACGGCACCGTCAAGAAGACTTCGCTCAGTGATTATTCGCGTCCGCGAACCAACGGCATTCGCGCCATTGACATCAGCGACGACGATGGCCTGGTCGACGTAGCGTTGACCGATGGCAACTGTGACATCGCCTTGTTCGCCAGCAATGGCAAGGCGGTGCGTTTCAGCGAAGACCTGGTCCGTCCGATGGGCCGCACCGCGCACGGTGTGCGCGGCATTCGTCTGGCCAAAGACGCACATGTCGTTTCGATGATCGTGATCAGTGGCGAAGAGGGCGGTGACATCCTCACGGCCACCGCGCGCGGTTTCGGAAAACGCACCGAACTGGCCGCATATCCGCGCAAAGGCCGCGGCACGCAGGGAGTGATCGCCATCCAATGCTCCGAACGCAACGGCGCGTTGGTCGGTGCCGTGCAACTCGACAATGCCCACGAACTGATGCTGATTTCGAATCAGGGCACGCTGGTGCGCACGCGCGCCGCAGAAATCGCCCAAGTCGGACGCAACACCCAGGGCGTGACGTTGATTCGTTTGCCGGCAGAAGAAAGCCTCGTAGGCGTGGTGCGAGTCGAAGCGCTCAACGGTGATGATGATGACGCAGAAAACGATGTTGCGCCCGGGAATGAGCGTGATGCGCCGGCTGAGCCCGACGCGTAGACGAGGTCATTTGCTGGATAGCGTGGCGATCTGCTCGAGGCGGGACTTCGCGGCCATAGCGAACGCATTTTTCACGCCGTACTTGACCAGCAGGCGCTGGTAGGCTGCGCTTGCCAGCGCTTCGCCTCGTTTGCAATCGCCGAGTTTGCACTGTGCCAGTCCCATGGCGCTTTCGACTGAAGCAATCGACTCATGGTCGGCTGGAAGTACGGCCTTGTCGATCGCCAGCGCGCTGCGCAGGATAGGCAATGCTTCGGCCGCGCGATCGGCGCCGGTCAGATAATCGCCGTATTTTTCGTATGCATACGCCTTCCAGTCGTTGTCATCTGAAAAATGTTCGGCAATATCGTAGGCTCGCTTGGCGTAGGTGAGTGCGGCAGCAATGCGATGACGCTTGTATTGGATACTGGCGAGCGTAGTCAACGTCCACACAACATCCGCGTGCCGTTCTCCCAGTGCTTCTATCTGTTGCGGCAGAATGCGATCGAGGATGCCAACTGCGTCGTCGAACTGATCATCGTTTTGCAACGCGACGGCCAGGTTTCCCGAAATCGTGGACAGCATCGGGTGACCATGCGGGAAGGCACGTTGCAAAACTACAATGGCCTGCCGACGCAACGCTATGGCTCCGCGCTTGTCGCCAAGCAGACCCCTGCTGAATCCGGAACTGTCTAGCGTGAGGGCACGTTCCAGCGACGCACTCTCAGGTAATTCGGCCAGTGCCGTCTGCAACCATGTCTGTGCTGTCTGCGCGTGACCCAGTTCGTTTTCGACGATGCCCAGCGCGAATGCGGTCGTACCTTTATGCAGTTGATCGCCTTGCGCGACGGCATCCGCACGGGCTTGCCGATACAGATCTTGCGCCTGGCGGATATTGCCCTTGTCGAAGTATACGTTTCCTAACGTGGATTCAGCGTCGATGATCGTTGCGCTGTCCCCGATGCGTCGTGCCGATTCCAGTGCTTGTGAGCCGACAACTTGCGCCGTATTCAAGTCGCCCAGGGCGCGATAGGTCTGGGCGAGGGTCAATTGCGCGCTGCTGGCCAACGTGGGATCGTCAGCCAATTCCTGATCGGCGAGGTGGCGCGCCCGATCGAGCACTTGTATCACCGTGGCCTTGCGTCCAAGTTCGGCCGGATTGGCGGCACCGAGCATATCGGTCAGGAAATGGTTGATGCGTTGCGCGCGATCGCGTTCTGCTTGCGCGATCTGCGTTTGTGCACGCGCGATATGTGCCTGCCAGAGTGCAATTGCACTACCGAGCAACAGTGCCAGCGATGCGGTCCCGGCCACGGCAACAGCAAACCGGTGTCGGCGCGCGAATCGCGCTGCGCGCTCGACCAGCACCGGCTGGCGGGCCAGCACATCGATTCCGTCCAACCAACGCACCAGATCGTCAGCGAACGCGGCGCAAGAGGCATAACGGTTGCGCGCCGATTTTTCCAGCGCCTTGAGTACAATCGCATCCAGGTCGCGCACGCTGCCGCCGATGTGCCGGGAATCCAGATGCCGGCTCGGTCGCGGTGGGTCCAGTTCGCAGACCACGTGCTCAATCACGCTTGCGCGGCTGTTGGCAAGTTGATAGGGGCGCTCGCCGGCCACAAGTTCGTACAGCAAGACACCCAGCGAATAGATGTCCGAACCGATGCCGACCGGATCGCCGCGCACCTGTTCAGGGCTGGCGTATTCCGGCGTCAGTGGTCCCAGCCCGGTGCGCGTTGCCGAAGGCGCGTTGTCGCCTAGAAGCTTGGCGATGCCAAAATCCAGCAATTTCGGTTCGCCGTGCGCATCGACCAACACATTGCCTGGCTTGATGTCACGATGCACGATCAAATGGGCGTGCGCAGTCTGTACTGCGTCGAGAATCTTCAGGAACACCTGTACGCGGGTGCGGGTATCCAGCTTCTGGTCGTGCGCATAGGCCGTAATCGAGCGGCCTTCGACGTATTCCATCACAAGGAATGGCGCACCATTGGCGTCTACGCCGATGTCGAGCAGGTTGGCGATGTGCGCATGACTGAATGCGCCGAGAATGCGTTGTTCGATCGCAAAACGCGCGCGTAAATCGCCGGCATCGAAAAGCAGCAGCTTGATCGCGACCGGCTTGGTGTAGGCGCCATCGGCGCGCTCGGCAAGGTACACGGTGCCCATGCCGCCGCTGCCGATCGCACGAACCAGCCGGTACGCGCCGAGGCGTTCGCCGATGCGATCATCCGGCGCACCTAGCGGTTGTGAGAGGAAGTCGCCGGCGGCTGCGTCGGCGTCGAGCAATGCCTGAATTTCGCTGCGCAAAGCGGCATTGGTCGCACACTCACGCTGTAAAAACGCCGCACGTGCGTCCGCGTCGAGCTCCAGTGCCGCCTCGAACAGGCGTAGTGTGCGCTGTGGATCGGTCATTTCAGAGCGTCCGTCGGCGGCAGTTCCAGAGCGCGATACAGCCAGGCCCTCGCCGCGCGATAGTCTCGCGCCAGCGTCGCCCGCGAGATGTTCAACGCCTGCGCAATTTCGTCGAATTCGAGTCCGGCGAAGGCGCGCAATTCGATTGCTTTCGCCTTGCGTTTGTCGATTTTTTCCAGGCCATCAAGCGCCTGGTCCAGGGCGATCAAATCTACGGCATTGCGCGTATCGGGAAAGCTCACGGCAGACAGGCTGACGCGCTCGCCGCCGTCACGCTTCAACGCGCGGCGATGTCGCTCGTGATCGACCAGCACCTGGCGCATGGCACGTGCGGCGATGGCGAAAAAATGTAGTCGATCGACTGAATCGGGCGGGTTGCCTTCGGTAAGTTTGAGATACGCTTCGTGAACCAGATCGGTTGGGAGTAACGAATGACCGGCGCGCTCGTCGGCAAGTTGGTAGCGCGCAAGAGCGCGCAGGCGCGCGTACACCAGTGGCATCAGGTCGCCGGCGGCGGAACCGTCGCCATTGCGCCAGCGCTGCAGCAACTGCGTAATTGGAGCCAAATCGATTTGATCGGTCAAGCTCGCCCCCCGACACTGGCCAGATGCCGGCGTCGGGGCAATGGTACGTCTGTGGCTGTGGCCGCGTCGAGCTGGAATCATATGTGTGCCGCCGCCAATGCGATTGCTGTAACTCGCCGCATTGCCTGTCATCGGCACGGTCGCCAGCACGTGGGTTCCATCCATGCAAGTGATGAAGATCGCTTGTTTGGCAGACTGCGTCCCCGGCAGGACGCTCAAACTGGCCAAGGTGGACCCGCATGCGGCGAACGCTGAATGCGATCATTGCCGCGGTCGGTCATCAGCAGATGGATGGAAACTTTGTCGACCGCCAGGCCAACCGGCACCTGGAATTTCCCCGCAGCGCTGCCAGTGCCACCAAACTGGCTCAGGTAGTTGCCGTTTGCATCGAATACCTGAATGCGGTCATTGCCGGAATCCACGACCACGATGTTGCCGGGCCCGGATCGATCATGCTTTGCCTTCAGATTGAATGAACACGCATCTGCGTGCGCAAAGGCGAATCGCTTCCGCCGTACGAATTTCGTTGGGCGGAGGCGTGCCCGTGTCTGGCTATGCGAAAAATGGAGGCTGCAAGTCTCATTGCCGCATCAACCGATGCGACTTGAGATGCGATAGCGCGAAAAAAACGTGTAGGGTTGGGCGACAGTTGATCTGCGCGCCCAACCGATCCGGACTGAGTCAGTAAAAGTTCACATGCCAAAAGACATCGTGAAACTCTATGTTTCACGCAGGCAAGTAATCAAACGGCTGGACCATGCGAAGGCGGGTAGCTACGATCCTTTCCGTCAGGAGAACCGGTGGTAAATACGGCTCATCCCGCGTCGCATCAGCTAATCGTGGCCAACATTGCGTCGGCGGCCGAGACTTTGAACTCTCCGGGCGCTTCGACGTGTAATTGCTTGACCACGCCATCTTCGGCGTAAAGCGCGAAGCGCTTGCCGCGCATGCCAAGGCCGAATGTGGTCCCATCCATTTCCAAGCCCAGCGCTTTGGTAAACGTACCGTTGCCATCGGCGAGCATCCATAGGCCATCCGGCACGCGCTGATTTTTCGCCCATGCGTCCATGACGAACGCATCGTTCACGGCGATGCAGGCAACGTCGATACCCTTGCCATGAAACTCGGCAAATTTTTCCACGTAACCCGGCAGATGCTTGGCCGAACACGTTGGCGTAAATGCGCCAGGCACGCTGAACAGAACAACCTTCTTGCCCTTGAAAATTTCGTCCGTATTGATTGCCTGTACGCCATCCTTCAAATAATTCAGGGTGACATTCGGGATTGGGTCTCCGACCTGGATCGTCATGCGTGGCTCCTCGAAATTGTTGAAGTGGGTTTGTCGAAACAAGAATGCGACGCCTCGCATGATAAGCCCTGGACGCGGATTCCGACACCTTGAAAGTCGCGCGCGAGACCCTATCTTTGGCCCATACGGGTGATTCACATCCGGCCAACGATTCGGAGGCAACATGAGCAACGCACAGTATCAACCCTGGTTACAGGCACGGCGTTTCCAGGACGACATCAAGCAGGTGTTTGGCCGTTTTCTGAATGAAGACGACGTCGATCAATCCAACGTGGTGACCAGCCAATGGACGCCGCGCGTCGACATCAAGGAAGAAGACAAGCGCTTCGTGATACTCGCCGATATTCCCGGCGTCGAACCCAAGGACATCGAAGTAGCGATGGACAAGGGCGTTCTGACGATCAAGGGCGAGCGCAAATCCGAAAGTCAGGCGGAAAACGGTTCGCTGACACGGGTCGAGCGACTCCATGGTTTGTTCCACCGGCGTTTTGCCTTGCCGGACAGTGCCGATGCCGATGGCATCACGGCAGTGGGCAAGCATGGCGTGCTGGAAATCTCCATCCCGAAGAAGCCTGAAATCACGCCGCGGCGCATTACCGTCAATCACTGACGTTCTGATTGATTTCAACAGATTTCGTGCGGCAGCGTTGCCGCACGCTTTCGGTATCGACCCGCGGTCGGCTATGCTGGCCGCGGGTGCTTTTGCTGGAGAATGATTGCGCATGCAATTCAAGGATTACTACGACATTCTCGGGATCAAGCCCGAGTCCAATGACGCGGAAATTAAATCCGCGTATCGTAAACTTGCGCGAAAGTTTCACCCGGATGTCAGCAAGGAATCCGGTGCTGAAGAGAAATTCAAGTCCGTCAATGAAGCCTACGAAGCGCTAAAAGACCCGGGCAAACGGCGTGCCTACGATCAACTGCGCTCCAGCGGTTATCGGCCCGGCGACGATTTTCAGCCGCCGCCGCATTTCGGCGAAGGCAACGAATTTCATTCCTCGAACATGGGTGGCGAAGAGGGATTCAGCGACTTCTTCGAATCGTTGTTCGGACGTGGCGGCCCGCGTGGCGCGCGCGCTGGGCCGCGACGCGGCCGCGACGTGCAGGCGCGCGTCGACATTCCATTAGCCACCGCATTCAGCGGCGGCAGCGAACGCCTCAATCTGCGCGATGCCGGCGGCGGTGAACGAACACTCGACGTCAAGATTCCTGCGGGTATTCTGTCGGGCCAGCAGATTCGCCTGAGCGGGCAGGGTTCACCCGGCAGCGCGGGTGCACCGGCGGGCGACCTGTTGCTGGAAATCGGTGTTCGCGGTGATGCGCATTTTGAGTTGGACGGCCGTGACGTTCACGTCAATCTTCCCATCACGCCATGGGAAGCAGCCCTTGGCGCGAAAGTCACCGTACCCACGTTGGGTGGCGATGTTGAACTGAAGATTCCGGCGGGCTCCGACAGTGGCAAGCGGATGCGCCTGCGCGGTCGCGGCATGCCAGGCCCACGTCCGGGTGATCAGTTGATCACCTTGCAGATTCACGCGCCGGTGCCCAGCAATGATGCTCAGCGCAAACTCTACGAGCAAATGGCGGAAATCTTCGATTTCGATCCGCGTCGGGTGCGTGCGTAGCGCTGCCGGAATCAGGCTCCAGGAATCAGCTGCTTGATCGTCGCCGAGAGTTCGGCCTCGTCGATTGGTTTGGTCACATACGCCTTCGCTCCTTGACGCATGCCCCACACACGATCGGTTTCCTGATCTTTCGTGGTGACCAACACGATTGGAATGTGGCTGGTCTTGGCGTCCTTGGAAATCGTGCGCGTGGCCTGGAAGCCGTTGAGATTCGGCATGACCACATCCATCAGGATCAGATCGGGAACTTCGCGCTTGGCGATTTCGACACCGGCCGAACCGTCTTCCGCCGTGAGCGCTTCGTGCCCCAGCTTTTCGACGATGCGTTTCAGGCCAACCAATTGCGAAGGCGAATCGTCAACGATCAAAATACGCGCCATAGAATTCCCTTAGCCCCGTGAGGATTGTTCAAGTCGACGCTGCATTCTACGGCCCGCGGCGGCGCGCGCCAACCGATTATCGATACCAGCCAAAAGTGGCTGGAAAATATCGATAGTTTCCAGACCATTGGCGTCTTAAACTCAAGTGAAATAAAGCTCTACCCCAGTCAAATTTTAATGACTGTACGCCCAAACGAGCTGCCAGCCAGCATGCTCTCGAAAAATGTGGGCAAATCCTCCAGCCCACCTTCGCGGGTGGCGATGCGATCCAGATGCGCGGGTCTCCAGTCCGAGGCCAGATGCGCCCATACCGCATCGCGGATATCGCGCGCGGTGCCCGCCGAGGCAATGCCGAGCAGGCTTACGCCACGAATGATGAAGGGCATGACCGTGGTTTGCAGGTCGCTGGAAGCAGCAAGCCCGCAACTGGCGATATTGCCATAGGGTTTGATCACCCGGGTCAGCCCGGAAAGAATATCGCCGCCCACGCAATCAATCGCACCGGCCCAGTGGGCTTCTTCGAGCGGGCGCCGACCCCAATACAAATCTGTACGCGAAATGCACTGCTTCGCACCCAATGCGATCAGATCGTCGAAATGTTCGATCTTGCCGCTGATCGCGTGCGCTTCGTAACCGGCGCGGGTGAGAATGTCGATCGCCAGCGAACCGACCCCGCCACTGGCACCGGTGATGACGATCGGCCCCATTTCAGGTGTCTGGCCATTGCGTTGCATCTGGTACAGCGAAAGCGCTGCAGTGAAACCGGCGGTGCCGAGGATCATCGAATCGCGCAGGGTCAATCCTTCGGGCAGCGCAATTGTCCATTTCGATTGCAACCGCGCAAATTGCGCATAGCCGCCATCGCGGGTTTCCGAAAGCCCGCAACCGGTGCACAAGACCTGATCGCCTTCCTTGAATTTCGCATCCGTCGATGTGACTACATATCCTGCAACATCGATACCGCCGTTGAGCGGCGAGCTGCGCAGGATTTTCCCCTTGCCGGTGCCGGCAAGTGCGTCCTTGTAGTTGACGCTGGAGTAGGCAACCTTGATGACGATCTCGCCCGAGGAAAGATCATTCACGCGCATGTCTTCAATGCCGGCGCGATAGTTGTCGCGGTCAGTGTGGATGCGGAAGGCGCGGAAGGAATTATCTGGACCCGTCATGATGCTTTGGCCTTTTGCTTCATCAACGCAATTGTTGGCTATCCATTCCGGCCGGCAGGTTGGTGCGAGTCTGCGAACCCCAACATCAAAGTGTTCAACGCATGCCAATCGTTGGGAATCGTTGCGCTCAGCCCAACCTGCATTAGCGGAATATCAATTCGCCTTGTGTATTGCCCGTTTGTCGACGGATAGCGCGGCTTCGTGCACGGCTTCGCTCAAGGTTGGATGGGCGTGGACAATGCGGGCGAGGTCTTCTGCCGAGCCGTGGAATTCCATGGCGACGACGGCTTCGGCGATGAGTTCGGATACGACCGGTCCGACCATATGCACGCCGAGGATGCGGTCGGTTTCGGCGTGGGCGATGACTTTGACCTGGCCAGTTGCTTCGTTCATCGCCACGGCACGGCCGATGGCGGCGAACGGGAACGTGCCAGTTTTGTACGGCACGCCGTCCTTGTTCAATTCTTCTTCGGTCTTGCCGGCCCAGGCGATTTCCGGTTCGGTGTAGATGACCCAGGGAATGGTGTCGTAATTGACGTGCCCGGCCTTTCCGGCAATAAGCTCGGCGACCATGATGCCTTCTTCGGAGCCCTTGTGCGCCAGCATGGGTCCACGCACGCAGTCGCCAACGGCCCACACGCCTTCCACACCGGTCCAGCAATGTTCATCGACCTGGATGCGGCCGCGATCATCGAGTTTGACCCCGGTACCATCGGCAAGCACTCCCTTCGTGGCGGCGCGGCGACCTACGGCAACGAGCAGTTTGTCGACGACGATGGTTTGTTCGCCTTTGGCGTCGGCGTAAGTGACCTCGACGGTATTGCCCTTGATTTCGGCCTTGCTGACTTTCGCGCCCAGCTTGATATTCAGGCCTTGCTTGATGAATTCGCGTGCCGCAAGCTTGGCCACGTCGCGATCGGCCGCGCCGAGGAAATCCGGCAATGCTTCGAGAATGGTGACCTCGGCGCCGAGTCGACGCCACACGCTTCCCAGTTCCAGTCCGATCACCCCGGCGCCGATGACGCCGAGACGTTTCGGTACGGCGTCGAAATCCAGTGCGCCGGCGTTGTCGACGATCAGTTTGTTGTCGAATTTCGCGAACGGCAGTTCGATCGAAGTGGAGCCCGGAGCGAGAATTACGTTGGTTGCGCTGATCTCGGTGTTGCTGCCGTCAAGGCCCTTGATCGCCACAACACGATTCGGCTTGAGCGTGGCGAAACCCGCATACGGCGTGACCTTGTTGCCCTTGAACAGCATGGCGATGCCGCCGGTGAACTGTTTGACGATCTTGTCCTTGCGTCCAACCATCGTGTTGACGTCGATCGCCGGGTTTGTAGCGCTGATGCCGTGGACTGCAAACGAATGGGTGAGGTTGTGGAACTGTTTGGACGAATCCAGCAGCGCCTTCGACGGAATGCAGCCGACGTTGAGGCAGGTGCCACCGAGCGCCGGCTTGCCGTCCTTGCCGATGAAGTCATCAACACACGCCGTCTTCAAGCCCAGTTGCGCGGCGCGGATTGCGGCCACATAGCCGCCAGGACCGGCGCCGATGACGATGACATCGTAGGTTTGTTCGCTCATTGCTGGATTCCTTGTTGTCCCTTCTCCTTCCGGGAGAAGGTGGCGCACGGCGCCGGATGAGAATAGGGATGAGTTGGGCGATGCAACGGTGTCGAACCCGCACCCCAACCCCTCTCCCGACGGGAGAGAGGTTCAACGATCTAAAGGCCGAGCAGCATCTTGTGCGGGTTCTCCAACTGATTCTTGATGTCGACCAGGAAAAGTACCGCGTCCTTGCCGTCGACGACGCGATGGTCGTAGCTGATGGCGATGTACATCATCGGTGCGGCGACGACCTGGCCGTTTTCGACCATGGCGCGTTCCTTGATTGTGTGCATACCCAGGATCGCGCTTTGCGGCGGGTTGACGATTGGGGTGGAGAAAAGCGACCCAAAAGTGCCGCCATTGGTAATCGTGAAGGTGCCGCCTTGCAGATCTTCGATCTTCAAGCCGCCTTCGCGTGCAGCCTTGGCGTAGTTGGCGATGGCCGTTTCGATTTCGGCGAAGTCCATGCTCTGCGCATCGCGCAGCACCGGCGTGACCAGGCCGCGGTCGGTAGACACCGCTACGGAGATATCCTGATAGCCGTGATAGATGACGTCGTTGCCGTCGACCGATGCGTTGACGACGGGGTGTCGTTTCAGTGCCTCGCAGGCGGCACGCACGAAGAAGCTCATGTAGCCGAGCTTGATGCCGTTGGCTTTCTCGAACTGTTCACCCAGTTCCTTGCGCATTGCCACGATTTTGCCGAGATTGACTTCGTTGAACGAAGTCAGCATGGCGATGGAGTTTTTCGACTGCATCAGGCGTTCGGCGATCTTCGCGCGCATGCGCGTCATCGGCACGCGTTCCTCTGGCCGCGAGCCTGGAGTAGCAGGGCCGGGCGCAGCGGGTGCAGGACTGGATGCGGTCGGCGCTTGCGTGGCGGGAGCAGGTGCTTTCGCCAGCGTTCCGCCACTGCGCATGAAGTTGACCAAGTCCTCCTTGGTCACCTGGCCACCGCGACCGGTGCCGGAGACCTGCGCCGGATTGATGCGGTTTTCGCTGGCAACGCGTTGCGCAGCGGGAGACAGGTCATTGGCTGCGGGACTCGGGACTCCGGACTCGGGACTCGGACTCGGACTTGGACTCGGACTCGCGGCAGTCGAAACGGTCGCGGCGGCTTTCGGCGTCTCGGTTTTTGCGGGCGGCGGTCCGGATGCGGCGGGTGCTGCCCCTTCCTCGATGATTGCCAGTACTTGCTGGCTAGTCACGGTAGTACCGGTTTGCTGCTTGATTTCCTTGAGCACGCCGTCGACGGGCGATGGTACTTCAAGCACGACTTTGTCAGTTTCCAGATCGACGAGATTTTCGTCGCGCTTGACTGCATCGCCGGCTTTCTTGTGCCAACTGGCGATGGTCGCGTCCGACACGGACTCAGGCAAAACCGGGACTTTGATTTCGAGGGCCATGATGTATTCCTGATTATTGTCTTTGCTGCTTGGTGGTTATTTTCAAGAGATTGGAGATTTACCCCGAAGGACACGAAGTATAAAACTTTCGAATAAAAGCTTCGCTTTGTGTCCTTTTTGTCCTTCGTGGTGAAAAAGTTTGTCGCCCCGTCAGTCTGCAGCGTGTTCCGTATTGAACGGATTGACAAGCGCCTGTTCCACCAGCACGGCTTGTTCGACGAGATGCGTATTCAGATGTCCGGCCGCCGGCGAAGGCGAGCGCACGCGTCCAGCGTAATGCAGGCTGCGTTCGTCGTTGATGCAGGCGAGCAGATGATGCTGGATCTGGTACCAGGCGCCTTGGTTCATTGGTTCTTCCTGGCACCAAACGACTTCCTGGGCGGCCGGGTATTTCGCCAGTTCGGCACGGACATTCACGCGCGGGAACGGGTACAGCTGTTCGACACGCGCGATGGCAACATCGCTGATACCGCGTTTTGCGGCGTCTTCGATCAGGTCGTAGTAGACCTTGCCGGAGCACAGCACGACGCGACGCACTTTCTGACCTGGTTTAGCGGTCAGGTCCGGAATGACCAGATGAAATGCGCCGTTGCTCAGGTCTTCCAGGGATGAGACCGCAAGTTTGTGGCGCAGCAGTGATTTTGGCGTCAGTACGATCAGTGGTTTGCGAATATCGCGCAGCATCTGTCGACGCAACAAGTGAAACATCTGGGCGGGCGTGGTCGGCACGCACACCTGCATGTTGTGCAGCGCGCACAATTGCAGGTAGCGCTCCAATCGCGCCGAGGAGTGCTCCGGGCCCTGGCCTTCATAGCCGTGCGGCAGAAACAACGTCAATCCGCACATGCGATCCCATTTGGCTTCGCCGGCCGCGATGAACTGGTCAATCACGACTTGCGCGCCGTTGGCAAAATCGCCGAACTGGGCTTCCCAGATCATCAGCGTATTTGGATCGGCGGTGGAATAGCCGTATTCGAAAGCCATGACTGCTTCTTCGGACAGCAACGAATCGATCACCTCGACGTCGGCCTTGGCATTGACCGAGGTCAGCGGAACATAGGTCTTGCCGGTCTTCTGGTCGTGCAGTTCGGCGTGACGGTGGAAAAACGTGCCGCGGCCCGAGTCCTGGCCGACCAGGCGCATGTCGTAGCCTTGGTCGACGATCGTGGCATAAGCCAGGTTTTCGGCAAATCCCCAGTCGATCGGGTGTTCGCCGCTAGCCATTTTTTCACGATCGGCATAGATTTTCGCGACGCGCGGATGCAGTTCGAACTCGTTCGGGATGCTGAGGATGCTTGTGTTTAGCGCGGACAGTTTTTCTTTTGCAACGCCAGTTTTTATCGCTTGATCCAGTCGGGCGCCGAGGTGCTTGGACCAGTCCACCGCAAACGCGTCCTTGAATCCGGTATCGATCTCGGCAATCGATTGGCCGGCATCGAGTTTGTCGCGATAGGCATCCACCATTGCCTGCGCACCGGCTTCGGCGAGCACGCCGGCTTCGGCCAGCCGCTGCGCATACAATGCGCGCGCAGTCGGGCGTTCGCGGATGATGTGATACATCAATGGTTGCGTCGCTGCCGGCTCGTCGGCTTCGTTATGGCCGTGGCGGCGATAGCAGACCAGGTCGATGACGACATCACGCTTGAACTGTTTGCGGAAATCGAATGCCAGGCGCGTGCAGAACACGACGGCTTCCGGATCGTCGCCGTTCACGTGCAGCACCGGCGCGTTGACCATCTTCGCGACATCGGTGCAGTAAAGCGTCGAGCGCGCATCGTGAGGATTGGAGGTGGTGAAGCCGATTTGGTTGTTGATGACGATATGAATCGAACCACCGACGCCGAAGCCACGCGCCTGCGACATGTTCAGCAATTCCATGTTCACGCCTTGCCCGGCCAGCGCAGCGTCGCCGTGGATCATGATCGGCAGCACCTGCTCGCGCATTGCATCCCGGCGCCGTGTCTGCCGCGCGCGCACCGAGCCGGCCACGACCGGATTGACGATTTCGAGATGGGATGGATTGAACGCCAGCGCCAGGTGCACGGTGTGGCCGGCGGTTTTGACGTCGGCGGAAAATCCCATGTGGTATTTCACGTCGCCGGAATGCGCCGGATCATCGGGATGATCGTACTTGCCCTCAAATTCAGCGAAGAGTTTTTGCGGTGATTTGCCCAGCGTGTTTACCAGTACGTTCAGGCGCCCGCGATGCGCCATGCCGATGACCATATCGCGCACGCCGTCTTCACCACCACGCCGTATCAGTTCGTCGAGCAACGGAATGAGGCTGTCGCCGCCTTCCAGCGAGAAGCGTTTCTGGCCGACGTATTTGGTATGCAGATAGCGCTCGATGCCTTCGGCCTGGGTCAACAGTTCAAGGGTGTGCTTGCGCTCGCCCGCACTCAGGTCGAATTTACCGCCGACGGCTTCCAGGCGCTCATGCATCCAGCGGCGCTGCTCGGCGTGGCTAATGTGCATGAACTCGGCACCAATGCTTGCAGCATAGGTCGCCTTGAGCAGGCTGATCAGGTCCTTGAGTTTCAGGTGTTGCGGACCGGACAGCGAGCCGGTAGAAAATTCCGTGTCCATGTCGGCATCGCCCAATCCATGGAATGCGAGTTCCAGGTCGGGGGCCGGCAGCTTTTGTGCCATGCCGAGCGGGTCAAGATCAGCGGCAAGATGTCCGCGGGAGCGATACGCCGTAACCAGTTTCAGCACAGCTGCTTGTTTCTGCATCTGGGCATCGCTCAGCGGCGCGGTGGCTGCCGCGTGCGCATGGCCATTGAGGCGTTGTGCACGTTCGATGCGCGCAATGGCGTCTGAATGTGGCACGTCGCCCGCCTGCGGACCCTTGAACGAGGCGAACCAGGTCTGCCATTCCGGCGACACCGCAGCGGGGTCGCGCAGCCAATTTTCGTACAGCGACTCGATGAACCCGGCGTTGGTACCGGATAGCTGGGACGTAGCTGCAAATTGCTGGAGAAGATTCACGATGGATACGCCGGATTGGAAATTAAATAACAGCAATAACGCGGCGCTGGCGAGCCGCGTTCAGGCCAAAATTCAATTATACCCGGATCGTGCTGCGCTGCGACATTATTGCAGTGATGGAGTTTGCCGCGCGGGTTCACGCGTTGCTTGCTGTTAAGCGAGGAAAGTTCTTATGCGCGCAGCATGCCTGAAGAAGTTTCCTACAGCGACAATTGTCGCAGTTCGTCGCTGGGCTCGCTGCGCTCCCAGACCTGGTCGAAATAATCGCGCAACTGCGCGTGCCTGCCCGGCGCGTAATTGACAGCTTCGCCCTCGTACCGATTGCCGAGCACACGAAAGTAATAGCCGCCCGTATCGTTGAGCAAGAACGCGGATGGATACTGCAAATCGTTGTCCTCCACCGGAGTGCGGAAGGAGAATACGCTGGTCAGGCGCTGCGCCAGCGCAATCAGGCGATGGCCATACTGGGCCGGTTTGCGTGGTTCCTGTACCACGAAGCGCACGTTGGCACCGCGATTGCGGATACCCAATTGTTTGAGTGCCTCAAGCACATCCTCGTTGTCGAGGATGTCCGGATCCAGCGCGCGGGAATAAATACACAGCTCGCGTTTTGCATCATTGATCAACCGCAGCGTTTCGGCTTGCGCCTGATCGCGCGTTTCAACCGGGCAACTGCGCACTTCGGGCCGTGGCGACGGACCGGGGCGCGTGGGCGCTGGGGCGGCAGCTATTGGCATGCGCATATGGAAGTGCAGGATCTCGCACTCGCTGAATTCGTCGCCTTCGCACACAAAGCCGAAAGCTTCGTAGAACGGCACGGCATGCGTTTGTGCATGCATCTGCACTTCCGGGTAATGCAATGCGCGCGCCTGTTCGATCAGCGTGTTGAGGATCGCCGTGCCGATGTTTTTCCCGCGCCAATCCCGGAGCACGGCCATACGCCCGATCATGCGTTGTGGTGTCAGCCTTCCAGTGCCGATCGCATTGCCCTGCGCGTCACGCGCGAGTACATGCCGTGCGGCACCATCGAATTCGTCTTCTTCGTCTTCGCGCGGAACCTGCTGCTCGTCGATGAAAACGCAGTCGCGCACGCTCCTGCATGCATCGCGGTCTTGCGGGTTATTCCAGTCGGCGATTTCGATGCTGAAGTCGGTGGGAATCATGGGTGCGGGTGGTCTTTTCGATGGAATACAGCGCAATTGTAACCAAATGCCAAAATCCTGGCTTCAATGGGAATGGGTAACTTTACGCCGACTAGCGAGCAAAAAATGGCCCGAATCGATCAACCTTGCCAACGTCGCCAGCGCCGGACCGGATCTGCACAAGCGCACCAATTCGGCACTATCGATTTCCCTGCCGGCACAAAGGGTGCGAGCAAACGCGAGTCGACAGGGAAACGCTTCTCCTGCAACGAACAGCAATGCGCCGCGCCCATGCCGAGTCCAGGCGACGCGGCTCCATGGGTTGCGCAATACGCGCGATGCCGGCAACCTGGCGGCAAGCTTCTGCGGCTCGATCGGTCGGTGGGCAGGAGCAGCGTCGAGTGCGGCTCGATAGCGTGTGATGAAACAACCGAACCATCGCGCCAATGTGGAATTATTCACATTGGCGATTGTCGGCATCGCCGCGCGCACCCGTTCAATTGCGGCCGCATCGATTTCGCCGCCAGCGCGCGCGGGCAACAAGTCCGGATCGACGTAACGTTGTTCTTCACCCATGAGATCGGCTTGCGACTCCGCGAAGTCCAGCAACAGTTCTGCTTGCGATGGCGCACGCATGCCGACCGAAAACGTCACGCACTCGCCGACGGCAACGCCGTCATGGGCGATGCCGGGCGGCAGATACAACGCATCGCCGGGTTCAAGCAGCCATTCGTGGGACGAATTGAATTCACGCAGCAATCTCAATTCCACGTCGTCGCGAATATCCTTTGGCGCGTGCGCATCAGCATTGATCTGCCAGCGCCGCGTGCCGCGCCCCTGGATCAGGAATACGTCGTATTGGTCCACATGCGCGCCGACGCCACCGCCGTCCGTGGCGTAGCTGATCATCACATCATCGACCCGCCAACTTGGCAGAAAATCAAATTCATCCAGTAGCGCGGCCACGTCCATGTCCCACTTGTCGACATCCTGGACGAGCAACGTCCAGTGCGTTTTCGGCAACTTTGCGAATTGCCTTTCCGCGAAGGGACCGGTGCGCAATGTCCACTGATCGCGCTTCGGGTCGTGCAAGACGATGCGGGCCAGCGCACCTTCCTCGCAGGCCAGGCCGGCCAGATCTTCTGGTGTGATCGCGGTCTGGATTTGCGCAAACGCTCCGCGAATCAGCAGCGGGCGTTTTTGCCAATAATCCCGCAAGAAACGCGCGGGCGGCATGCCGAGCGGACGAGTGTGCGTGGCGTGAACTTCGATTGCGGGGCTTTTGATTGGCATCTTGATTCGGCGTATCTCTTGGTATTGATGAAGCAAGCCCATTCAGAATTCGTGAGCGCCTGCAAGTAGCTGTGCATCGGCATGGGTGTTTGGGTCAGATAGTTGCTGCCAACTTTCCGGCTAGCCCGACATAAGTCGCCGGTGTGAGTGCGAGCAGTCGATTTTTTGCGTCTACGGGTAATTCGAGCGCAGCTATGAATTCGCGCAAGGTATCGCGGGTGATGCCGTGGCCGCGGGTCAATGTTTTCAACTGTTCATAAGGCTCCGGCAGCCCGTAGCGGCGCATCACCGTCTGCACGGCTTCGGCGAGCACTTCCCAGTTCGCATCGAGATCGGCGGCAAGCTTTGCCGGCTCGGCGTGGAGTTTTGCCAGGCCGCGTAGCAGCGATTCGAGCGCGACTTGAGTATGCCCAAATGCGGTGCCTAGCGCGCGCAGGACGGTCGAATCGGTCAGGTCGCGTTGCCAACGTGAGATCGGCAGTTTTTCTGAGAAGTGATTGAGCAAGGCATTGGCGAGGCCAAAGTTACCTTCGGCGTTTTCGAAATCGATGGGGTTGACCTTGTGCGGCATGGTCGATGATCCGACTTCGCCGGGTTTGAGCGCCTGACGGAAATAGCCCAGCGAAATGTAGCCCCAGAGGTCGCGGCAAAAGTCGATGAGGATGATGTTGGCGCGCCGCATGACATCGCACAGTTCGGCGATGCAGTCGTGCGGTTCGATTTGCGTGGTGTAGGCATTCCACGTCAAGCCCAATGATTCGACGAATCGTTGCGACAGTGCCAGCCAGTCGACATCCGGATAGGCAATGACATGCGCGTTGTAATTGCCTACGGCCCCGTTGATCTTGGCGCTGAGTTCAATCGCGGCAATCTGCTTGCGCTGGCGTTGCAGGCGCGCGACCACATTGGCGATTTCCTTGCCGAGCGTCGTTGGCGAGGCGGTTTGCCCGTGCGTGCGCGCCAGCATTGGTTGTGCCGCCAGTGCATGCGTCATTTGCCGCAAGGTGGCGATGGCTTTGTCCAGCATCGGCAACAGCACGTGGTCGCGCGCGTCGCGCAACATCAATGCATAGGCCAGATTGTTGATGTCTTCCGAAGTGCAGGCGAAATGGACGAATTCCTTCGCGTGTGCCAGTTCGGCATCGTCGCCGATTTTTTCCTTGATGAAATACTCGACGGCCTTGACGTCGTGATTGGTGGTTGCCTCGATGGATTTGATGCGTTGCGCGTCGTGCGATGAAAAGGTTTCTACCACCGTCTGCAGGACTTGGCGCGCCTTGTTGGAGGGAGCCTGGATTTCAGCGATGGCCGGTTCGTCCGCCAAGGTCAGCAACCAGCGTATTTCGACCATTACACGCCGTTGCATCAGGCCGGATTCACTGAAGATCGGACGCAGAGCCTCAACTTTGGCCGCATATCGGCCGTCCAGCGGAGACAACGCGGTGAGTGCGGAATGAGTCATCAGAGCGATCCGGAGAGCAAGAGGCACAATGATAACGTGCCTGTTTGGTCGTTGCGGGGTTTTAGGGCCGGCATACCAGCAGATTGGCCGCAGTTTTGCGGGCATTCGGGTGGCGGCCTCAAACAACCACTATAATCGCCGCCCCAGCCGGAATTACGGAGCAGCAATCAATGAGCAATTTCCGCATCGAGCGCGACAGCATGGGCGAACTCAAGGTGCCGTCTGATGCCTTGTACGGCGCGCAGACACAACGCGCGGTCGACAATTTTCCGATCTCGGGACTGACCATGCCGCGGCAGTTCATTCGCGCGCTTGGCCTGATCAAGTCGGCCGCAGCGCAAGCCAATGCGGATCTTGGACATCTATCCAAAAACAAGGCCAAGGCTATCCGCAGGCAGGCCGAGCGCGTGGCTGCCGGCGAGTTCGATGTGCAATTCCCGATCGATGTGTTTCAGACCGGTTCCGGCACATCATCGAACATGAATGCGAATGAAGTCATCGCGCATTTGTGCGCGGCGGCCGGTACCAAGGTGCATCCGAACGATGATGTCAACAATGGTCAATCCTCGAACGATGTGATTCCCACCGCAATTCATGTCAGCGCGACACTGGCGGTATCCGAACAGCTGCTGCCTGCGTTGACCCATTTGAAGGCGACGCTGGACAAGCGTGCACGTCAATTGAACAAGGTTGCCAAGACCGGGCGCACCCATTTGATGGATGCGATGCCGGTGACGTTCGGGCAGGAACTCGGCGGCTGGGCCGCGCAGGTTCGCAGTTGCATCGCGCGTCTGGACGATGCGCGCAAACGCATGCGCCGCTTGCCGCAGGGCGGCACGGCTGTTGGCACCGGCATCAATGCCGATGCGCGACTTGGGCAGAAAATCTGCGCAGAATTGTCGAAGATGACGCGGGTGAAATTCGAATCAGCGGACAATTTCTTCGAGGGCATGTCCTCGCAGGATGCGGCGGTGGAACTGTCCGGTCAGTTGAAGACGCTGGCGTGCGCGATGATGAAGATTGCAAACGATTTGCGCTGGATGAATTCTGGGCCGCTTGCGGGTATTGGCGAGATCGAATTGCCGGCATTGCAGCCGGGTTCGTCGATCATGCCTGGCAAGGTCAATCCGGTGATTCCCGAAGCGCTGGCCATGGTCTGCGCGCAGGTCATCGGCAACGACACCACGATCACCATCGCCGGTCAAAGCGGCAACTTCCAGCTCAATGTGATGCTGCCGGTGGTCGCGCTGAATCTGTTGCAGAGTATCGAAATCATGGCCAACGCCTCGCGTGCGCTGGCGGACAAGGCGATCGCCGGATTCACGGTGCGCCAGGACCACATCAAGCAGGCGCTAGACAAGAATCCGATTCTGGTCACCGCCTTGAATCCAGTCATTGGCTATGAAAAAGGTGCGGCGACCGCCAAGCAGGCCTATAAGCAGGGACGGCCCATCCTTGACGTGGCGCTGGAAACCACCGGTCTGTCGAAGGCTGAATTGAAGAAGTTGCTCGATCCGCTGACCTTGACGCGTGGTGGCGTCCATGGCGGCTGACCATGCCTTCGGGCACATGTGCGCCCGTACGGTAAGGGCAAAATGGGCACTTTGACGCAAGATTGAGATCGAAAGTAGGGGTGTTCGGAGATGGCAATGATTAAAAGCTTGATTCTCGTCGGTTTATTGGTTTCCGGCGCCGCTTTGGCGCAACAGGTCGATATCAGCGGCAAGGATTTCCAGTCCGGTGCCGGCGATGCGAAACTGGCGCAGATCGCTCAGCAGGCGGCGGCAGAGGGCAAGCCCGTCGTAGTGACCGCGCCGTCATATTGGCAGGCAAAGATCGAAGCGAAATTGCATGCGGGTGCAGCAAATGTACAAGTACGCCAAAACGAAGGGTTTTTCGAGAATGTGTTGGTTCGCATCGTAGACGCCAAGTCGGCACCCAAGGCCGAACCGGCCAAGGCGGATGCGACCAATGCTGAATCTGCGCGAGCCGCTGCTGTGAAGGCGGCTGCCGCCCGTGCCCAAGCGGAGCAAGAAAAAGCGGACAGGGAAGCGGCGGCCAGTGCCGAAGCGGCGCGATTGGAAGCCGCAAAAGAACAGGCGACGCGTGACGAGGCGGCAAGGGTCGCAGCTGAGAAGGCCGAGGCTACGCGTGCCGAAGCGCAACGAATTGCCGTGGCCAAGGCCGCGGCCGACAAAGTGGCAGCGGAAAAAGCCGCTGTCGAAAAAGCTGCCGCTGACAAGATTGCCGCGATCCGACAAGCAATGGAGCACAACCTCAATGAGGATCGTCCTGCGGACGGCACGCTGACTCCAACCCAGATGAAACCGAGCGATCAGCTTTTCGTCGATGGATCGGTTCGTGCAGTCGTGCGCCGCATTGGGGCGCACACGCAACTTTTTTGGCTTCAGGGCGACTTGAACCTCGATCGCATCGAGTTGCAGCCATCCGGTGAAGGTCGATACAAAGTCATTCGCCAGCTCAGCGACACGACGAACCCGGTGCTGCGCACGCGTACTGGCGGACAACTTGTTGCCACGGTCCCCACCGCCGCGTCTACAACGCGTACGTCCATGCAAAGGGCCTATGCTGAAGGCCGTGACATCACCGAGACGGTGCAACCCTCAGGCCTGCGTTCTGGAGATATCCTTTACACCGGCGATGGCGCTGCCGTCGTGGTGCGACGTGCCGGCGCAAGCCTGCTGCGCTTCTGGCTGGTCGGCGACATGGATCTCGGCCAGGTCGGTTTGATGAAACAAGAGGGCAATGCGTATCGCGTGTTGTCCGATACTGTCAAATAGTCGGTTGCTTGACTCTCTCCCCCAGGTCGACTTGGGGGAGAGGATTGAGTTTGGGACCGTAAGTAGAATGGGTGGAGCGCAGCGATACCCATCACTTGTGGAACAAAAGCAGAGCTTCCACTCGACTGCGTCGAGCGGGTAACTTTCAAGCGCAGGGCTTTCACTCGCTTTCAGCGAGCGAGTGACTTCTTCTTGAATGGCCAAGAAGAAGTAACCAATAAGAAGGCCACCCCGGTGGGTCGGTCTCCGGGCATCCTGCCCTGCGACTTCGCGAGCGAGCTCCGGGGTTCGCTGAATGTACATCCATGTACATGCAACGAACTGGCGCGCATCGTGCGCGCCACCCTGCGGGCTTTCCTGCGCCCACTCGCCGCCCCACAGGGGCCCCATTTAGCGGCATTCCCTGCCACAGAAGCCAAGAGCAAAAAACCGAGAGTGGATAGGGTCGAAGCGTGCTTTTGCTTCGCAGTGTTCGCACGAGCCACAGAACACGAAGTTTTCCAATGCGTAGTCTATGGATGGACGGATTAGCGGATAGCCGGCTCCGTCGCGGTGCCGAGAAGCGCAGGGAATTTTGATTCGCAGGATGCGAATCAAAACACCGCGCTCGGTGCCTAGCCTTTTGGTTACTTTTTGGGCAATGCCAAAAGTGACTCGCTCGCCGCAGGCGAGTGAAAGCCCTGCACTTGAAAGCTACCCGCTCGACGCAGTCGAGTGAAAGCTTTGCTCTTGTGCATCAAGGGAAACGGAATTCGCGCAAGCAAAAACACAAGGCCGCAAATGCGGCCTTGTGTAGGTAACGAGAGAGCAATCTGTCAGGCGTATGCTTCGGTGCGCTTGCGCCGGAACCAGATCGACGCGGCAATCATGGCGATTCCGGCGATGGCGCCAATCCACAAATCCGGAGAACTAAAAAGCGTTTTGAGGATGTCCATTGACAGGACGGACGGCAGTTGATCTACACCATCGTGATTGAAGTGGGTCAGTTCGCGGATTGTGGATCCACTTATCCAGCTTCCCGGGAAAACGCTAAACAACACACGAATCACGATGTGTTCCCAGAACCAGGTGCGCGGCAGCGACAGTTGCGACATCAGATCAATCCACCACACAACGACACCGGCGATCGCGGGAACAGCAATCGCCCACAGGAATGGTTTGGAACGCGCGTAGCTCGAACACAGCAGCAACCAGCCGATGCAGGGCAATGCCCAGATCGCATTCAATGGAATCATTGCAATCAGTTTCAGCCACAGCGTGACAAGGTGCAGCGGCGACCACAATAACGGGAACGGGTTGATGCCGTGAATCAGCGCATACAGACTTAGCAGGATGAGAAAGCCCAGGTGCAGCGCGATCATTGCAGCCACTGCGAGGACCGGTGCGATCAGTATGGCCGCAACGACCTTCGACAAAACGGTTTGTGTATCCGACAGTGGCAACGATTTCCAGAACAAAACGCTGCGATCACGGCGATCGTCATACAGTGCGCCGAGTAGATAGAAGAACACGACGAAGAACAGCACGATGCCGAGGGGGGCGCCGAGACTGAGCAGGCCGATATCGATTCCGGCGCTGACCTTTGCAGCATTGTTTTCGCCGATGTTTTGCGCAAGTTGCTGGATGTGCATATTGTTGAAGTCGAGATTGAATCGATGCGCCGTGATTTCGGCGGTGATCAGTGCCATCAACGTGAGCACGAGGAAGATCAATGCGGTGATCACCGGCGCACGCAGAAATCCACCGCGATGTTCCCAGTATTCGCGTTTGAGCAGCCATGTGAACGTGTTCATTGCTGAACTTGCGTGCGCGCTGCCGGTACTCGCGATTGTGGAGATCGAGTGGTTCGAGGGCGCGCCGCTCGGGTCGTTGCTGGAATTCGATGCGCTGCTATTCATGCGTAGGTTCCTTTCATGGTCGCGACGAACAAATCCGCGACGCTGGGCTTGTGCAATTCGCCGAGTTCTGCCAAGCGAGTGCGATCAGCGCCATCGAACAGAAATATGGATTTGCCAAACACTTGCCGTTCGTACATGGGATTCAATGCGCGCGCGGCATCGGCCTTGTCCGGATTGACCATCACCTCGGCGAAGCGCTCGCTGACCTGATCCATGGTGGCGTCGAGCACGATGCGGCCGTCGCGGATGAACAGCAGGTCGCTGAGAATGTGTTCGACTTCTTCGATCTGGTGGGTGGTGATCAGGATCGTTTTTTGCTCGTCGAAATAATCGTTGAGCAGGCTCTGGTAGAAATCCTTGCGATACAGGATGTCCAGGCCCAACGTGGGTTCATCGAGTACAAGCAGCTTCGCGTCGATGGCCATTACCACGGCCAGATGTAACTGCGCGACCATGCCCTTGGACATTTCACGCACCCGCTGGCTCGGTTTCAGTTTTGTCCGCGCCAGAAATGCCTGGCACTTTTCACGCGAGAAGCGCGGGTGCACGCCAGCCACGAAATCCACGACTTCCGAGACGCGGATCCAGCGTGGCAATACCGCAACATCGGCGATGAAGCAGACCTGGAGCATCAATTTGTCGCGATCACGCCGTGGATCCAGGCCCAGGACGGTCAATTCTCCGTCGAACTCGGTCAGGCCGAGTATCGCCTTGAGTGCGGTGGTCTTGCCGGCGCCATTGGGTCCGACCAGGCCGACGATGCGGCCGGGTTGTATATTCAGGTCAACATGATCAAGTGCAACGGTTGTTGCATAGCGCTTGCTCAAGTCTTTTGCCTGGATTACGGCGCTCATGAGGTTTCTCCTTCGGATTTCTTCGGCGCTCGTTCAAGCAGGGTTTGCAGATTGATATTCATGCGCTTCAACCGCGCATACAACATCGGCCATTCCTCGTTCAGAAAATGCTCGCGTTCCGAATTCATCAATGCCGCGCGTGCTCCCTCAGTGACGTACATGCCCAGTCCTCGCCGTTTCTCTACAAGATTGTCGTCCACCAGTTCCTGATATGCCTTGGACACCGTGATCGGATTGAGCTGAAAATCCGCCGCAACCTGACGCACGGACGGCAGGGCATCGCCCTGCTTGAGCACGCCGTCCAGAATCATCGCCACGACGCGATCGCGTAGTTGGCGATAAATCGGGGCGTTGTCGTTCCAGCTTATGGCCATGTCTATTCCTTACTCGTCCGTGGCATAGCGGCCCGGCCGAATGAATAGTAAGGCATGTCCAAGCGCAACCGGTGCAGCGAGGGCCTGAGCGTTTCGAACAGTTTTGACTGTTCGTTGCCCACGATGCGATTCGACGAAGAAGTCATGTCGTGATCCGAACTCGTGGTATTGGTCAGTTGCTCGACGCCGGCTCGAACATGAATCGTGGGAAGCATGATGATGACTGCGTCGGCATGCTGTGTTTTGGCCGTGCTCGCGTGCGTAGTTGGTTGTGCAATCGTTTGCGCGTCGCGCTGCATCATTTCAACGGAATGCTTGTTTGCGCGTTCATGGATCATGGCCAGTGACAGGCCAATCGCCAACATGGCCATGAAGGTGGCGCGGATCAACAAAGCTTGCATGTTCATGGGTGTTCCTCTTGGTGAGCTGTCGTTCTAGTGTTGTAGCCAAGTATAACACCTAGACAAAACATGTCAATCATTGATTGATCGATTCAGAACAAGCAGAACGCCGGCGACTGGATGCCGCCGGCAAAATATGTTGAATTATTATTCAGAAACAATGCATTAAAAGATTTTTCACATAGCCAATCAATGCAATCGCTGCGCCTGGTTTTAACCGCGCGGGCGAATCAAACCCAGGGCTTCGAGTTTCAACACGATCCGCTGCACCGCCTCATCTGGGCTGATATCGCTGGTATCGATATGCATTTCCGCGTCATCGGGAATTTCGTACGGATCGCTCACGCCGGTGAATTCCTTGAGTTTGCCGGCACGGGCCAATGCGTATAAACCCTTGCGATCGCGCGATTCGCATACGGCGATTGGCGTGGAAACATGGATTTCCACGAACAGGCCATAATGTTCGATCATCTCGCGTACGATTTTGCGCGTCTGCGCGTAGGGTGCGATGGGCGCACAAATCGCCACACCGCCATTCTTCGTGATTTCGCTGGCGACATAGCCGATGCGCTGCACGTTGAGATCGCGATGCTCCTTGGAGAAGCCCAACTCGCTGGAAAGGTTCTTGCGCACGATGTCGCCATCCAGTAGCGTAACCGGGCGCGAGCCGTGTTCGAGCAGTCGGACCAGCAGGGCGTTGGCCAAGGTCGATTTGCCCGCACCGGAAAGGCCGGTAAAGAACACGGTAAATCCCTGCTTGTAGCGCGGTGGATGGGTGCGACGCAGTTCTTCGATCACTTCTGGGTAGGTGAACCACTCGGGGATTTCGAGTCCCTCGTGCAAGCGTCGGCGCAACTCGGTGCCGGAAATATTGAGCACCGTTTCACCGGGCTGCACTTCGTCAGCCGGCATGTATTGGGCGCGTTCGGCGACGTACACCATCTCCCGGAACGGAACCATGGTGATGCCGACTTCATCCTGATGCTTGCTGACCAGTTCCTGCGCATCGTAAGGTCCGTAAAACGGCTTGCCCGATGCATCTTTGCCCGGGCCGGCATGGTCGCGGCCGACGATGAAATGGGTGCAACCGTAATTCTTGCGAATGATGGCGTGCCACAAGGCTTCGCGCGGACCGCCCATGCGCATTGCCAGCGGCAGCAGGCTCAGCGCGCTGGTCTGTTCGGGATAGTGGTTGATAAGTTTTTCGTAGCAGCGCACGCGCGTGTAGTGATCGATGTCGCCAGGTTTGGTCATGCCAACGCTGGGATGGATCAGCAAATTCGCCTCAGCGATCTTCGCGGCGCGGAAGGTTAGTTCAAGATGCGCGCGATGCATCGGATTGCGCGTCTGAAAAGCTACAATACGTTGCCAGCCGAGCTTTTCGCTTTGTTCGCGCAACTCGCGCGGGCTCAGGCGCAGGTGGCGAAAGTCGTAGTGGCGTGGTGCTTCCAGGCCGTGGATGCGGCCGCCCAGGTAGATCGGATTGGCGTTGTTGAGCAGATATTTCACACCGGCATGCAATGTATCGGTAGTGCCGAACACTTCTTGTGCTTCGGTTTCGCGATTCGGTTCCCAGTGGTCTTCGACGTCGAGCACGGCCAGGGCGACGCCTTCCGGGTCGCGCAGCGCAATCTGCTTGGCATCACCCAGCTTTTCTGCAAATTCGCGAGTCACATCCAGGGTGATCGGCATCGGCCAGAGCACGCCGTTGGCCAGATGCATGTCGCGACACACCGGGGTGTAGTCGGCGCGGGTCATGAAGCCTTCGAGCGGCGAGAACGCGCCGTTCATGAGCAGTTCCAGATCACACAATTGACGCGCGGTCAGGTCCCATGCGGGCATCTGCGCGGTTTGGCGTTTCAGGGCTACGCGATCGGCGGCAGGCACGATCTGCAAATTGACGAGACGGCCGCCATGCGGCGCGATCAGTTCGGACATCGGGGTTTCCACTGTGGATGGGAGAGCAGGATGGGGTAAAAGCAACCGCCAATTATACGGCAACCGCGGGGTCCGAGGATGCCGCGGTCATTGCCCATGGTGATATCGATAGTCATCCCGCAGGGATGCTTTCGATCTCGGCTTGCGCCTGCAACCATTGGTTTTCCAACTCTTCGAGTTGCGCCGCCAGCGTGGAGGAGGATTCCGACAATTCACGCAAACGTCCGGTTTGGCTGGCGTCGTCGTACAGCGATTGGTCCGTCAACGCCGCCTCGGCGTCGCGTTTGCGCGTGCCGAGCTTTGCCATCTCTTGCTCGACGCGGCGCAAGCGTTCGCGCAACGGGGCAAGCCGTGCGCGTTGTTCGGCGCGTTCGCGGCGCTGGTCGCGGCGTGTCGAGGTGCTGGGAGTCCGCGCCGCGGTCGTGCCCGAATCGCTGCTCGAAACCAGTCGCGCGTAATCCTCCAGATCGCCATCGTAGGGGACCACCTGGCCATTGCCTACGTGCAACAACGTATCGCAGCAGGCGCGGATCAGGGCGCGATCATGCGAAACCAGAACCACGGCGCCAGAAAAATCATTGAGCGCTTCGGTCAATGCTTCACGCATGTCCAGGTCAAGATGGTTGGTTGGTTCGTCGAGCAATAGCAGATTTGGACGCTGGAAAACGGTCAAGGCAAGGCACAGCCGGGCCTTTTCGCCGCCGGAAAATGGTGCTACTTCGGTCAATGCGCGCTCACCGGCGAAACCGAATCCGCCGAGAAAGTCGCGCGCGGCGCGTTCTCCGAGATTCGGGTCAAGACGCAGCAAGTGCGCAATGGGCGTCGCGCTGGAATCAAGTTGTTCAAGCTGGTGCTGGGCGAAGTAGCCGATAGCCAGATCACGAGCCCCGAGACGTTCGCCGGAAAAAGGTTCGATGACACCAGCGAGCAATTTCACCAGCGTGGATTTGCCGGCGCCATTGGCGCCGAGCAGCCCGATACGATCACCGGGGGTCAGATTGAACGTTACGTTGTCGAGCACATGACGTTTGCCGTAACCTGCCACGGCCTCGTCGAGCTTGAGCAGCGGCGATGGCAATGCGGCGGGTTCGCGGAAGCTGAATTGAATGTTTGACGCCGCGCGCAGCGGGGCGATTTCGACCATACGTTCAAGCGCCTTGATGCGGCTTTGGGCCTGGCGCGCCTTGGTTGCCTTGGCGCGGAAGCGGTCGACGAAGTGTTGCAGGTGCGCGCGTTCGCGTTGCTGCTTTTCGAACATCGACTGCTGCTGGATCAGGCGCTCGGCGCGCTTGCGTTCGTACCCGGTCAGGTTTCCCGAGAACAATTCAGCGCGCTGGTCGGCGATGGCAAGCACATGGGTGGCAATGGCATCGATGAATTCACGGTCGTGCGAAATCAACAGCAGCGTCCCGACATAACGCTTGAGCCACCCTTCCAGCCACAGAACCGCATCCAGATCAAGGTGATTGGTGGGCTCGTCAAGCAGCAACAGGTCCGAACGGCACATCAGTGCCTGACCCAAGTTCAGGCGCATCCGCCAGCCACCGGAAAACTCGTTGACCTTGCGGGTTTCATCGCCATGAGCAAAGCCCAGGCCGTGCAGTAATTCACCGGCTCGCGCCGGTGCCGCATAGCCATCGATCGCATACAAGCGCTCGTGCAACGCGGCCAGTGCAGCCGCGTCGTGGGCGGCTTCGGCAATTGCCAGGGCTTGTTCGATCTCGCGAAATTCGGTATCGCCGTCGAGCAGATAGTCCAAGGCCGTGGATTCCAGCGCGGGTACTTCCTGGCGAACGTAGGCGAGAATCCAGTTGCGTGGTCGCTCGAAATGCCCCGAGTCCGGAGTCAATTCACCTGCGACCAACGCGAGCAGGCTTGATTTGCCGGCACCATTGCGCCCACAAATACCCACCCGCCAGCCGGCGTGCAGGGCGGTGTCCATATGTTCAAGCAACAGTAAGGGGCCGCGCCGCAGCGCGAGATCATCAAATTTCAGCATGCGGGTATTTTAACAGGCTGGCGCACGACTAATTTCCGTTGGATCAAAATTTTCCTGAGTCCAACTGATGAAACAAAGCACGGAACCCGGCACGCCAAACGCAGTCCAACGCTCGCCCGTTTGCGTTCGGCGTGTCGGCACCGCACAATACGCGGCCGAATTGCCGGTTCCGCTGTGGAATCCGGCGATGTCGCTGCATGCCGCATGGTTGGCAACCAATTCAATATCTCAGGAGTACACATGACTCAGTTTCTGCGCAAGACCTTGACCGCAGGCGCCATTGCGGTGGCACTGGCCGCCGGTTCCGCCGGCGCAGCGGAAAATCCGCATAACGCCGCGCCTACGATGCATCCTGCGCATCCGGCAGAGGCCGCACCAAAAGTCGATCAAGCTGCGATCGACGCCAAGTTCAAAGGCAACAAGAAAGCCGAATTCAGCTACATGGTCGGTATGGACATCGGCGAGCGTTTGGGATCGATCAAGGACGAGATCGACGTCAAAATCGTCACCCAGGCATTGGAAGCAAGCATCGCTGGTGGCGCGACGAAGCTTACCAAGGACGAATCGCTGGCCGTGCGCCAGCAGTTTGTGGAGGAATTGCGCGCCAAGCAGGAGGCCAAGATGAAGGGCGAGGCTGTCAACAACCAGAAGGAAGGCGACGCGTTCCTGGCCAAGAACAAGACCAAGAAAGGCGTCAAGGTTACTGCCTCAGGTTTGCAGTACGAAGTCGTCAAGCAGGGTAATGGCGCGAAACCGGCCAAGACCGATACCGTTACGGTGGATTACACCGGAACCAAGATCGACGGCACCAAATTCGACAGCTCGATCGATCGCGGACAGCCGGCGAAATTTCCGCTGGCTAACGTGATTCCCGGCTGGACTGAAGGTTTGCAACTGATGCCGGTAGGTTCGGAATACAAGTTCTTCATTCCGGCCAAGCTGGCCTACGGTGAACGCGGCCCGGCCACGATCGGCCCGGACGCGACACTGATTTTCGACGTCAAGCTGATCAGCATCGACAAGGCAGACGCAGCGGCCAAGCCGAAAGTCGAGCCAACGAAGAAATAAGCGTCGAAATTCGATGCTCACAGGGCGCGGATTACTCCGCGCCCTTTTTTTTTGAGGCATTGCCTCACTACAATGCGCGTTCGGCGGGCCGATTTTTTGGGGCGCTCGCGCTACTGGAACAGCAATGCGGATTACCCTGTTTGGTACGGGTTACGTCGGACTGGTTACGGGAACGTGCCTGGCCGAAGTTGGTAACGACGTGATCTGCGTCGATATCGATGCCGGCAAGGTTGCCGCACTGGAAAGCGGTGACGTGCCGATCTTCGAGCCTGGCCTGGCGGAACTGGTTGCCGCCAATCGGGCGACCACGCGCTTGCGTTTCACCACGGATGCGCAGCTCGCTATCGCCCATGGCGAATTGTTGTTCATAGCTGTCGGCACGCCGCCGGACGAGGATGGCAGCGCCGACCTTTCCCACGTGCTCATGGTGGCGCGCACGATCGGCCGGCATATCGACCGCCGATGCGTGATCGTCAACAAGTCCACGGTACCTGTCGGAACCGCAGATCTCGTGCGCAAGACCATCGCTGCCGAGCTTGCAGTGCGCAAAGTCGAAATCGAGTTCGACGTTGTCTCGAATCCGGAATTTCTCAAGGAAGGCGATGCGGTGAAAGACTGCATGCGCCCGGACCGTATTGTAGTCGGCACGGACAGTGCTCATGCCATCGATGTATTGAAAGCCTTGTACGCGCCGTTCAATCGCAACCACGAGCGATTGGTACTAATGGATGTTCGCTCAGCGGAACTGACCAAGTACGCGGCGAATGCGATGCTCGCGACGAAGATCAGCTTCATGAACGAAATGGCCAATATCGCCGAGCGCGTCGGTGCCGATATTGAGCTGGTGCGGCATGGCATCGGTTCGGATCCGCGGATCGGGTATTCCTTCATCTATCCGGGCGCCGGTTATGGCGGATCGTGCTTTCCCAAAGACGTGCAAGCACTCGAGCGCATTGCGCGTGGCCATGGCTACGAGGCGCGATTGCTCGACGCGGTCGAGGCAGTCAATCGCGACCAGAAGGAAAAACTCTTTGAGTTGATGCAACGGTATTTTCCCACGGGGCTGTCGGGCAAGACCATCGCGATCTGGGGGCTTGCTTTCAAGCCCAATACCGACGATATGCGTGAAGCGCCGAGTCGGAGGCTGCTGGAACAGTTGTGGGCGGCGGGAGCAAACGTTCGCGCTTACGATCCGGAGGCGCATGACGAAGCGCGGCGCTTGTACGGCGAGCGCGTAGACCTGACGCTATGCGAGGGCGCGTACGCGGCACTCGACGGCGCCGATGCGCTCGTCATCGCCACGGAATGGAAGGTTTTCTGGAGTCCGGATTTCGCACGCATTCGCGGCGCTCTGACAACACCGGTTATTTTCGACGGGCGCAATATCTACGAGCCGGGGTCGGTCGAAGCGGCCGGCATCGCCTATTACGGCATCGGTCGCGGGCGCAGCATTCGTCAATCTGACACGCCGGCATGAGCTTCGATCTCACGTTGAGCGATGCGTGTATCGCCGTCGTCGGCATGGGCTACGTCGGGCTGCCGTTGGCGGTCGCGTTGGGCAATCATTTCCAGACCCTGGGCTACGATAAAAACGCAGCGCGGGTGGACGAATTGCAGGCCGGGCGTGATTCGACCGGCGAAGTCGATGCGCAGGAATTGGCGGCCGCAACGCGATTGAGTTTCGGCACCGATGCGGCTTCGCTGCGCGGCTGCAATGTGTTCATCGTCGCCGTGCCGACGCCTGTAACGGCGCACAAATGGCCGGATCTGTCGCCATTGATCGACGCCAGCCAAATCATCGGCAAATCGTTGCATCCTGGCGATCTGGTGATTTACGAGTCCACGGTTTATCCCGGTGCCACGGAAGAAATTTGCGTGCCTGAACTCGAACGCGCATCTGGTTTGCGTTTCAACGAGGACTTTTTCGTCGGCTACAGCCCGGAGCGCATCAATCCGGGCGACAAAACGCGACGACTGGCCGATATCATCAAGGTGACGTCCGGATCCACGCCGGCTGCGGCCGATTTCGTCGACGTCTTGTATCGGCGCATCGTTCCGGCCGGCACCCATCGCGCATCAAGCCTTCGCGTAGCCGAGGCTGCGAAGGCCATCGAGAATATCCAGCGCGACGTCAATATCGCCCTGGTCAATGAATTGGCGCTGATTTTTTCGCGCCTGGGAATTGATACCGAGGAAGTGCTCAAGGCCGCCGGGTCGAAATGGAATTTTCTGAACTTCCGCCCGGGCCTGGTTGGTGGGCATTGCATCGGCGTGGATCCGTACTATTTGATTCACAAGGCATCCGAAGCCCGGATGTATCCCGAGTTGATCAGTGCGGCGCGCCGCATCAACGAAGGCATGAGCGCGCATGTGAGTGCGCAGGTGTTGCGTCTGATGGCGCTCAAGCAGATAAATGTCGTCGGCAGCCGCGTGCTCGTGTTGGGGATTACGTTCAAGGAAGATTGCCCCGACTTGCGCAATACCCGAGTAAGTGAAATCGTCGATGAGTTGCGCGCGTGCCACGCACAGGTCGATGTGTACGACCCGAATGCGGACAAGGATGAATGCGAGCGCGAATGTGGCATCCGGCCGATCGATGACCCGGTGAAGGGAGTGTATGACGCGATTGTTCTGGCCGTCGCGCATCATCAATTCCGTGAAATGGGTGTCGCCGGCGTGCGCGCGTTGGCAAAGGGGAAATCCGTGATTTACGATGTGAAATACGTGTTGCCAGCAGACGCTGTCGATGGCCGACTTTGAGCCTGCTGCCATGAACCCGACGCTGGAAGAAAGGCTCAACGAACTGGAAGTGCGTTTCGCATTTCTCGAACATGCCATGCAATCATTGGATGCGACGGTGACAGGGCACGATCGCCTGTTGTCCGAAATGCGTGAGGCATTTGCGCGTGTGCGCGGAGAACTTTCGCAGGTCAAAGTTGCCTTGGCCCACGATGTGCGTGATGAGCCCACGCCGCCGCATTATTAGTGCGATCATCCTTGATCGCGGGAATCAAGAAGCGGCCATCCTTGGCCGCACTGTTCAAGGTAGTGCGATCATCCTTGATCGCACGGATCAAGAAGCCGCTTTCCGTGGCTACAGACTCGCCATCTGCTCTGCCTTGATTGCCCAGAACAAATGGCGGGCTTCCTTGACTGCACTTTTTTAGTAATATTGCTCCATGTCTGAATCACTACGCGATCAATTGTTGAAGAGCGGTTTGGCGTCGGCGCTGACGAAGTCTTCGCCGCCGAAGTTGCAGCCAAAACAGGCGATGCGTTCGGGCGTGCCAGCGGCACCGCGAGCACATCTGGCGAAGGCAC